>JBAQKU010000500.1:0-10294 GCA_049301315.1 Telluria sp.
CAACAGCGCTGGGCCCGCCACCGGCCCGACGTACGCGCCCTGCGCGCCGAGATCGCCTCCCAGCAGCGCCATTGCGCGGCCAGCTTCGCCAGCCAGCTCCAGCAGCGGCGCGACGCGCTGGGCGCGCTGGCGGCCCAGCTTGAATTGCTCAACCCGCAACGCACGCTGGCGCGCGGTTACGCCATCGTGCGCGACGCCAGCGGCAAGGTAGTGCGCGCGCCGGGCCAGATCAAGGTGCAGCAGGCGCTCACGGTGCGCCTGGCCGAAGGCAGCGCCGAGATCGGCATTGCCAGCGTGCAAAGCATCCTCGAATGAGGCGGGGATTTCCGGCGCGAAGCAAATATGCAACAAAACGCCATCCGCTTTACAATATGGCTCGTCTCAGAAGAATTAATGCTTTCCCAACCTAAATCAAGGACAAAAAATGGAACATACTCTGCCGCCACTGCCGTATCCGATGGACGCGCTCGCGCCACACATTTCGAAAGAGACGCTTGAGTACCACTACGGCAAGCATCATCAAGCCTATGTGACGAACCTGAACAACCTGATCAAGGGCAACGAATTCCAGGACATGCCACTCGAAGAGATCGTCAAGAAGTCCTCCGGCGGCGTGTTCAACAATGCAGCCCAGGTATGGAACCACACCTTCTACTGGAACTGCATGAAGCCGAACGGCGGCGGCGCTCCAGCCGGTGCGGTCGCGGACGCGATCAACGCAAAATGGGGTTCCTTCGACAAATTCAAGGAAGAATTCACCAAGTCCTGCGTTGGCAACTTCGGTTCCGGCTGGACCTGGCTGGTGAAAAAGGCCGACGGCTCGGTCGACATCGTCAACACCTCCAACGCCGGCTGCCCATTGACCACCGGCGACAAGCCGCTGCTGACCTGCGACGTCTGGGAGCACGCTTACTACATCGACTACCGCAACCTGCGCGCCAAGTATGTCGAGTCGTTCTGGGGCCTGGTGAACTGGGACTTCGTGGCCACGAACGCTGCCTGATCGGCCGCTTCAGGAAACCCGCCGCGGCGGGTTTTAGTCAATTATAGTTCGCGCAGAATCGACGAGATAGTTGTATCTTGCACATCAAATTCATGAGCAGCAGAAACGGGCCGGCCGCCCAGTATATTCATGGGGCCGGCCAACGATGGTCGCATCACCAGTGTCGTAGTTGCGGGTCGACCGCGTACCTAGATTGAGGATCAGAAGCCTGGCACTTCCACCGTCTGGTCCAGTGCATACGCTCTGGTTCGGAGTGGATTCTTCTTGCTTGTGGCAAGTGGGAACGGCACATGTAGGCGTGAAAAGCCTATCAAAATGATGGAGTCCGCCTTTTTTGCATAGTGGTAAACAGGCCCGGAGGTCTTCCCGTGGTTGTTTACGGAAAGTGTGTTGTCGGTGAATTGCTGAGGTGGTCCTGGCTGCTTGAGGTAAGGGCCGCAATGATAGTGCCAAATGTTGTTGTCTCGGTAGAGTTCAGTCCCAGGAACGAATACGCCATTGGCTATCCAGGACGGCTTATTTGCCCCAACGTGACTACTGCCAGCCACAATATCTTCAATCCATTTTGACAACCGATCAATTTCATCATCGCTCATGTGCGGCAAGTCGGTAGTGATCGGCTTGTCTTTCTTACCCTCGGCGAACATTGTATGAAATAGAACTTTTTTTATAATTGTCATATAAAAAAAGGTCCGACTTGCGGACCTTGTATTGAGTGCTTCGGTGATTAAGCGAAAACAGCTTCCCTTGAACGCTGAACGAGCGTCATGAACTTTGCGCGAACTTCTGCACGGCTCATCGAGCTGTCAAACGATAGTAGTGGATCGTTACCGAGCGGCGTTTGGGCACGGCGAGCCAGCTCAACCTGCAGTTCGTTCGCTTGCTTCAGGGCTTCTTCGTGCTGTGTTTGCTGGGCTTTTGCCCGATAACCGGACCGCGCTTGACGCGGAGGACTTCCGGTTAGCACCTTTTCAAAGTGTGCCATACGTGCTCCCTTAGAGTTAGCAGTGTTGACTGATTATAGCATCATGACGATCTGCGGTTGGTTGATACATTCGGCAAAAATCGAAGACAAAGCCTATTTTAGTGCCAGAGAAGCCACATACATTTCAATGTAACAACAAAATGACGGACTTCTCGAAGATTATACCGGCGGTGACGGTGCATTGATGACCGCAGTCGCGGCATACCATGCGGCCGCGGCTGGAGCTAATGGCTGCGCTATGTCCGGCGATGAAGCGCGCGATTTCTTTGCAGATCTGCGTTGGGGATCGAAAACGCACCAGACTTGTCCGCATTGTGGATGTGTGGATACCCATCGTTACGTGCGCGGGCAAAAGCGCTGGCGCTGCCGGGGCTGCTACCCAGCGTTCTCAGTGACTTCAGAAACAGTCTTCAACGGGCACAAGCTGCCTCTGCAGACCATCTTGGCGGCCATCGTTTTGTACGTCAATGCGGTGAAGGGCATTTCGGCGCTCCAGCTGTCGAGGGACCTCAATGTTCAATACAAGACCGCATACGTTTTGCTGCACAAGCTGCGGGTCGAGTGCTACATGATTGCGACGCCCGGCATGTCGCGAAAATGTAGCAAATTGTCCCCGAATGTCCCCGGCTGTGCTTTTTGGTATTTGCTCTTATACAATAGCGGCAAGGAGAAATGGACATGTTTCGAGTGATGTTGGTGGAAGACGACCCGCGCCTTGCCGAACTGGTAAGCGAGTACCTGACCGGCTATGAATTCGAGGTCGATCTGGTCACGCGCGGCGACGCGGCGCTCGAACATTTCAAGGCCAACCCGCCCGACGTGGTCGTGCTCGACCTGATGCTGCCGGGACTCGACGGGATGGTGGTGTGCCGCCAGCTGCGCGAGCTGGGCGAGGTGCCGATCCTGATCCTGACCGCACGCGAGGACTCGTATGACGAAGTGTCGCTGCTCGAACAGGGGGCCGACGATTTCGTCAACAAGCCGGTGCAGCCGCGCGTATTGCTGGCGCGCCTGCGCGCCCTGATGCGGCGCGCGCAAGCGAAGCCGCCCGCCGGCCAAGCCATGATGTTCGGCGCGCTCACCATCACCACGCGCGAGCGCAGCGCGACCTGGCGCGGCCAGCCCTGCATCCTGAGCAACACCGAATACAAGCTGCTGCTGGTGCTGGCCGAAGCGGCCGGCCAGGTGCTCTCGCGCGACGCCCTGCTCAAGAAAATGCGCGGCATCGAGTTCGACGGGCTGGACCGCAGCATCGACAACTGCATCTCCAAGCTGCGGCGCAAGTTCGACGATCACGCATCGGAAAAGATCAAGACGGTGTGGGGCGAAGGCTACCTGTTTTCGCCGTCCGCCTGGAATTGAAGACCGGCCTACTCGAACAGGGCGGCAATCGCCAGTGGCGCATCGCGCGTTACCACCTGCTCGCGCGCGGCTGGCTGGACGAAGCGGTAGGTCACGGTCAGGAATGCCTGGTTCGGATCGTCCGCGAAGGCGGCGCCCGGCAGCACCGGCAGGGCCTGCTCGACGTCACCCCTCCTCAGCTTCACGCCCGGCAGCTCGCCTTTGCCTGCGAACGCAAAGCGCACTCCCACGCATTTCTTCGCGTGCGCCGAGGCGTCCACGAAACGCTGGTAATTGAGCGCCTGCTCGCACGCGGCCTGCAACTCGGCCGCTTCATACACCCCGTCCGGCCGGACCACGATCGACACGCGCGGGCGCAACACCAGCTGGCTGACCTTGCGGTTGAGCACCAGCTCGGCGTTCTCGTCGTAGGCTGCCTTTAGTAGTGGAAACACTGCACGCCCTGTGGCGTCGAGCGGCAGCTTGAGCTGCAGCGACTTGCTGTTGAGCGCAAGCTGGAGCCCCTCGGCCGGCACGCCCCTGTCCTTCGGCATGACCTGGTAATGGTTCTGGATCAGGTTCTTGGGCTTGCCGTATTTCTCGAACACCACCATGGCGCGGTAGGCGTCCCGATAGCTGACCCACTCGCGCGGCTCGGCCGCAACCCCGCCTGCGCCAAGCAGCAGCACAAGGATCAGCGGGAGGGGGCGGGAGCTGCTCATCGGTCAGAAGCGGTAGGCCAAGGCGGTCGAGACCGTCAGATTGGAAGGCCGCTCGACGAGCGGGCTGTCCTTGGCGCTGGCCTGCAGGCGCGTGAAGTGCAGGCCGGACGTGAGGATCCAGGCCGGCGCGAATGCAAAGTTCCAGCGGCCACCCAGCAGCACGTCCTTGAGCCCGCCCGATGGTGCATACGCGCGATTGCCGCTGCTCATCTCTTCCTCCGGCGTGACGCCGAAATAGGTCTCGTTGTAGTGGCGGTTGACCAGCGTCAGTCCGGCCGCCAGCGACAGGGAATGATGCGCGCCCGGGCGGACGATGTACTGCACGCCCAGGTTCCAACGCGCCCCGTGTCGCTCCTTGCCCGATCCGACCAGCAGATTATTGGTCAGTCGTAGCTGTGGCGTGAGGTAGTAATTGAAAAAGCCGCCTGCCTCCAGTCGCCGGTCGATATCGTTCATGCCGCTCAGGCGGCCCACTTCCGCTTGCACTTTCCTGGTCTCCATGTCCGTGCCAGGCGGCGCCAGGGTATTTTCGCCCGAGCTGGCGTCGACCCCGCCCACACCGCGCGAGCTGCCCGATTCGCTGCGCCCGCGCTGCACTGCAAGCAAGGGCCCGAACTCCATCGACGGCTGGCGCGACAGGTGCATGCCCGCGCTGAGCCCGGAAACGAAGATGCCGTTGCTCCATTCCATCTGGAGCACCGGCAAGGCGGATCGGCGCCGCTCGCGCGCGCCCTCGTACGCCGGCGCCGACACTGCCCCCAGCCCGATGTACATATCGTGGCTGCCGTCGGGCATGAGGTTGGTGGCCGGCGTTTGGGCCGACACCGTGCCGCACAGGCCAGCCAGGGTCAGGGCAAGGAGCTTTTCCATTTTTTCCACGCAAGGAGGGTTCGGACGGCTATTCTATTACGTGCCGTCCGGCATCCCCAACATTGCGTATTACTTGATCGGTTTGAGCTGCCATCCGAATTCGACCGGGTCATCGCTGCGCGCGAGCTGCACCATGTGCGCCGGCGTAACAATCGCCTGTGTGCAGATGACGCCAGCGCCGGGCACCGCGTCGACGCGCGCCACGTTGATCGTGTTGCCTACGCGATACACAGCACCGATACCGGTCGAATAACAGCCGTTCGGCCTGGCGCCCGCGAATACGGCCACTACCATGTTCGTGGAGAAATCGACGGCCGGCGCCGGCGCGCCGTTGGCGGCATGCTTGCTCCACAGGGCAGCCCAGCTCACGGCATCCTTGATCACGTCGGTGCGGGCAACAACGACGTTCGAGCGGCGGCTGCTCTCGATGCTGGTGAACGCCAGCTGGACCGGCTTGACAGTGGCGAACTCGACCGGCGCATCGCCGCGCGCGACGGCCACCACATTCATTGGCGAACCCAGCGCTGCGACGCAGAAGCTGCCCGGCGCGGCGTCGCGCTCCTCGACATCGACAGCGATCTTGCCGGCGCGCACGCCGACCCTGATCACGCCGACCTGGCGGCAGCCGCTCGGGCCATCGCCCAAAAACACGCCGAGCAGCATCTGCTGGTCGAAGTCGATCTTCGGCATGGCCGGCGCCGGCATGCGATTGCCAGTGTGTTCGGCCCACAGCTTTTCCCAGCCCGCCACATCCTTGACCACGACGTTTTTCGCACTGTGCACGCCCGACGCCGCATCGCCGGCGATCGGCTCGAAGGCAAGCGCGCTGCCATCCTTGGGCAGGAACGGGATCGCCTCGACCTTGCTGCTGCCGCCCAGTCCCAGGTTGGCGTCGTCCAGGTTTTTCAGGATGGTGTCGAACATGGCGCGGTATTTCTCATCGGTGCAGCTCGTCATTGGCCCGGCGATCGAATCGCCGTTCGCGCACAGGACCGTCTGCGGGGTCGCGCCGAACAACTGCCGCGCATACGAAGCATCGTAGCAAGCGCTGTCGGCGCGGTCCCAGAACACGAATTTCTGGTCGATGAGGAACAGGCGGTTACGGGTGGCTGCACAATCCTGGGAGCGGGCCAGCGCGACGAATGCTTGCGTGTCCGGTGCCGGAGCGGGCACGACGACGCCGGGCGCCGGCCTGGTCACGTCAAACGCCGAGCGCGCAGCGGGAATGCTGCCGCCGCCGCAGCCGGCGAGCAGCAAGGCTGCGATCAAAGGCACGATTGCGGCCAGGGGAACACGATTCGTCATGCTGGTTTTCTCTCAAAATCAACTTGTTGTGCAGTTGCTGCTACGTCTGTTGCGAATAAAAAAAGCCCACGACACTTGTCGTATCAGTGGGCAAACGGAAAACCAAGATCGAGTTCATCTTAGGACGATGCACGCATCGAATCTCCCCCGAGATGTCGGGCAATTGTCGCCAATTTGTAATATCCCGTTTGCCGCCCTGCTCTTATACAATGCTGTTCAGGGAGAAAACTATGCTTTTGGCAAGGATACTTAGGGGTAATATCAAGCGCGCCAGCAGTGCTCGGGCGCCGCGGCGCGCCGGGCGCCGGGTCGGCCCGTGAACCGCATTTTCTTCCGCTTCTTCCTGCTGGTGATGCTCTCCATCACCGTGGCCACCTTCATTATCTATTTTGCAATCAGCCGCCTGTTCGGCGACCCGCTCGAGGAGATCGCGCGCCGGCAGGCCGCAGGCCAGATCTTTTTGCTGGAACAGTACGTGGACAAGGCCGCCGAGGACGAATGGCTCGGCAGGCTCAACAAGGTGCGCGAAGTCTCCGAAGCCAGGCTCGAGATCATTTCGCTGGACGCGGCGCGCGCGGCCTTGCCGGGCAAGCGCCGGCCAGCGCTCGAGCGCGGCGAGATCGTGCTCGACGCCGTCGGCAAGTCCTTCTTCCGGCGGGTCGATCTCAAGGGCGAGAAGTACGTCGGCAGCGCCGACGACGTGATCCACGCCCACGACCTGCCGATCGACATCAGCCTGGCCCTTGAAATGGAGGCGGTGCGCTATGTGATCGTGGCGCTGGCACTGCTGATACCGATCGCGCTATGGTCGCGCTCGCACTGGCAAGGCTTGCAGGCGCTGTCCCGGGTCGCCGACGAATTTGGTGCAGGAAAGTTATCGGCGCGGGCCAGCATGAAGCCGAACGCCAGCATTTATCCGCTGGCCGAACGGATCAACCACATGGCCGGGCGCATCGAAGGCCTGCTGGACTCCCAGAAAAGCCTGCTGCACTCGGTTTCGCACGAATTGCGCACGCCGATCGCACGGCTCGAATTCGCACTCGAACTGTTGCGCTCGGCCGCAGCCAATCCGGCGCTCGAGCAGCGTATTGCCGCGATGGAAAATGACCTGGCCGAGCTCAACGCCCTGGTTGGCGAGCTGCTCGACATGGCCAGGCTCGACAGCGAACCGGCGCTGCACAGATGCACCTTCGCGCTGGCGCCCTTCCTGCAGGAATGTGTCGCGGCGCTCGGGCCCTTGCCCGACGCCCTGGAAACCGGTTTTCCGGCCGGCCTCGGGAGCTTGGCGGGCGACCCGCGCCTGCTGGCGCGCGCACTGGGCAACGTGCTGGGGAATGCACGGAAATATGCAGAACGGCGCATTGCGCTGTCGGCCGCGCGGCGCGATGGGGCGCTCGAGATTGTTGTCGAGGATGACGGTCCCGGCATTCCAGCGGACGAGCGCGCGCGTGTCTTCGAGCCGTTCTACCGGCTCGACCGCAGCCGCGACCGCGCCACCGGAGGCTTCGGACTGGGCCTGTCGATCGCGCACAAGGCGGTGGCGCTGCACGGCGGCACGATCCGGGTCGACAGCTCGGCGCTGGGAGGGGCCAAGTTCATCATCACCTTGCCTCGCGCCACGTAGGGCGGACCAAGGAAGCCCTAATCCGAGGGCGGACGCAGGTGCGTCACCCCATACCAGAGGTGTTCCCACCAGTGATCGCGCGAGCTGACCACCGCCAGGCAGCGCTTGTCCACCGCGCCCTTGAACACGGGATCGGCGCACTGGTTCGTCATCAGCGCGTAACGCTGGTTCTCGGCGTTGACGAGCGCAATGCACAACCAGACAATGATCCCGAGCGCAACGACGACCAGCGTCCACGCCAGCTGGTTGACGTGACTTGTTTCAAACAAGTCCTCGTCGCGCGCCCTGGACCCATCATAGATCTTCAATATTTTTTTTTCGGCGTCACTCATTTGCTTGTGGTTTTCGCTGCCGCGGCCGGCTTCGCGCCGCGATCCTTGATCACTTTGGCCACCAGTGCATCGAGAACCTGCGTCGTCATCTTCGACGACTCCGCCTCCGACTTGCCCGGATTGGCCGCGCTGACCATCGCAGGCGATGTCATGTAGCGGCCGTCGACAATCAGGGTAGGCGCCGAATCGACCTTGTAGGTGCTGGTAAGCTGCCCCTGGCGCTTCAGTTTAGTCAAGACACCGAAGGAATTCCAGTACTCGAGGAACTTGGCCTTGTCGACGCCGTTCCTGGCAACCCAGTCCAGCACCACTTCGTCCTTGTTCATGCGCACCCGGTCCACGTGGATCGCACGAAATACCTTGGCGTGCATCTCGCCGAGCTTGCCCATCGCTTCGAGCGTCAGGTACAGGTGCGCTTCAGGATCGTTGGGGCCGTAGTAAAGGAAGTGCACGCGGCGCAGGTTGATGTTGTCACCCTGCTTTTTGATCCACTCTTCGAGCGCCGGTTCCAGCACGTTGCAGTGCGGGCAGTGATACATGAAGAACTCGATTACTTCAACCTTCTTGCTGTCGGGCTGGACTGGCACGGGCGAAGCGAGCGCGATGAATTCCTTTCCCAGTTCCGGATTGCCTGGCGAGGCAAACGCGGTAGTGGCAATCAGGCCAATGGCGGCAAGTGCAAAACGTAGTGAACGCATAAATTTACATCTTTCATGATTGGTTGGGCGAACGAGGGCGAGATTACCACTTTTTGGCTTGTCTCTGCCCCCAAAGTGCCATTTTTTGCATCTGCTTACCTCTGTAACGACACGCTTACCGCCGCCGTTGACGCGCCAGTTCCAGCTTTTCGCACATATGCGCGGCCCCTTCGGCCATGCGCGGCGTGGCGCGCGTGAGCAATTCCCCGCCCAGCGTGAACAGGTTGCCCCGCTCGACCGCGAGCATGCTCTTGTACGGCTTCCAGATGTTCAGGCCAGCGTCGGCCGGGTCGTGCTGATCGCCGCCGAACAGCACTTCCGGATTTGCCGCCAGCACCGCCTCGATGCTCACCGCCGGCGCCACTGCCTTGAGCGCGGCGAAGATGTTCTCGCCGCCGCACAGGCGGATCGCGTCGCTCACGACATGGCCCCCGTTGAGGGTGTAGAGCGGCTTGTCCCATATCTGGTAGAACACGCGCACCGGCGCGCGCTTGCCGTAGCGGGCGGCCAGCCCTGCCATCTTCGCACGGAACTGCTGCGCCGCCGCCTGCGCGCTCTTTTCGGTGCCCAGCAGCTGGCCGAAACGGGTCAGGCTCGACGCGATCTCGTCGAGCCGGTGCGGCTCGCTGTAGAACATCGGGATTCCAAGACTGGCCAGCTGCTCGAGCTGGCGCGCCGTGTTCCCGCTTTGCCATACGACGATCAGGTCGGGCTTGAGCGCGATCACGCGCTCCAGGTCGACCTGGCTGTTGCTGCCGACCAGCGGGATGCGGCTGGCCTCGGGCGGATAGTCGCTGTAGTTCATGGCGCCGACAATGCGCTCGCCGCCCCCTGCCGCGTACAGCAGTTCGGTCACGTGCGGCGACATCGAGATCACCCGCTGCGCCGGCTTTTGCACGGTCACGCGCTTGCCCGCGTCGTCGGTGACGGTGATCGCCGCGTGGCTGGCCCCGGCTGCAAAAGCGAGACTGGCCAGCATGATCTTCAACATGGCATGCCCTCTCAAGATGGACGCACGGCGTGTTCCACCGCGATGAAAATGGTACGCGCGCCGTGTTCGATGGTTTCGATGGGATGGCCCAGGCAGCGGCTCAGGATTGCCGGCTGCATGACCTGATCGACCGGCCCGGCCTGCCATTTTCCGTCGCCCATGAGCAGCAAGGCGTGGCTGGCCACGCTGTGCGCCAGGTTCAGGTCGTGCCCGACCATGACCACCGTCTTGCGCTGCTCGCGGCACAAGCCAGCCAGCAGGCCCATCACGCTGGCCTGGTGCGCCAGGTCGAGCGCATTGGCCGGCTCGTCGAGCAGCAGCAGCGGCGTGTCCTGCGCCAGCAGGGCCGCGATGGCGACGCGCTGGCGTTCGCCGCCGGACAGGGTGCGCACGTCGCGCTGCGCCAGTTCGAGCACGTCCAGC
>JBAQKU010000501.1:0-2523 GCA_049301315.1 Telluria sp.
AGGAAGCGCTGCGCCGCCAGTTGCGCGAACGGCGCGAGGCCGACGCCGCCAAGGCGCGCCTGGCACAGGAGGAGCAGCAGCGCAAGGCGATGCAGGCCAAGGCCGCCGCAGCCTATCGCGCCGAGCAGCAGCGGGCGCGGGCCGAACTGGCCGCGCGCAATGCGGCCGAACTGGAGGCGCTGATGCCGCTGGCGACCAGTCCCACCGCCGACAGCGAAGGCGTGTTGCGCGACCGCTTCCGCGATGGCAGCGGCAAGGGGCCGGAGCTGGTGCTGATTCCGACCGGGCGCTTCCAGATGGGCTCACCGGAACACGAGCGCAAGATCGCGATGCAGGCCGGGTCGCAGAAAGTCTGGGTCGAGCGCGAGACGCCCCAGCACTGGGTCGGCATCGAGCAGTCGTTCGCGCTGGGGCGCTATCCGGTCAAGCTGGGAGAGTGGCGCCAGTTCGTGCGCGCCACCGGCTGGCAGACGCAGGGCGACCTGAACTGGAATGCGCCAGGCTTCGCCCAGACCGACGAGCATCCGGTGGTCGGCGTGAGCTGGCACGACGCGCACAAGTACCTGCTCTGGCTGAGCGACCAGACCGGCCAGGCCTACCGTCTTCCCAGCGAGGCCGAATGGGAATACGCCTGCCGCGCCGGCACCCGAAGCGCGTTCAGCTTCGGCGACGCGATCGACACCAGCCTTGCCAATTACGACGGCAACTACAGCTACAACGGCAGCCCCAAGGGCGTGTTCCGGGGAGGCACCACGCCGGTCGGCGAGTTCGCGCCGAACCCCTGGGGCCTGTTCGACATGCACGGCAATGTGTGGGAATGGGTGCAGGACGTGGTGCACGATAACTATCAAGGCGCGCCGCTGGGCGGCAACGCATGGGTCGAGGGCGGCGACCAGAGCCGGCGCATGCTGCGCGGCGGCTCCTGGCTGTACAACCCGCGCTATCTGCGCTCGGCGCTGCGCAACGGTTTCTCGGCTTTGCTCAGCAACGACATTGTCGGCTTTCGGGTGGCGCGCGACCTGGTTTGAACGCTCTGTGTGCGGAACTTTCAGGCCGCTGGCGGGTACTAACGGTGGTGTGTCGACGTGCTTGAAAGGTCCGCCATGAAAATCCCTCAAGATCTGCGTATTCCGGCCATTGTTTTCACCCTCGAAGCTGCCCTGCTTGCCGGGCTGGCACTGGTGTTCCTGGTGCTGCTGCCGGGCTCCTGAAAACGTTTGGCCGTTGCGCCCTACGTGACGCCCGCGCCGATGGTATTGCGGGCGCTGCTCCGGCGATGCTCGATGAACGCTTCCGGATACGGGTGCGCGGCAAAGCGCACCTGGCGCGCAAGCTGGCACAGCTTGTCGAGCGCAGTGGCGGGGCTGAGCGGCGTCTCGTTGCCGGTGGCCGGGTCGAGGTGCCAGAAGCCGCCATGCTGGTGATACAGCAGTGGCAGCACGGCCGCGTGCGGTTCTGACGGAAAGGCGGCTACCGGAAAACCAGGATGCCGCTCCGGCTCCAGGAAATAGAAGCATTCGGCCTGCGCGCCCTGGTCGGTGCGGTGCATGATCACGCCATTCGGTAACAAGGCGCTGACGCTGAGCACGACAATGCCCTTGATGCTGGCCGTCAGTTCGATCTTCATGCCCAGCCGCAGCGGCACCGGTTTCCCCTTGCCGGGCCAGACCCCGTCGAGCAGCAGGCCGTAGCGCGACACGTCTTCGATCTCCATCCCCTGGTTGCCGCGCCGGATCAGCGCGTGCCGGCCCGACAGGCGGCGCGTCAGGCCCTGGCGGTCCTGCCCGTCCTCGCCAAAATGGGTCAGCAGCACATCGGCCTCCGGCTCGACTTCTTCGAAGCGGCCCAGTACGCATTGGTCGAGCGCGAACAGACGCACCTGGCGCTGCGAACCGGCGTCGGGCGCGGCGTTGACGAGGCAGGCGGCGCGGCTGGGGTGCGGATGCGGCGCAGTATGCTCGGGCAGGTCGATTTCGATCAGGTCCTCGTCCCAGGCGATGGTGGAAAAGCCCATGTCGATCTTGCCCGCGCCGGGATCGAGGTTCAGGTGGGCGATCGAGGCGTTGCGTGCGCTCACGTCGATGTCGAGCCGTCCGCCTGCGCTGGTGGCGTTGACCTTGGCGATCGAGGCGTCGTCGGCCATCACGCGCACGTTCTTGTGCGTGGACAGGAAAGTCTGGTGGATTTCGGTGAGCGTGGCGTCCGCGCGCGGCACCAGGATGACCAGGGTGCAGACCCACTTGTGGCTGATGCGCTCGTCGACCTGGCTGTTCAGCTCGACCTCGATCTGGTACTGGCCGTGTTCCTTGTCGCGCGAGGAGAAGGCGATGAACAGCGGGCGCCATTCGCCGCGCAGGGTGCGCACGAACGAGTGGCGCGAGCCCCCATTGGCGATCAGGGCCGACTGCAGATGCATGCTGACCAGCGCGGCGCCATCGTGCGGCATGCCGCGCAGCTCGACCTTGATGGCCTGGCGCCCGCCGGCGGCGCGCGGATCGAAGCCGCTGATGTGCAGGTGAGGGC
>JBAQKU010000502.1:0-2504 GCA_049301315.1 Telluria sp.
GGGGCAGCCATGCACGGCCCACGACGCCGAAGCCGGCTGGCGGCTCCGGGTTTTTTCCGTCTACGCTATTTTGAAAGTCGCGCGCGTTGCAGCGCCTTGCCTCGGTACTGATCTGAGGCGCGGGCAAACGCGTGCTTTTGGTGGCCTTAAGAAACCAGCTTCGCGCAAAGCCGCGACCGAGCGGGTTGGCATCGCAAGCTTCATGGGCCACTGGGTGCGGCCCCTGTGCACCGACTGCAGGCCGCGCTGCAATACGATCTTTCGCCGGTACGCGTTTGGCCGCGCGATCGCTGCTGTCGATGCGGCACTCGCCGCCGAAGGCATATTCATAGCGCACGGGGAGGTGGGAAATTCGCTCTGGTGCCGACAGATACCAAGGGGCGGGCCGCACCAATCCGAGCGTTGCGATTTTCAAGGGCCACCGCAATAGGCCGGCAACGGGCGGCTCCTTGACGAACCAGCGCGGGCCGCAGACGACAAGCGCCTTGTCGATGATGGCGGGCCACTTTGTCGCCGCAGAATCACCCGGCATCACTGTCAGGCGCACCGAAAACGTTTTCGCCGGGGTCTTCTTTGGAGCGTGAGCCAGCGCGTTCACGATCACATCGCAGCGCGGTTTGAAGGGCGCGAAGTCGCTTTCCTCCAATACGCTCGCCGCCGGGTCATTGCCATCATGCCGATCTTCGGTGTTCAAGGGCACTGGAGGATCGAGAAGTACCAATGTCGCCCATCCGTCCGGATTGCACGGCCCGATTGTGTAGCCGATCTTTCCAACGATGACGTGAAAGGGCGCGTCATGCTGATCCACAATGTCGAACTGGGTTGCGGCGAACGGAGTCCGGTTATCGAACAGCAGGCCGGGCACGTCAAAGGAAGGGGCGCCGCCGGAGTCTTTGCTCGCCGGCGTTTCATCCGTCGTGGCCTGTGCAGGATCTGCCATGATCAGCCTGGATTGTGGTCGATGTCGTCGCCGTGTACTTCGACCTTCTTGCGCCCTTGAATCAGTATTTCATCAGCCAACAGTTCAATGCGGTTTTCACTGATTGTCAGTACCGAACTGCCCACGACGATCTTGTGTTCGGTGCCCGCGCGCAGCAAGCTGTGCTGGCCGACGATGACGGTCTTCGATAGTCCCACTTCCTCGGCTTGCGTCAATGCGACGGTGGTGTTCATGAGCCCGGCGACCGAGGTCTGGTAGGCCGCGCCGATCGTCAGCGCCTTGGCCAGGCCGACGGTTTCCTCCTTCGCCAGCATGACCCGCTCGATCCTGTTGCCATCGATGTTGACCTTGTCATCCCCGCCGACATGCTCGGTCCGGTTGCCGCCGATGTCGATGTTTTCGTTGTGATCAACCCGTTCGGTTCGGTCGTTGTGCACCGTGATTTTTTCGTCATGGCCGACCGTCTCGGTGCGGTCGCGTTTGACCGTTGTAATTTCGTCGCGGTCAATTGTCTTGCGGCGGTCATTGCCGACCCATTTGTCCTCGTCATGCTCGACTTCGGTCAACTGGTCCTTCTCGGCATGCAGCCACAGTTGTTCATGGTCCTTCCAGTCCTCGAAGCGCAGCGCATTGGCGTGGGCGCTGCGGCCTTCCTTGGTCGAGCGCGTCAGGATGCCGCTCTGCGTTTTGTTACCTGGTAAAGCCCAGGGCGGCATGTTGTCGCGGTTGTACACGCTGCCGATGATGATCGGGTGGTCGATATTGCCGTCGACAAATTGCAGCACCACTTCCTGGCCTACGCGCGGTATGCTGATCTGTCCAAAATTGCTGCCCGCCCATCCGGTCATCACGCGAATCCAGGGCGAGCTCGCATCGTCGAACTTGCCCAGCCGGTCCCAGTGAAATTGCACTTTCACGCGCCCGTAATTGTCGGTGTGGATCTCCGATTCCGGCGGGCCGACCACAATCGCGGTCTGTACGCCGGAAATAACGCACGGCTCGCTGTTGTAGTTCCGGCCCGGCCGCCAGGGGATGCTCTGGCGTATGCAGCTAAACGTGTTGCTGTACTGTGAAGGCGCCCCGCGCCCGGCCTGATAGTTATTGCTCGCCGTGTGAGTGACCGAGATGATCAGGTAGTCGCGCTTGCCTATGCTGGCGCGCGCCGGCTCGCCTCGCTGCGCTCTGACCGGCTCCGCACTGAAGTGGCCGCTCAGCTTGAAGCTGCGCCCGGCCTGGGCGCAGCGGTCGTTGCCGGCCGCCTCGAAATACTGTCCCCAGGCGTCGTGCTCTTCCATGCGCAGTTGCGCAAGCTGCGTGCCGTCGTTGTGGTCCTTGTACCCGTCGGCCCCAACATGCTCGTAGCGTTCGTACTGCCAGACGTCGCCTTGCTTGTTCAGCGATCCACGGGTGACCACTTGCGGGCGAGGATTCTTGTAATCGAAGCTGGCCAGCGCGGTGCTGGCAGAGTTGAGCTGGCGCACGGCCTGCCACGAATGAATGGCGTCGTCCTCGATCGATCCCGACTCGCTGCGAAACGGCATGTGTTCGGGATTGTCGGAGTCGA
>JBAQKU010000503.1:0-5471 GCA_049301315.1 Telluria sp.
ATCCTGATCGCGACCGGTTCCGAAGACGAGCTGGCGGTGGCCGCCGCCGCCGCGCTGGCGCTGGACGGCATTGCGGTGCGCGTGGTCTCGATGCCGTCGACCGACGTGTTCGAGCGCCAGGATGCGCCCTACAAGGCCAGCGTGTTGACGCGCGGCATGCCGCGGGTTGCCGTCGAGGCAGGCGTGAGCGATTTTTGGTATAAGTATGTCGGACTGGAAGGTGCCGTGGTCGGCATCGACAGCTTTGGCGAATCGGCTCCCGCGCCCGTGCTGTTCAAGCACTTCGGCTTCACGGTCGAGAACGTGGTTGCCAAGGTCAGGTCGGTACTGAGCGCCTGAGGCAAGCTGACATACCGGTGAGAGGCTGTTCTGGACAAACAATTTTTTTAATCAGGAGCTAAGCATGACAATCAAAGTTGCAATCAACGGTTATGGCCGCATCGGCCGCAATATCCTGCGCGCCTTCTACGAAGGCGGCAAGAAGCAAGACATCCAGATCGTGGCGATCAACGACCTGGGCGACGCCAAGTCGAATGCGCACCTGACCCGTTACGACACCGCGCACGGCAAGTTTCCCGGCACCGTGACGGTTGAAGGCGACAACATGATTGTCAACGGCGATCCGATCCGTGTGTTTGCGCAGCGTAATCCTGCCGAGATTCCATGGGGCGAGCTGGGCGTGGACGTGGTGCTCGAGTGCACCGGCTTTTTCACCACCAAGGAAAAGGCATCGGCCCACCTCAAGGGCGGCGCCAAGAAAGTCATCATCTCGGCCCCTGGCGGCAAGGATGTGGACGCGACCGTGGTGTACGGCGTGAACCATTCCGTGCTCAAGGCCAGCGACACGGTCATTTCGAACGCATCGTGCACCACCAATTGCCTCGCGCCCCTGGTCAAGCCGCTCAACGACGCGATTGGCGTGGAAACCGGCCTGATGACGACCGTGCATGCCTACACCAACGACCAGGTGCTGTCGGACGTGATGCACGAGGATCTGCGGCGCGCCCGTTCGGCCACCATGAGCATGATTCCGACCAAGACCGGCGCCGCCGTCGCGGTCGGCCTGGTGCTGCCTGAGCTGAACGGCAAGCTGGACGGCTTTGCGATCCGCGTGCCGACCATCAACGTATCGCTGGTCGACCTGACCTTCATCGCCAAGCGCGACACCAGCGTCGATGAAGTCAATGCCCTGATGAAGGCCGCCTCCGAAGGTCCGTTGAAGGATATCCTGACCTACCAGACCGAGCCGCTCGTGTCGATCGACTTCAACCACAACCCGGCCTCGTCCAACTTCGACGCGACCCTGACCAAGGTCTCCGGCCGCCTGGTCAAGGTATCTTCCTGGTACGACAACGAGTGGGGTTTCTCGAACCGCATGCTCGACACCACGGTTGCCCTGATGGCCGCCAAGTAAGCGCCTTGCGCACGCCGAAAAACGCCCCGCTGGGGCGTTTTTTTTCGGCTGGCGGAAATGCTCCCGAACGGAACACCGTTCCGCCTGAAACAGGATTTTCGTATTTACGCGTGGCGCGCTTACCACGTTCCAAGCCCATTTCTTTTGATTTTGTTCAACGAAAATTACATTTCGTGACAGGTGTGAACAAAAAAGTTTGATCTAGGACAAGCTTATGACAGACTCGTCTATGCATGAAGATTATAAATTTTCGTGACTAAAACAAAATCCAAACCAGGGTGGAGCGATATCTTGAAAAAACAACTTGTAATGAAGCAAAGCGCGGTTGCGGTGGCCCTTGCGCTGGCCTCGACCCAGGCCGTGCTGGCGCAACAGCCAGCGGGCGAGCAAAAGCTGCAGAAGGTGACCATCACCGGTTCCAACCTCAAGCGCGCCGACAAGGAGGGCACGGCGCCGATCCAGACCATCACGGCCAAGGACATCATCGAGAGCGGCGCCTCCACGGTGGCCGAGCTGATGAGGAACGTTCCCGCGATGGGCAGCGA
The DNA here is from genome assembly GCA_049301315.1 of Telluria sp. GTDB lineage: Bacteria > Pseudomonadota > Gammaproteobacteria > Burkholderiales > Burkholderiaceae_D > JBAQKU01. The sequence goes on from JBAQKU010000503.1 coordinate 1,960, forward strand.
CACCAACCGCGACTTCGAAGGCGGCAGCGGCTTCGCGCGCGGGGTGGCGACGGCCTCGCTGCGCGGCCTGAGCTCGACCTCGACTTTGATCTTGCTCAATGGCCGGCGCATGACGCCGTCCGCCTACGCCGACCCGAACGACGGCAACTCGGTGCTCTACGACCTGAACAGCATTCCGCTGTCGGCCATCGACCGCATCGAGATCCTGAAAGACGGCGCCTCGGCGGTGTACGGTTCGGATGCGATCGGCGGCGTGATCAACTTCATTACCAAGACCAATTTCCAGGGCATCGAACTGGCGGCCCGCGTCGGCGCCAACGACGACAACCGCTTCGGCCGCAAAGGGGTCAATGCGATCGCCGGCTTTGGCGACCTGGACAAGGATGGCTTCAACGTCTTCGTCACCGCCGACGTGTCGCAGCGCGACCGGGTGGAACGGCGCGACGTCAACGACATCGAATACCAGCGCTACGTCGACCTGAACGGGCGCTTCCGTTCGAACTATTCGAGCTCGATCTCGCGCCACCCGGCCTTCTACCGCGAGAGCTTGCCGAACAGCAAGAACTTCGGCGTGACCGTGGCGACCGCGCCGAGCCGCGTCATTTTCAAGACCGACTGCGACCCGTCGGAACTGATCACGGGCGGCGCCAAGGACGGCATCTTGCCGACCAGCTTCCTGACCGGGCGCACCTTCTGTAACTACGACGCCGACCGCTTCCTCGAAGGCACGGGCGACGGCAAGGATGCCAGCATCATGAGCGCAGGCACGCTCAAGCTGGGCACGAACGCGGTCGCGTTCGCCGAGGCCGCCTTCACCCGTTCCGAGCGCACCTATACCGCCGCCCCGATCACCCTGGGCCAGACCAGCGTGACCAACTTCACCAGCACCGGCGTGGGCGTGCCGTTCCAGGCCATCCTGGAAATCGGCCATCCGGACAATCCGTTCCCGAGCGCGCGCGCATCGGTCGGCTACCGCTTCGAGAACCTGCGCGCCGGCGCCAAGGTGGTCAACGACAGCGCCCGCCTGCTGACCGGCGTGCGGGGCAGCAATTTCAACTGGGACTGGGAAAGCGCGCTCCTGTGGAATCGCGCCGAGAAGGAAGAGACCTCGTACGGGCGCCTGTACCTGCCGACCCTGCGCAAACTCAATACCGGCACCACGCTGGCGGCGCTGGCCGCCGATCCGACCATCGGGCACGATGTGGTCGGCAGCGGTTACGCCGACATCTTGCAATGGGATGCCAAGGCGAGCACCGAATTCGGCAAGCTGGGCGGCGGTGCGGTCGGGCTGGCGGCCGGCGTCGAAGTGCGCCAGGAGCGCATCAAGCTCAATCCGGACCCGGTGGTGGCCGCTGGCAACATCTACGGCCTGGCCAACACCATCATCGACGGCCAGCGCAACGTCAAGTCGGCCTTCCTGGAACTGCGCACGCCGTTCCTGAAGAACTTCGAGATGGATTTCGCGGGCCGTTTCGACAAGTATCCCGGCATTAAGACGAACTTCGTGCCGAAAGTCGGCGCCAAGTGGACCATTTCCGACAGCTTCGCGCTGCGCGGCACCTACGCCGAAGGCTTCCGCGCCCCGGCGCTGGTCCAGGTGACGCCGGGCGGCGCCCAGTTCTTCCTGAACAACCTGTTCGATCCGAAGCGTTGCGAAACCGATGAGGCGACCCCGAAACCGGGCGCGACACTGACCGACTGCCGCAAGTCCGCTTCCGGCTCGGGCGGCGCGAATCCGGACCTGAAGCCGGAAAACGCGAAGAGCTATTCGCTCGGCTTCATTTTCTCGCCGACCAACAAGTTCGACGTGGTGGTCGACCTCTACCAGATCCGCAAGGAAGGCGAAGTCGCACTCGGTTCGGCCACCGAAGCGCTCAAGAACGAAGATGCGTTTCCGCAGAACGTGAGCCGCGATCCGAACCCGGCCAACTGGGTCACCGATGCCAGCGGCAAGCCGGTTCCCGGCACCGGTCCGCTGCTGTCGGTCAAGCTGCCCTGGACCAACCAGGGTTCCACCACGGTGCGCGGGATGGACGTGGAATTCAAACTGCGTAACAACCTGGGTGCCTGGGGTTCGCTCAGCAGCGCGCTGCGTTCGACCTACATCAAGGATTACCTGATCGCCGAACAGGTCGGCAATGTCCAGAACGACGTGGTCGGGGCGCGCGCCGGCATCTACGACTGGCAGCTCAACAGCGGAATCGACAATCCGCGCTGGAAGACCGGCCTGTCGACCTCGTGGACCTATGGCGTGCACGCCGTGAACGCCTCGCTCAATTATGTCGGGCCGATCTCGCTGTTGCGCGTCAAGGATGCGGACCTGACGTACCCGCAGCCGTTCTGCTACTACGGCACGAAAAAGACGACCGATGCTGCGCCTAACCGCAACACCACCAACCCGTCGTACGAGGCGGCGTTCCCGGAGTGCTCGGTCAACAGCTGGACCACGGTCGGCCTCGGCTACAGCTACACCGGCATCGAGCACCTGACCTTGCGCTTGAACGTACAGAACCTGTTCGACAAGGCCGCTCCGTATGATCCGGGCGCCAGCTTGACTGGCTACAATGGCGGCCTGCATAACAACTATGGCCGTTACTTCACCCTGAGCGCACGCTACGTGTTCAAGTAATCGCTTTCTTCCCGCAGAAAAAAAATCCGGCTTCGCGCCGGATTTTTTTTGCATGCCGTCAGGCGCGCCTGACGGTTTTCGGCCAAAGCGCCGATTTCGTCAATACATGGACAGACCGGCTCGATTATGCTCGGAAGGCGTGTAGCCAGTAACAAGTATTGATGCCGCGCAAGTGCACGCGGGGCCTGGCGCTTTAACTTGACCTTACTCATTTGAAATTTCTTTCCATCCTGCTAACTTGTCGATCTGGTGGCTTGGTTGTGTTTTTAGCAGTAATGAATAAAAACTCAGAGATATTTTTGCGGGCGGAGAACCGGACCATAACCTGATGAGCCGATTTGTTGGTTCTGCTGATAAACGGCGCTTGTTTTCTCGTTACTGAAATTATTTCACATGGCAATCGCCTTTCCCTTGTTCCGAATTGCCCAGCTTGCCGGCTTCGCCTGCGGGGTCCTGCTCACGGCATGCGCTCCCTTGCCTGCGACGACTGCCAAGAAATTCAAGGGGCCCCTGGTCTGGCCCCAGGCGCCCGACCAGCCGCGCTTCGCTTTCCAGACCGTGCTGCGCGCGCCGGTCGATATTGCCGTTCCTGTCTCGGAGAAGGGGAAGTTGTTGCAGGAACTGACAGGTGCCCAGTCCGCGTCGACCCAGCCGGTGTTCAACAAGCCTGGCGCGATCGTGGCGCGCAAGGGCCGCATTTATGTGGCCGACACCAAGAGCGCGTCGATTGTCGTGTTCGACGTGCCGAGGCGGAAGATATTTCGCTTCGGGCAGCGCGAACCGAACCTGCTGCTCAAACCGGTCGGGCTGGCGTTGGACGACCAGAGGAACGTCTATGTGGCCGACGTGCAGCGTCGCCAGGTGCTCGTGTTCGACAGCCTGG
>JBAQKU010000504.1:0-2301 GCA_049301315.1 Telluria sp.
GGCCGCGTCGCTCCATGTCTACCTGCGCCAGCGCGCGTTGTTTACGTTCACGCTCGCGCTTGGCGCCGCCTGCTGGGCCGTGGGAAACCTGCTGTGGCTGGGCGGACTGTCGGTGCCCGCGGTGGTGCCATGGTGGGCCGGATTCCTGGTATTGACCATCGCCGGCGAGCGCCTCGAGCTGTCGCGCTTCCTGCCGCCGTCGCGCATGGCGCAGCGGCTGTTCGCGCTGATCGTGGCACTGCTCGTGGCCGGCATGGGGTGGTCGGCAATGTCCTCGAAAGCGGGCGACATGCTGCTCGCCGCGGCGCTGCTCGCGCTCGCGCTGTGGCTGCTGCGCCAGGACATCGCGCGGCGCACCGTGCGCCAGGCGGGGCTGACGCGCTTTATCGCGGTGTGCCTGTTGTCGGGCTACGGCTGGCTGGCGGTGAGCGGGGTGACCATCCTCGGCGCGGCTGGCCTGGAGCCGGGCAGCATGAGCTATGACGCTGCGTTGCATGCGCTGATGCTCGGCTTTGTGTTTTCGATGGTGTTCGGGCATGCGCCCATCATCTTCCCGGCGGTGGCGCGCTTTGCCGTGCCTTACCATCCGGTGTTCTACGCGCCGCTGGCGCTGCTGCACCTGTCGCTGGTGGTGCGCATGCTGGGCGACGCGGCGGCAAGCCCGGCCTGGCGCAGCGCCGGCGGCTTGCTCAATGCGGCGGCGCTGCTGGCCTTCATCCTGGTCACGGCCGGCGCCGCAATCTTGCGGGCCGTGCGCTCCAGCGCCGAAAAGCCGTAACGCTTAAACCGAGAACGACGAACCGCAGCCGCAGGTCGAGGAGGCGGTCGGATTCTTGATCACGAACTGGGCGCCTTCGAGGTCGTCCTTGTAGTCGATCTCGGCGCCCACCAGGTACTGGTAGCTCATCGAATCGATCAGCAGCTGGACGCCATTCCTGGTCATGGTGGTGTCGTCTTCATTGACGACCTCGTCGAACGTGAATCCATACTGGAAGCCGGAGCATCCGCCGCCCTGCACGAACACGCGCAATTTCAGCTCGGGATTGCCTTCCTCTTCGATCAATTGTGCAACTTTATCCGCCGCGCTCTCGGTGAAGATGATAGGGGCGGGCATGTCGGTGACGGCGTTCATTTCGGACTCCTGTAAAAACAAATCAGCAAGATTGACTACCCGTGGGCATGGTCGGGCCAGGCCGTTCAGGATGCTTTTAAGATGTATTTATAATACATGCTTTTCGTCAAGGCAAGCACTTTTTTCTGCAGATTTCAACATTATAAGATGCAATATCGTGCATTATTCAGGTGAATAGCTTGACAATTACGCTTTTAAACGCCTAGTATATGCACAATAATACATCTTTCGATATGTCGCGGCAAGCCGCACGATATGCTCCATATCGAGGCCGGCCGGTCGTCTTCGGCGCCTTTTTTAGCATCCGACAAGAATTCTATTACTGGAGTTTCCCGCCGTGAATGAAGCTTTTATCTGTGACGCGATCCGTACCCCGTTCGGCCGCTACGGCGGCGCACTGTCGTCGGTACGCACCGACGACCTCGCCGCGCTGCCAATCAAGGCACTGATTGCACGCAATCCGGGCGTGAACTGGGCCGAACTGGACGATGTGTTGTACGGCTGCGCCAACCAGGCCGGCGAAGACAACCGCAACGTGGCGCGCATGGCGGCGCTGCTGGCCGGTTTGCCGGTGGAGGTACCGGGCAGCACCATTAACCGCCTGTGCGGATCGAGCCTGGACGCGGTCGGCATCGCCGCGCGCAGCATCAAGGCGGGCGAAGCGGCCCTGGTGATCGCCGGCGGCGTGGAAAGCATGAGCCGCGCTCCGTTCGCGCTGGCCAAGGCCGACAGCGCATTCTCGCGCTCGGCCAAGATCGAGGACACGACCATCGGCTGGCGCTTCGTCAATCCCCTGATGAAGGCGAAATACGGCATCGACTCGATGCCCGATACGGCCGAAAACGTGGCCGGCGACTTCAACATCGGGCGCGCCGACCAGGATGCGCTGGCGCTGCGCAGCCAGCAACGCTGGGCCAGCGCGAACGCGGCCGGTTTCTTTGCCTCCGAAATCGTCCCTGTCGAAATACCCCAGAAAAAGGGCGACCCCAGGATTGTTTCCAGCGACGAGCATCCGCGCCCGGAGACCTCGCTCGAGATGCTGACCAGGCTCAAAGGCGTGGTGCGGCCCGACGGCAGCGTCACCGCCGGCAATGCATCGGGCGTAAACGATGGCGCCTGCGCACTGCTGCTCGCTTCGGCCGCCGGCGCCGACCGGCATGGCCTGAAGC
>JBAQKU010000505.1:0-8949 GCA_049301315.1 Telluria sp.
CCCAGGAGGCGGCGCGCGCGCCGTGCGCGAACAGGATCAGGGCGCGCCGCGCCATCAGTGTCGCTCCACCCACCAAAGCGCGCCCAGCGCCAGCAGCAGGAACAGCGCGCTTGGCGCGACCGCCGTCACCAGGGCCGGCCAGGTGCTGAGCAGGCCGAGGTGGGAGAACAGGTTATTGATCAGGATGAAGCCGACCCCGATCATGATGCCGATGAAGATCTTGAGACTGACTCCTCCGCTGCGCGAATGCAGGTAGGCGAACGGCAGCGCCAGCGCCATCAGCACAAAAATGGCGAGCGGGTCGATCAGCTTTTTCCAGAACGCGATCTTGAAACGCTCGGTCTCCTGACGGTTCTCGGTCAGGTGGCGCGTGTAGACCGCCAGTTCGTTGGCCGACATGCGCTCGGGGTCGGAGGCGGACACCGACAGGATCTTCGGGGTGATCTCGGACACCAGCTCCATGGACGGCAACTTGCGGGTGCTGACCACGCTGGTTTCCTGGCCAAAGCTGCCCTGCGCCGGAACGACGGCGGGGGCCGCCTGGCCGGCAGCGGGCGCCACGCGGGTATTGGAAAAAAGCGTCTCCGTCACGTCCTCGAGGCGCCAGGTGTTTTCGCCTTCGTAGGTGGCGCGCGCCGCCGTGGTCAGCGAGCGCATGCGGAAATCGGTGTCGAATTCGTACAGGCGCAGGTCGACCAGCTGGCCGTCTGCGCGGAACTGGCGCACGTTGAAGAAGCGCGAACCGGTCACCCGGCCCTTCACGCCCTCGCTGCGCACGATGTCCTTGGTCCACATCCCGGAGCGGAACTCCTGCGACACCGCGCCGCCCTTGGCGCTCAGCTTGAGCCGCTCGGCCAGCGGCGCGGTGTAGGGCGTGATCACCTCGCCGAACAGGAAGGTGATGAGCACGAATACCACGCCGATCTTGAACAGCATCCATGCGGCCATCTGGGTCGACATGCTGGAGGCGCGCATGATGGTGAATTCGGAACTGGCCGCAAACTGCGCCATGGTGTAGATGGTGCCGATCAGGGCGGCGATCGGCATGAGCTCGTACACATGGCCCGGCAGCAGCATCAGCACGTACAGGAAGGCGTGCTGGATCATGTAGTTGCCCTTGCCGACGGCCGGCAATTCGCCGGTCAGGTCCATGAAGGCGATCAGCGCCAGGAACGCGACCAGCACGAAGGCGACCGCCTGCGCGATCGAGACCGCGAAGTAGCGTTGCAGGATTTTCATTTCGGGCTCGCTTCGTGCCGTACGCGGCGCCGCTTGAACGCGCTCCACAATACCAGCGGATGATAATGATGGTTCACGTTCAGGCGCCACGCAAACAGCACCAGCACGCTCAGGGCGGTAACCAGGTGCAGCGGCCACCACGCCATCGCGAACTCGACCTTCCCCTGCTTGACGCTGGCCTCGGCCAGCTTGACCAGGTTGTTATAGGTGAAAAAAATCAGCACGGCGAGCATCAGGTTGGCCGAACTGCCGGCGCGCGGATTGACAAAGCCGAGCGGAATGGCAAGCAGCAGCAGCAGGAAACACATGATCGGCGTGGACATGCGCCACAGCAGTTCGGCCCTGGTGAACTGGTTGTCCGTGGCCAGCAAGGCCAAGGTGGGCATCGCCTCGACCGCCAGCGAGCCGGCCAGCTCCGGTCCCTGGGTTGCCACCCGCATGCTGTAACGGGCGAACTCCATCGACTGGAAATCGGCCCGTCCCGGCACGCCCTGGTAGCGCCTTCCGTTTTTGAGAACCAGGTACTGGCCACCCTTGCCATCCGGTTCGATCGCGCCTTCTTTCGCGACCACGACCGTACTTCCCTTGGCGTCGTTGGTATTGACGAAGACGTTTCGCACCACCGCCGATTCGCCCGAGACGCCTTCGACGAAGAACACGCGGTTCGAGGATGCCGACTCCCGGAACTGGCCGGGCGAGACCTTCTTGAGGTCTTCGCGTTTTTCGAAGCGCTGTACATACTCGGCGTTTTTCATCTTGGCCCACGGCGTGCCGAAGGTGCTCAGGGCGCCCGTGAGCAGCACGATCGGCAGGCCGAATCCGAGCACGGGACGCACCCAGCGCACCAGCGACTGGCCCGCGGCAAACCAGACGACCATTTCGGAATCGCGGTAACTGCGCGTGACCACGGCCAAAACAGAAATAAAGCTGGTGAGGATCAGGATAGTTGGCAGATAATTCAGGGCTGCGAATGCAATCAGCGCGACGACATCGCTTGACGCGACCCGGCCGCCTGCAGCCTTGCCCAGGATGTTGATCAGGCTCCAGGTGACCATGACCGTAAACAGCACCGTGAAGGTAGCTCCGGCCGAACTGGCCAATTCACGGCGCAACGAGCGTTGAAAGATCATTCGAAAGTTATAATCACAGGTTAGGCAGTGCGCATCACATACACGAAAACGGAGAATCAAATGGACTTTAGCATAAAAGCATTCGATACAAAAAACACCATTGCGTCGGCCAAAACCGGGTGTATCGCAGTTGCGGTATTCGAAAACAAAAAGCTGTCGCAAGAGGCAAAAGGCCTCGATCAAGGTGGTGAAATCACGGCTGCGCTCAAGTCCGGCGACATTACCGGCAAGGCCGGTTCGACCCTGCTGCTGCGCGGCGTTGCTGGCGCCGGCGCCGCGCGCGTGCTGCTGGTAGGCCTTGGCAACGACCAGACGGTCGGCGAGAAAAATTTCACGTCGGGTGTGAACGCGGCGTTCAAGATATTCACTTCGATCGGCGCGACAGACGCCATTATCGCACTACCGATGACGGATGTGAAAGGACGCGACGCAAGCTGGGCCGTTCGAACCATCGTGTGCGCCGGCCACGAGAGCGTGTTTCGCACCGACGCCCAGAAAAGCAAGAAGGATCCGGCGCCGGCCGGGGTCAGGAAGATCGTGCTGGCCGCGCCTGCCGGCGCCGACGTGAAGGCCGCGCTGGTCCAGTCCGTCGCCATCGCCAAGGGCATGGACCTGACCAAGGAACTGGGCAACCTCTCGCCCAACGTGTGCACCCCGACCTACCTGGCCACGACCGCCAGAAACATTGCCAAGGAATACAAGTTCGAGGTCGAAGTACTTGAACGCAAACAGCTCGAAGCGCTCAAGATGGGCAGCTTCCTGTCGGTCACCAACGGCAGCGAGGAGCCGCCCAAATTCATCGTGCTCAAGCACATGGGCGGCAAGGCCAAGGATGCGCCGGTGGTATTGGTCGGCAAGGGCATCACCTTCGACACCGGCGGCATCTCGCTCAAGCCGGGTCCGGCCATGGACGAGATGAAGTACGACATGTGCGGCGCCGCTTCGGTGCTGGGCACCTTCCGCGCCATCGGCGAAATGGGTCTGAAGCTGAACGTGATCGGCGTGATCGCCACCTGCGAGAACATGCCGTCCGGGCGCGCCACCAAGCCGGGCGACATCGTCACCTCGATGAACGGGCTGACCATCGAAGTGCTCAACACCGATGCCGAAGGCCGCCTGATCCTGTGCGACGCGCTGACCTACGCCGAACGCTTCAACCCGGCCGCCGTGGTCGACATCGCCACCCTGACCGGCGCCTGCGTGGTCGCTCTCGGCAACCACAACTCGGGACTGTTTACGCGCAGCGACGAGGCGCACGACAAGCTCGCCGGCGAACTGCTCGCGGCCGGCAAGGCCGCCAGCGACACCGCGTGGCGCATGCCGATCGAGGACGCCTACCAGGAACAGCTCAAGTCGAACTTCGCGGACCTGGCCAACATCGGTACGCCAGGCGGCGCCAGCGTGACTGCGGCCTGCTTCCTTGAGAACTTCACGCGCAAGTACACCTGGGCCCACCTCGATATCGCGGGTACGGCATGGAAGTCGGGCAGCGCGAAAGGCGCCACCGGACGTCCGGTGCCGCTGCTGGCGACCTTCCTGATCAACCGCGCCTGAGGCGGCGCGCCGCGTCCAGGTTCAATACATGCGGTTGCCGCCGGCGATGCCCGGCTCCGCTTCAGGCGGCTGCGGCGCATGCATGACGACGGTGAGCGTGTCCGGGTAATCGAAGCCGGCGCCGGTGCTGCGGTCGATCAGGTAGCCCAGTCCCGCGGTGGTGACGGCATTTGCAAGCAGGCTACCGGTAGCGGCGCGCGAGGTCACGCTGTCCGAGCCGCTGCCTGCGCCGTCGGTTTTGCAGTCGACCGACAGATCGTCGATGCTGCGCCGGACCGTGACGCGTCCCGGCGAGCTGACGAACCAGCGGCCCTCCTTGTTGCTCAACAAGCAGCCCGCGCCGGCGATCTCGCGGTTGTCCTGGATCGTGCGCAGCGTCACCGTTTGCAGGTTCGATCCGGTCATGCTGGCGCAACCGCCCAAGGCGGCCAGTGCCAGTGCTGCTGCTGTTCTTGCGATGTGCGCCATGCGATCCACCCGGTTGTTCACTCAAGGTGTTTACGGCAGCGCGCGCTCGTTCATGAGGGACCGGCGCCCGATTCCTGCGAAGCGCCGCGGATTTTTTGCTTGAGGGGATGGAGCCGGATGGCCCAGCTTACGGAACCGGTGCGAAGCGCGGCACCAGGGCGCCGTCAACCTCGACCTGCTCGAAGAAAACGTCTTGCGGCCTGGTCCAGATCGAACCATCGGCCGCCTTGTACACCACCATCCGGGACAGGTCCGACTCCAGCGTCGCCATGCACACGAACTCGTACAGCCCGCCCTTGTAGTGCCGGTATTGCATCAGGACTCGGTTTGCTCTTCGGCGCGTGCTTTTTTCTTCGTTTTCAGGCCCTGGATCACCTTGAGCACACCTTCGATGCCCGCCGTCTCGTCCAGGCCGCTAAAGGCGTCGAGTACTTCATTGAGCACGCGATTGCGTACCGCTGCCTCGTCTTCCCCGAGCTGCGGCACCTTCCTGGCGCCGGCGCGCGCGGTTTCGGCCAGCGCCTCCTTGGCCGCAGCCTTCTGCGACGCATACCTGGTCGACGCCGCGGCCGACTTGCCGTGCGCGAGCGCGGCCTGCCAGATCACCCAGCGGCGCTGGGTCTCAAATACGAGATATTCGTCCGGCTTGTCTTCACGGCGTCGAACAATATGGCCATCTCGCTGGGCCCAAGCTTCGAATGCACTTCGCATCAATCTTCCTTTACACATGCGGATTCCGCATTTTTTACTACTGAAATTGCAATATTTCAAATAGTATCATTTAATTTATTCAACCGCTGTACGAGCCGGCCCGGTCATAACACGCTGCCATTATCGCCCTGTAACAAAGGCTGGCATGCATTGTTATAATAATGAAATTCTTCATTCCCCATGGGTAACAATAGGCCAATTTTTTCGATTTGTCTGCTAATTGTTACACATTGCTACGTTTATTTGCCGCCTGAAGCAAATATGCAACACTGTTTGCCTTAACACGACACAATTTGCGCAAGATTCATTTCCTGAAGTCAACTTGAAAATGTGTCATGGTGCCACCCACGTCCAGTTTTCTTGCATCAATTGCCGCGCAGGTTGATACTTCCCCCTTCGATCCCCCTGGAACAAACGCGATGAAAATAGCCACCTGGAACGTCAACTCCCTCAAAGTGCGCCTGCCCCACCTGCTCCAGTGGCTCGGCGACAATCCGGTCGACGTCCTGTGCCTGCAAGAGACCAAGCTGACGGACGATAAATTCCCGCTGGCCGAGATCAACGCGGCCGGCTACCAGGTCGTCTTCAGCGGCCAAAAGACCTACAACGGGGTGGCGATCCTGTCGAAGCACCCGATCGGCGACGTGGTCAAGGACAATCCGTATTTCGAGGACGAGCAGCGGCGCCTGATCGCCGCGACCATCGAGGGGATTCGTGTCATCTGCGCCTATGTCCCCAACGGGCAGGCGGTCGACTCCGACAAGTACGGCTACAAGCTGGCCTGGCTGGCGTCGCTGCGCGAATGGCTGGCCGAGGAGATGCGCAGCCACGGCCAGCTTGCCATCCTGGGCGACTACAACATCGCGCCGGCCGACCGCGACGTGCACGACCCGGTGGCGTGGGCCGGACAGGTGCTCTGTTCGGACAAGGAACGCGCCGCGCTTGGCGCGCTGGTCGAGCTGGGACTGACCGACTCGTTCCGCCTGTTCGAGCAGGCCGACAAGTCGTTTAGCTGGTGGGATTACCGCCAGCTCGGCTTCCGCCTGAACAAGGGGCTGCGCATCGACCACATCTTGCTGTCGGCGGCGCTCAGCGAGCGCTGCGTGGCGTGCGCCATCGACCGCGTTCCGCGCAAATGGGAACAGCCGTCCGACCACGCGCCGGTCATCGCCACGCTCGCTTAGGGCAACTCAGGCTTGGCGCAGCAATTGCCCGGCGTCGGCCGTGGCAAGCGCCTGCGAGAACAGATAGCCTTGCGCGTAGTGGCAGCCGCTCGCTTCGAGCAGGGCGAACTGCCCTTCGGTCTCGACGCCTTCGGCCACGACCCACAATTGCAGGCTGTTCGAAAGCGCCATGATCGCCCCGACGATGGCGCGGTCCTCGGCGCTGCGTTCGAGGTCGCGGATGAAGGCGCGGTCGATCTTGATCTTCTTGACCGGGAAGCGTTTCAGGTAGGTGAGGCTGGAATACCCGGTGCCGAAATCGTCGATCGAGAGCCGGATTCCGATCCGGTTGATTTGCCCGAGAATGTCGAGCGTGTGCTCGCCGTGCTGCATCAGCGCCGTTTCGGTGATTTCGAACTCGATCAGGGCCGGGTCGATCCCGGTCTCCTCGACGATGCCGCGGATCGATTCGACCAGCCCGCGATACATGAACTGGCGCGGCGACAGGTTGATCGTCAGCGGCACCAGCGCCAGGCCCTGGCGCTGCCACTCCACGCTTTGTTCGCACGCGCGCCGCATCACCCACTCGCCCACCGGCACGATCAGGCCATTCTCTTCCAGGATCGGAATGAAATGATCGGGCAACACCAGCCCCGCCCCCGGGCGGCGCCAGCGCAGCAGGACCTCCATCGCATGCAGGCGGCGCGTGGCGACATCCATGATCGGCTGGTAGAGCAGTTCGAATTCCTGGTTCGCCAGCGCGCCGCGCAGGCTGCTCTCGAGCTCGAAATACTGGGCCGCCGCCAGGTTCATGCGCGGCGTGAAGAACTGGTAATTGTTGCGCCCGCTCGCCTTGGCGTGGTACATGGCCGCATCGGCATGGCGCATCAGCGTTTCCACGTCGTTGCCGTCGTCGGGCGCCACGCAGATGCCGATCGATGGCGTGATGTGCAGCTGGCGCCCTTCGAACGGAAATGGCAGCGCCAGTGCGGCGATGATCTTTTCGGCCACGTGCACGCACTCGCCGGCGTTATGGATGCCCGGCACCAGCACCACGAATTCGTCGCCTCCCAGCCGTGCAACGGTATCGCTGGCGCGCACCGCGCGGCACAGGCGACCGGCCACTTCCTTGAGCAGGTGGTCGCCCGTCAGGTGGCCGAGCGAATCGTTGATGGTCTTGAAACGGTCAAGGTCGATGAACATGACCGCCAGCCTGGTCCCGGAACGGTGCACTGCGAGCGCGGCGCGCTCGAGCCGGTCCGACAGCAGCGCGCGGTTCGGAAGGCCCGTCAGGCTGTCGTGGTAGGCCATGTGGTGCACGCGCGCCTCCGCCTGGCGCCGCTCCACGATCTCGGTCTGCAGCAGCATGTTCGCGCCCGCCAGTTCGGCGGTGCGTTCGAGTACCCGCACTTCGAGCTGGTCGCGCGCAAGGCGCACCGCATCTGCCGCTTCGCGGCGTGCCGTCACGTCGTCGACCAGCCACACCGAACGGCCGCTGGCCTGGGCCGGGTCGAACGGGCGCCCCGACAGGCGGGCCCAGAACAGGGTGCCGTCCCGGCGCACCAGCTGGTACTCGTACATGCTGATGCGTCCGGCATGAAAATCGCGCAAGGTCTCGCGCCGCGCCAGCTCCCAGCCTTCCTTGTCCGGATACAGCGACTGCACCGATATGCCGTCCGCTTCGCCCGGCCCGTAGCCGAACAGCTCCTCCATCTTCGTGTTGCAGCGCAGGGTAAAGCCGTTCTCCACCACGGCGATGCCAAGCACGGCGCTGTCGAGGATCGCCTGGTTTTCCATCAGTGCGTTGCGCAGCGCTTGTTCCGCGCGTTTTTGTTCGGTACGGTCTTCGATGATCCAGATCGTTCCCTGCGCGGTATCTTCCGGATTGACCACGTAGCCGATCAGCTGGGCCCACATGAAGGTGCCGTCCTTGCGCGCCATCTCCGCCTCGGTCTGGAATGGCTTGCCGACCGAGAGCAGCGGGAAGGCGACTTCGCCGATGCGCGCGTAGTCTTCATCGCTGCGGTACAGGGCGCGCCCGGGCAGCCCGAGCGCCTCGTCGCCTTCATAGCCGAACATGTCGGCGAAGCCACGGTTGTAGCGCGTGACCAGCCGGTTCTTCGTAAACAGGATGCTGACCGAGGCGTTCGTCATGATCGCCTGCACCTCCATCAAGGTCTCGCGCGCCGCGGTCACGTCCTCGAGGATCCAGATGGTGCTTTCCTCGCTGCGCGCGGTGTCGACCGCCTTGGCGCGCACGCGGCACCAGAACAGCGAGCCGTCGCGGCGCCTGAATTGACACTCGCTCTTTTCGAACGGCAGGCCGTTGCCCAGCAGCGGCCCGGCTTCGCGCCCGAACTGCTGGTACAGCTCAGGCGAAGGAAACACGTCCACGGCGGGCCGGCCAGTCATTTCTTGGCGCGTGTAGCCGAACATGTCGGCCATGCGCGGGTTACACGACATCATCGTGCCGGCCTTGCTGAACAGGATGCCGACCGAGGCGTTGTCAAGGATCGCATTCTGTTCGAGCAGCGTCTTGCGCACCGCCGCCTGGTCGCGTTCGAAACGCCGGATATCGGTAAATACAAAGCTGGCGCCGCGCACGCCGGCGTGGGCCGGCAGCGGCTTGGCGCACACCTGCACGGCGATCTCCTGGCCGTGGGCGCCAATCACGCTGTCCCAGC
>JBAQKU010000506.1:0-11240 GCA_049301315.1 Telluria sp.
AGGCGGGAACTCATGCACTGCATGACTTCCCCCTAATTTCGCCGCGTCGCAGCAGCTAGATTGGGTTCCCGCCTTCGCGGGAAGTCGGGTTCGCCAATGGCGAAGACGACGGTTTTTTTCAGTCTTCGTCGAAGCCGTTTGGCGTGTTGCGACCGCCTGTTAAGCGCGCGCCTTGAGCAGGCGCGCGATGTCGCGCGCGAAGTAGGTCAGCACGCCGTCGGCGCCGGCGCGCTTGAACGCCATCATCGATTCCATCATCACCTTGTCGTGATCGAGCCAGCCGTTTTGCGCGGCCGCCTTGAGCATCGCGTATTCGCCGCTGACCTGGTAGGCGAAGGTCGGCACCCTGAACTCGTCCTTCACGCGGCGCACGATGTCGAGGTAGGGCATGCCCGGCTTGACCATCACCATGTCGGCGCCCTCGGCGATGTCGAGCGCCACTTCGCGCAAGGCTTCGTCGCTGTTGGCCGGGTCCATCTGGTAGGTGTTCTTGTCGCTCTTGCCCAGGTTCGCGCTGGAGCCGACCGCGTCGCGGAACGGCCCGTAGAAGGCCGACGCGTACTTGGCCGAGTAAGCCATGATGCGGGTATGGATGAAACGCTTTTCCTCGAGCGCGTTGCGGATCGCGCCGATGCGCCCGTCCATCATGTCCGACGGCGCCACCACGTCGACCCCGGCCTCGGCCTGGGTCAGCGCCTGGCGCACCAGCATGTCGATGGTTTCGTCGTTGAGCACATAGCCGTTGGCGTCGATCAGGCCGTCCTGGCCGTGGCTGGTGAACGGGTCGAGCGCCACGTCGGTGAGCACGCCCAGTTCCGGAAAGCGGCTCTTGAGGGCGCGCACCGCGCGCGGCACCAGGCCGTCGGGGTTGGTCGCTTCGATCCCGTCCGGGGTCTTCTTGGCGCCATCGATCACGGGGAACAGGGCCAGCACCGGAATGCCGAGCGCGACGCATTCCTCGGCCACGGCGAGCAGCAGGTCGACCGAGACCCGTTCCACCCCTGGCATCGAGGCGACCGCCTGGCGCTGGTTCACCCCTTCCAGGATGAAGACCGGGTAGATCAGGTCCGAGGCGGTGATCACGTTTTCGCGCATCAGGGCGCGCGAGAACGGGTCGCGCCGCATGCGGCGCATGCGCGTTGGCAGATACTGTACGGGGGCGTTTGACATGGGGTCTCACTCTTTCAAAAAATATAAAAAACGAGGGATTATTCTTGTTCGCCGTGCTCCGGGCCGGCGCCCGGCGGTGCGGCCGGCGCCTCGCTCTCGGTCAGTCCCAGCAGTTCGATGATCTTGTCGTTGGCTTCCTCGATGCCGATGCGCTTGAGGGCCGAGAACAGCTGCACCGTGAAGGGGAAGCCGTGGCCTTCCTCGTCGACATAACTGGCGAGCATCATCCTGGCCTGGCGCAGCACATTGGTCGCTTCATTGCGGTTGAGCTTGTCGGCCTTGGTGAGGATGCAGTGGATCGGCTTGCCGGTCGGAGCGAACCATTCGAGCATCTGCACGTCGAGCTCGGTAAACGGACGGCGCGAGTCCATGATCAGCACCAGTGCGGCGAGCTGCTCGCGGCGCTGGACGTAGTCGCCCAGCAGCTTTTGCCAGTGCAGCTTGGCCGAACCGGAGACTTCGGCATAGCCGTAGCCGGGCAGGTCGACCAGCAGCGCTTCGATCTCGTCGACGATGGTGGGATCCTTGCGGTGCTGGCCCACGTGCGCGCCGCCGATCGAAAAATAATTGATGTGCTGGGTGCGTCCCGGCGTCTTGGAGGCGAACGCGAGCCCCTTCTGGTTTGTCAGGATGTTGATGGCGGTCGACTTGCCTGCGTTCGAGCGGCCCGCGAAGGCGATTTCGGGCGCCTGCGTATCGGGCAAATCGCGCAGTTGATTGACGGTCGTAAAGAAACGGGCTTGCCAGAGTTTGGACATGGAATGGGCAGAAAATGCAACAAAAGGGGGCGATAACGCCAGAAAGCTATTGTACAATAAGGGGTTACCGAATTGTTGCAGCGCAAAAGCACTAGCGCGCAAACAAGTTCGCCTGCATTGATAAATATTAATCAAAACTAATTTTCGACTAGTCTCAGGGTGTTTGAATGAATCGTGCGTTTCTATCGTTAGTGAAATCCTTGCTCGTTGCAAGCGTGGCCGTGTCCGGCCTCGCCCTGGCAGCGCAAGAACATCAGCCCGCAGCAGCGCCGGCCAAGGCCGACGCCGCCAAGGGAGCCACGCTGTACGCCGAGGGCGACACCAAGCGCGGCCTGCCCGCCTGCGTGTCCTGCCACGGCGCCGCCGGCAACTCGACCATCGCGGTCAATCCCAAGCTGGGCGGCCAGATCGAGGGCTATGTCCTCAAGCAGCTGGTCGATTTTACTACGCCGGACCGCAACAACCCGGTCATGAGCACCTTCGCCAAGATGATGACCGAGCAGGAAAAGAAAGACGTCGCGGCCTACCTCGGCAGCCAGGCCGCCAAGCCGGGCGCAGCCAAGAGCAAGGAAACCGTTGAGCTGGGCAAGAAGATCTACCGCGGCGGCGTTGCCGAGCGCGGCGTTGCCGCCTGCGCCAGCTGCCATGGCGCCACCGGCGCCGGGATCCCGGTCCAGTATCCGCGCCTGGCGGGCCAGCACCAGGATTACACGGTTGCCCAGCTGGGCCAGTTCAAGTCGGGCGCACGCAAGAACAGCGCGCAGATGACGACGCTGGCAAAGCGCATGTCGGACGAGGAAATGCAAGCCGTCGCCGATTACATCGCCGGCTTGAAGTAAGCTAAGGCGCCGGCCGCGCCAGCAGGCGCGCCCGGCGAAAACACAGGGCAGGACGCCGCGCCACAGCGCGGCGGACGGACGGGGCGGCTGCGCGTTAAGCGGGCTGCCCTTTTTATTGGTATCCTTGCCGTTGGGATTGTGTCTGCGCATAGGGATTTTTTTGACAATGAGTACCACCGGAATTGAACTGAACACCAAGCGGCGCAAGCTGGCCGAAGCCGTCGAGCTGCTGTCGTCGATGCGTTTTGCCATCAGCTTGCTCGTCATCATCGCCATTGCCGCGGTGATCGGCACGGTCATGAAGCAGAACGAGCCGATGAGCAATTACGTCAACCAGTTCGGTCCGTTCTGGTTCGCGGTGTTCCAGAAGATGAGCCTGTACGCGGTGTATTCGGCCTGGTGGTTCATGCTGATCCTGGGCTTCTTGATCGTCTCGACCGGGCTGTGCATCACGCGCAATGCGCCCAAGATGATCAAGGACATGCGCAGCTGGCGTGAAAACGTGCGCGAGGTGTCGCTGCGCAATTTCCATCACAAGAGCGAATGGGTGGCGCCGCTGTCGCGCGCCGCGCTGGCCGAACAGAGCGCGATGCGCCTGCGGCATTCCGGGTACGCCGCCAAGATCGTCGAGAAGGAGCACGGCACGCTCGTTGCGGCCAAGAAAGGGGCGGCCAACAAGTTCGGCTATATCTTCGCGCACAGCTCGATCATCATCATCATGGTGGGCGGCCTGCTCGACTCCGACCTGCCGATCCGCTTCCAGCAATGGTTCATGGGCAAGACGCCGTTCGCAGGCAGCGGCGCCATTTCCGAGATCGCGCCCCAGCACCGCCTGGGCCTGGGCAATCCTACGTTCCGCGGCAACACCCTGATCGCGGAAGGGCAGTCGAGCGCGGTCGCCATCATTCCGCAGGCCAGCGGGGTGCTGGTGCAGGAACTGCCGTTCACGATCCTCCTGAAAAAATTCGACATCGATTTCTATTCGACCGGCATGCCCAAGCTGTTCGCCAGCCACGTGCAGGTCCAGGACCACGCCAGCGGCAAGACCTTCGACGCCGTCATCAAGGTCAACGAGCCGCTGATCTACAACGGCGTGGCGGTGTACCAGTCAAGCTTCGACGACGGCGGCAGCAAGCTCAAGCTGACCGGGTTCCCGATGAGCGGGGCCGACCGACAGTCGTTCCAGATGGCCGGCGAAGTGGGCAGCGCGAGCCCCTTGAAGCGCGGCGCCGAAGAGTACTCGGTGGAGTGGTCGGGCTTTCGCCCGTTCAACGTCGAGAACATGGGCAGCAGTGCCGACCTGCGCGCGGTCACCCGTGGCCAGTCGCTCAACGAGCAGTTCGCAGCCAGCCTCGACAAGCATTCCGGCTCGGCCGCCAAGAACGCCAACAACAAGGACCTGAAAAATGTCGGCCCGAGCGTGCAGTACAAGCTGCGCGACAAGACCGGCCAGGCGCGTGAATACCAGAACTACATGCAGCCGGTCACGCTCGATGGCGCCCAGGTGTTCCTGTCGGGCATGCGCGCTTCGCCGTCCGAGCCGTTCAACTACCTGCGCATTCCGGCCGACGACGCCCACACCGTCAAGGAGTGGATGCGCCTGCGCGCGGCCCTGGCCGACCCCTCGCTGCGCGAGCGCGCCGCCGAACGCTATGCGCTGCGCTCGCTGCCGCCTTCGGGCGCCGGCGCGGCCGCGCCGCTGGTGCGCCAGCTGCAGGACTCCGCTTCCAAGAGCCTGGCCATCTTCGCCGGCGACGGCAAGCTGGGCGGCTACCAGGCGGTGTCGCAGTTCCTCGAGAAGATTCCGAAGGAAGAGCAGGAAAAGGCCGCCAACATCTTCATGAAGATCCTCAACGGCACCATGTGGGAGCTGTGGCAGGCCGCGCGCGAGCGCGACGCGCTCGCGCCGGTGACGCCCGACGAGACCCACGCGCGCTTCCTGCAGCTGTCCACCAATGCCCTGTCGGACAGCTTCTTCTACGGCGCGCCGGTCTACCTCCAGCTCGACGAATTCAACGAGGTCAAGGCGTCGGTGCTGCAGGTGACGCGCTCGCCCGGCAAGAAGGTGGTCTATCTGGGCTGCCTGTTCCTGGTGCTCGGCGTGTTCTCGATGTTCTACATCCGCGAGCGCCGCCTGTGGATCTGGCTGCGCGATGCGCCGGACCGGCCGGGCGCCACTCACGCCCTGATGGCGATGAGCACGCAGCGCAAGACGCTCGACTTCGAACAAGAGTTTGAGAAGCTCAAAGCAAAACTGCCGCAATCGGCGTAAGCTGCACAGTGGCCGTCCTGCGTGGCGGCCCGCATCTGGAGAAAACGATGGAATTATCACAAGCACAAACCTATTCGCAGGCGCCCGGCTATTTCAAGCGCCTCAGCCTGCCCGACTGGATCTATGGCGCGCTCCTGCTGGCGGCCTGCCTGTTCGCGCTGAACCGCTACGGCGCTTACATGGATGTCTATGAAAAGGCGATCCTGGTGCTGACCGCACCGACCTTCGCCGCGCTCGGCTGGCACTGGAAGCCGGTACGCTGGCTGATCCCGACCATCGCCGTGCTGTCGCTGTCGGCGGTCGCACTGTACGGGGGCAACCTCGAGATGGCCAACCAGAAATTTTTCCTCAAGTACATGCTGTCGAGCCAGTCGGCCATCCTCTGGATGAGCGCGCTGTTCGTGTTCTCGACCGCGTTCTACTGGATCGCTCTGGCGGCGCGCTCCGATTTCGGCTCCGCGGTCGGCTCCAAGCTGTGCTGGGCCGCGGTCGTGCTCGGCTTTACCGGCCTGATGGTGCGCTGGTACGAGTCCTACCTGATCGGCGCCGACGTCGGCCACATCCCGGTGTCGAACCTGTACGAGGTGTTCATCCTGTTCTCGATGATCACTGCCATGTTCTACCTGTACTACGAGCAGCGCTATGCGACGCGCCAGCTGGGCGCCTTCGTGCTGCTGATCATTGCCGCCGCGGTCGGCTTCCTGCTCTGGTACACCGTCACGCGCGACGCGGCCGACATCGCCCCGCTGGTGCCTGCCCTGCAAAGCTGGTGGATGAAGATCCACGTGCCGGCCAACTTCATCGGCTACGGCACCTTCGCGCTGGCCGCGATGGTCGGCACGGCCTACCTGCTCAAGTCGCATGGCTACCTGTCCGACCGCCTGCCTGCGCTCGAGGTGCTCGACGATGTCATGTACAAGGCCATTTCGGTCGGGTTTGCGTTCTTTACCGTCGCCACCATCCTGGGCGCGCTGTGGGCCGCCGAAGCCTGGGGCGGCTACTGGTCGTGGGATCCGAAGGAAACCTGGGCCCTGATCGTCTGGCTCAACTACGCCGCCTGGCTGCACATGCGCCTGATGTCGGGCCTGCGCGGGCGCCCTGCCGCGTGGTGGGCACTGATCGGCCTGCTGGTGACGACGTTCGCCTTCCTCGGCGTCAATATGTTCCTGTCGGGCCTGCACTCCTACGGCGCCCTGTAACAACCTGTTCTCCGGCCGGATTGGCGCAAATGGTGTAATGTCTGCTTGCCTGACCTGACAATTGCCCTGTTTTGCCGGAGACACCATGCTGATCAAACATAGTCCGAACGGCGCCGATCTGCCGTTCTCATCTGAAATCACGCCCCAGGCCGTCTATGAAGAGCGGCGCCGCTTCATTGCCCGGATGGCGGCCGGCGCGCTCGCCGGCAGCGCCCTGTGGGAAATGGCGAACCGCGCCGCGTTCGCCGCGCCCGGTGGGCCGCACAAGCTGGCGGCCACGCTCAATCCCGCCTTTTCGGCGCTCGAGAAGCAGACCTCCTTGCAGGATGCGTCGCACTACAACAATTTCTACGAATTCGGCACCGACAAGTCCGACCCGGCGCTCTACGCGCACACCCTGAAGACGCGCCCGTGGACGCTCAGGATCGAAGGCGAGGTGGCCAAGCCCATGACGCTCGATGTCGATTCCCTGCTCAGGCTGGCGCCGCTCGAGGAACGCGTCTACCGGCTGCGCTGCGTGGAAGGCTGGTCGATGGTCATTCCCTGGGTCGGCTATTCGCTTGCCGCCCTGATCCGCAAGGTCGAGCCGACCGGGAACGCCAAATACGTCGAATTCGTGTCGCTGGCCGACCCGGCCCAGATGCCGGGCGTGGGCAGCCGCGTGCTCGACTGGCCGTACGTGGAAGGGCTGCGCCTGGACGAAGCGAACCACCCGCTGACCTTGCTCACGCTCGGCATGTACGGGCAGACCCTGCCTAACCAGAACGGTGCGCCGGTGCGCCTGGTGGTGCCGTGGAAGTACGGTTTCAAATCGGCCAAGTCGATCGTCAAGATCCGCTTCGTGAAGGAGCAGCCGCGCACCGCGTGGAACGTGTCGGCGCCGTCCGAGTACGGCTTCTATTCGAACGTCAATCCCGAGGTCGACCACCCGCGCTGGTCGCAGGCGAGCGAACGGCGCATCGGCGAAGACGGCTTCTTCAAGCGCAAGCGCAAGACGCTCATGTTCAACGGCTACTCCCAGGTCGCGTCCCTGTACAGCGGCATGGACCTGAAGAAGAATTTCTGAGAACGATGCTGGAGCCCACACCCAGGCAGCTCACGCTGATCAAGGCCACCCTGTTCGCGCTGGCGCTGCTGCCGCTGGCGCGCATGGCATGGCTCACCGTCAGCGGGCAACTGGTCGAGCCGCTCGAATTCATCACGCGCGGCAGCGGCGACTGGGTGCTGTACTTCCTGTGCATCACGCTCGCGCTCACGCCGCTGCGCCGCCTCTCCGGCTGGAACTGGCTGATCAAGCTGCGCCGCATGGCGGGGCTGTACGCCTTCTTCTATGCCTGCCTGCACTTCCTGGCCTTCCTCTGGTTCGACCACTTCTTCGACCTCTCCGAGATGTTCAGGGATGTGCTCAAGCGGCCCTTCATCGCGGTCGGGTTCAGCGCCTTCCTGCTGCTGATCCCGCTGGCCGTGACCAGCACCAAGGGCATGCAGCGCCGGCTCGGGGGCAAGCGCTGGCAGCGCCTGCACCGGCTCATCTACCTGATCGCGCCGCTCGGCATCCTGCATTTCTGGTGGATGAAGGCGGGCAAGAACGACTTCGCCGAGCCGATCGTGTTCGGCCTGGTCGTGGCGCTGCTGCTCGGCCTGCGCCTGGCATGGCGCCGCCCCAAGGCCAGGCCGGCGCGCGCGAGCGCGGCAAAACAGGCCTGACCGGGGCGCGCGGCCGCCCCTTTTCCAATTCCGGCACAAATTGTTTGCACTATTTGCAGAGATGCCCGGCTTGCGCAGATAATTTGCCATCTAATAATACCCCCCGCCTGAATCGAAGGACTTTCGCTTTGGCAAACACCTCATCAGCATCCGCCATTGCGGCGGCAGGCCCCATTCCCGCCAGCGCGCTTCCCCTGCTGTCGCTGGCCGCATTCGCCTGCGGCGTGATGATGCGCGCGGCCGACCCGCTGCTGCCGTTGCTGGCCGACGAATTCGCGGTCTCGCTCGGCGCCGCCTCGACCGTCATCACGGTCTTCTCGATTGCCTACGGCCTGGCGCAACTGTTCTTCGGGCCGCTGGGCGACCGCTACGGCAAATTCCTCGTGATCGCCTGGACCTCGCTGGCCAGTGCGGCGACCGCCCTGATGTGCGCGCTCGCGCCCGGCCTCGACAGCCTGCTCGCGGCGCGCGTGCTGGCCGGCGTGAGCAGCGCGGCGATCATTACGCTGGCGATGGCGTGGATCGGCGACGTGATTGCCTACGAGCGGCGCCAGCCGGTGCTGGCGCGCTTCATGATCGGGCAGATCCTGGGCACCGCGGCCGGGGTGCAGATCGGCGGCATGGCGGCCGACGCGATGCAATGGCGGCTGCCGTTCTTTATCTCGGCCGCCATCTTCCTGCTGGTCGGGGCGTCGCTGCTGGGATTGAACGCGCGCCTGCCGCCACACGCGAAGGTCAAGCGCACGGTCGACGGGAGCGCGCTGCGCCACATGTTCGCCGACTTCCTCCATATCGCGGCGCTGCCGTGGGCGCGCCTGGTGCTGCTGACGGTGTTCCTCGAGGGCGCGTTCGTCTACGGGCCGTTCGCCTTCATTGCCAGCCATCTGCATCAGCGGCACGGCATCTCGCTGACCCTGGCGGGAACGGTCATCATGCTGTACGGCTTTGGAGGATTCGCGTTCGCGCTCGCCACCGCGCCCATGGTGCGCCGCCTCGGCGAGACCGGCCTGGCAACGTGGGGCGGGCTTTCCCTGGCGCTGTCGCTGGCCGTGATCGGCCTGGCGCCGGCGTGGTGGCTCGCGCTTCCCGCCTGCTTCTGCGCGGGGATGGGTTTCTACATGCTTCACAACACCTTGCAGACCCACGCCACGCAAATGGCGCCGGACCGGCGCGGCGCGGCCGTATCCACCTTCGCGTTCAGTTTTTTCATGGGACAGGCAGCCGGCGTCGGCCTGGCCGGACTGATGGTCGCCGGCAGCGGCACCGCCGCCATCATGCTGGCCGGCTCGCTCGGCATGCTCGCCGTGGCCGGCAATTTCGCGCGCCGCCTGCAGGCGCAGGCGGTGGCGGGCGCGTAAGCTTACTTCAGCATCGATTCGAGCGCGAACAGGTCGGCCGGGTTTTCGCGCTTGCGCACCAGGTGGACCTGGCCGCCATCGACGATCACTTCGGCTGCGCGTCCGCGCGTGTTGTAGTTCGACGCCATCGTCAGGCCATAGGCGCCAGCGGCCATGATCGCCAGCAGGTCGCCCGGCTGGACCGCCAGCGCCCGTTCGCGGGCCAGCCAGTCGCCCGACTCGCACACCGGCCCCACCACGTCGTAGGTGACGGCGGCGCCGGCGTGCGGCTGCACCGGCTGCACATCCATCCATGCCTGGTACAGGGCCGGACGCATCAGGTCGTTCATGGCCGCGTCCACCACGCAAAAGTTCTTCTCCGCGCCGGGCTTGAGGTATTCGATGGTGGTCAACAGCACCCCGGTGTCGCCGACAATCGAGCGGCCCGGTTCAAAGATCACCTTGATCGGCGCGCCCGCATGGCGCTGCGCGCGCCAGGCGTCGATGCGCGCGAACACGCGGCCCAGGTAGTCGCCCACGGCAACCGGCGCGTCCTCGCCCGCTTCGCCGTAATCGATGCCGACGCCGCCGCCCATGTCGAGGTGGTGCAGCACGATGCCTTCCGTATCGAGCGCGTCGATCAGTTCGATCAGCTTGTCGAGCGCCTCGAGCAGCGGCGCATCGTCCAGCAGCTGCGAGCCGATATGGCAGTCGATGCCGGCCACGCGCAGGTGCGGCAGGCTGGCGGCGGCGCGATAGGTGTCGAGCGCGTCGTCGAAAGCGACGCCGAACTTGTTCGCCTTCAGGCCGGTTGCAATGTACGGATGGGTCTTGGCGTCCACGTTCGGATTCACGCGCAGCGACACCGGGGCCTGTTTGCCCATCTCGCCGGCGACCTGGTTGAGGCGGTGCAGCTCGGGAATCGACTCGACGTTAAAGCACAGGATATCGTGCGACAGCGCGAGGCGCATTTCGTCGGCGCTCTTGCCCACGCCCGAAAAAATAACCTTGCGCGGATCGCCCCCGGCCGCGATCACGCGCAGCAGTTCGCCGCCCGAGACGATGTCGAAGCCGGCACCCTGGCGCGCCAGCAGGTCCAGGATGGCCAGGTTGGAATTGGCCTTCATTGCGTAGCACACCAGCGCATCGCGCCCCTTGCACGGGTTGGCGTAGGACGCGAAGTTTTCCAGCAGCGCCGCCTTGGAATACACATAGGTGGGCGTGCCGAACTGCTCGGCGATGCGGGACAGGGGAGTGCTTTCGGCGTGCAGCACGCCGTTTTGATAAGAAAAATGCGACATGAGTGTTTATTGGGCAGCAGGAGAAGAGGGAGGCGGCGCTGGCACGGCGGGCACCGGCGGCTTCGGCTTGGCCGGAGGCGGCATGTACAGGGGGCCGGTCTGGCCACAGCCTGCGAGCAGGCCGAAGACCACGGCGCCAGTGCCGATAATGAGCGCAAAAGCAGGCTTCACGATTAGAATCACGGTTTGATTAGAAGATCTTGGAGTGTAGCATGAGCGAAACTGAATTTTTGGACCTGGCCGAATCTGCGCTGACCAGGATCGAAACCGCGATGGACCGGCTGAACGACGAAGACGTGCTCGACGTTGAGTGCAAGCGCAGCGGGAATGTGCTCGAAATCGAGTTCATCGACAACGGTTCGAAAATCATTGTCAACAGCCAGGCGCCGATGCGGGAATTATGGGTCGCCGCGAAATCGGGTGGATTTCACTACAAGCGCGTCGACGGCGCGTGGATCGACACGCGCGACGGCTCCGAACTGTTTGCTGCGCTATCGCTGCTGGCAAGTGCGCAGGGCGGCGCCCAAGTGACATTGTAAGACAAAAACAACGTTTCCGGCCTGTCTATGCTGCTCCCGCAACAACTTTCGATGTTTTTGTAAAAAAATCGGGGACAGACCCCGATTTTCTAGATCTGTAAAAGAATCGGGGACAGAC
>JBAQKU010000507.1:0-13426 GCA_049301315.1 Telluria sp.
GCAGGGGGGAGCGCCGCCCCGCCCTACCCATCCTGCATGGAACTGTTGTATTTACTCTTCCAGGGGCGCGAAGATGGCCTGCAGGTCTTCCGGCGTCAGCACCATCTTGTGGGCCTCGCCCTCGCCCAGGATCGACTGCGCGAGATCGGATTTCTTCTGCTGCAGCAGCTGGATCTTTTCTTCCAGCGTGCCCTTGGCGATCAGCTTGTAGACGAACACCGGCTTGTCCTGCCCGATACGCCAGGCACGGTCGGTGGCCTGGTTTTCGGCGGCCGGGTTCCACCACGGGTCGTAGTGGATCACGGTGTCGGCCGCGGTCAGGTTCAGGCCGACTCCGCCCGCCTTCAGGCTGATCAGGAAGATCGGCACCGCGCCCTGCTGGAACGCGGCCACCTGGGCCGCGCGGTCGCGCGTGTCGCCGGTCAGCAGCGCGTACGGGATGCGGCGCGCCTCGAGTTCCTCCTCGATCAGCGCCAGCATGCTGGTGAACTGCGAGAACACCAGGATCTTGCGGCCTTCGTCGAGCAGGTCGTCGACCATCTGCATCAGGTCGATCAGCTTGGCCGAGCCGCTGCCCTGCTTGCGCGCGGGCAACGCCTTGACCAGACGCGGGTCGCAGCACACCTGGCGCAGCTTGAGCAGCGCTTCGAGAATCACGATCTGGCTGCGCGCCACGCCCTTCTTGTCGATCTCGTCGCGCACTTTCTTGTCCATCGCCAGGCGCACCGTTTCGTACAGGTCGCGCTGGGGTCCGCTCAGCTCCACCTTGCGCACCATCTCGGTCTTGGGCGGCAGTTCCTTGGCCACGTTGTCCTTGGTCCGGCGCAGCAGGAACGGCTTGATGCGCCGGTTCAGCAGCGCACGCCGCAGCGGATCGTCCTGGCGTTCGATCGGATGGCGAAAGCGGCTGTTGAAGCCCTTCTCGTCGCCCAGCAGTCCCGGCAGCAGGAAGTGGAACTGCGACCACAGTTCGCCCAGGTGGTTTTCGAGCGGGGTGCCGGTCAGGCACAGGCGGTGGCGCGCCTCGAGCAGGCCGGCGCTTTGCGCGGCCTTCGAGCGGTTGTTCTTGATGTAATGCGATTCGTCCAGGATCACCAGGTGGTAGCTGTGCTCGCGCAGCTTTTCCTCGTCGCGCGGCAGCAGCGCGTAGGTGGTCAGCACCAGGTCGGCGTGTTCGATCTGGTCGAACTGGTCGAGCCGTTCCTTGCCCTGAAGCAGCAGCACGCGCAGGCCGGGGGCGAAGCGCGCCGCTTCTTCCTGCCAGTTGGTCATCAGGCTGGTGGGAGCGATCACCAGCGCCGGACGGGTCAGGCGCCCGGCCTCCTTCTCGACCAGGATATGGGCCAGCGTCTGCACCGTCTTGCCCAGGCCCATGTCGTCGGCCAGGATCCCGGCCAGGTCGTATTCGCGCAGGAACTGCATCCAGGCCAGGCCGTCCAGCTGGTAGTCGCGCAGCGTGGCCTGCAGGCCGGCCGGGGCCGCCACCTTCTGCACCGCGCCGAACAGGCTCAGCTTGCGGCCGGTCTCGCGCAGCTGTTCGCCCCCAAACCAGCGCAGAAGGGTTCCGCGCGCCAGCTCCTCGAGGCGCGCCGCGTCCAGCGTGGACAGGCGCACCCGGTGCTTGATCTTGTCGCTGAAATAGAGCTCGCCGAGCGTGCTCAGGATCGGTTTCAAACGGCCCCACGGCAGCGCCACGCGCAGGCCGTCGGGCAAGGTCGCGAGCATCTGGTCGGCGTCATCGTGCGCGGCCAGCACGTCCGGGTCGAAGTCGCTCGGCGCGCTGCGGATCAGCTGCACCAGCAGCGGCAGCAGCGGCACCCGCTGCTGGTTCACCACGATGCCCAGTTCCAGCTCGAACCAGGCGTTGCCCGCTTCGGCCGGCTGCTCGATCTCGGCGTACCAGTCCTCGACCGCCACCACGTCGTAGCGGTAGTGTTTGCTCTTTTGTAGCTGCCAGCCGGCCTCGCCCAGTCCCTCGAGGTCGGCCGCGGCAAAGCGCAGCCAGTGCGCCTGGCTTTCCAGCTGCAGCGCGCCGGCCAGCCCGTTCAAAGGCGCGCTGCCCGGCTTGCGAAAGCCAAGCGCGGCCAGGCGCTCGAGCGCCCCCGCTTCGGCCGCCGTATCGCGCGCGATCACTTCGGTGATCTCGCCGACCTGGCGCACCACGCGCTGGGCCGGGTCGAACGAGACGCGCTCGCCGTCGTAGTCGAAGGAGAGCACGGCGTAGTCGTACCAGCGCTGCAGGCTGCCCTCGGCCAGCATCACGCTGTCGAGCAACAGATGGGGGGTCGGCCTGACGTCGGCGCGCAAACGCTGGGTGAGCGGCTGGGGCAGCGGCATGAGCGGCTGCAGGCCGTGCGCGAGCAGCAGCTGCGAGACCCGTTTCTTGTCGTTACCGGCAAGCAGGGGGGCCTGGGCCACCAGCGCCTGCAGCTCGGCCAGCGAGATGTCGACCCCGCCGCGGTTCAGCTCCAGTGCGCCGCACGAAAGGTTGTCGATGTACCACGGCGGGTCGGTCGGCAGCATGTAGTCGATCTGGTCGGCCGCGCTGTGGGTGGCGCCGGGCGCCGCCTCCACCTGCCAGCCGAGGCGGGCGGTGCGGCCTTCCTCGCGCCACACCAGGTGCGCCTTGCGCACCGGCCCGGCCTGCAGCGGATAGACCAGCCCGCCGGCCATGTCGGTCCACGAGTTGGCCCACAGCAATTTCTCCTGTTCAAGCAGCATTTGCAGCAGGATCGCACCGATCTTGCCCTTCGGCTCGGTCGCGCTGCTGCTTTGCGAGGCGCCGCTGCGCATTGCAATAAAGAAACGCACCAGGTCTTCGTCGTCGCCTTCAAGGTAGGCCGGCGGCGCCGACAGCAGCGAGAACACCTCGCTCACCGGGCTGGCGGCGGCCACCTCGCCGTTCGGACGCAGGCGCGCCTTGCACAGGCACAGGGCGACATGGCGCCCGCCGCTGGTAGGGGCGAGCACGTACACGAATTTGTATTGGGCGGCCTTGGGGTCCTTCGGTTCGAGTGTCAGCCTGGGCTGGGGATGGGCGGCCGCGTCGACCCGTTGCAGCCAGAGCGCCACCGGCGCCGGCAAGCCGGGCGCGAGCGCCGGCGCCGCTACCTTGACCGGGGTGGCCTCTGTGGCATCTTCACGCGTGAAATCCATTGTGTGCATTGTTCTTTGCATTCTGTATCAAAAACGACAACTGCCAATATTATCCTTCATACGGGCGCTTCTGTTTTGTCCGGGATCGGACTAATGACACTTAGCAACAGTTGCTCGCGTTGCATAGTCCATTTGCGCTGTCAAGACTGGCGCAATCGCTCCGATTGCGTATCATTGTCGGCCTCGACTTACCGAAAACGCCACCATGCTGCCTTCCATCGAACAACGTCTCGCCCTCGAACTTGCCGCCAGGCCGGCGCAGGTTGCCGCCGCCATTGCCCTGCTCGACGAAGGTGCCACTGTGCCGTTTATCGCCCGTTACCGCAAGGAGGCAACTGGCGCACTGGACGATATCCAGCTGCGCCTGCTCGAAGAGCGCCTGCGCTATTTGCGTGAGCTGGAAGAGCGCAGGTCTTCCATCATCGCCTCAATCGGCGAGCAAAACAAGATGACGCCGTCTTTGTTAGATGCGTTGATGCACGCCGAAGACAAGACCCGGCTCGAAGATTTGTATCTGCCATACAAGCAAAAACGCCGCACCAAGGCCCAGATCGCGATCGAGGCGGGCCTCGCGCCGCTGGCCGACGCGCTGCTGGCCGACCCGTCCATTACTCCCGAGCAAGAGGCTGCCAGCTACCTGCGCGCGGCGTTTACCACCGACGACGGCAACAATCCGGGCGTGCCCGACACCAAGGCCGCGCTCGACGGCGCGCGCCAGGTGCTGATGGAGCGCTTCGCCGAGGACGCGGCCCTGTTGCAGTCGCTGCGCGAGTACGTGCGCGAGCACGGCGTGGTCGAATCGAAGGTAATCGAGGGCAAGCAGGACGAGGGCGAAAAATTCGCCGACTATTTCGACTACAGCGAGACGATCGGCACGCTGCCCTCGCACCGCGCGCTGGCGCTGCTGCGCGGACGGCGCGAAGGCATGCTTGAAGTCAACCTTCGGCTCGACAGCGAGGCGGAAAAGCCCAAGTGGGACGCACCGCACAACCCGTGCGAAGGGCGCATCGCGGCCGCCTTCGGCATCAAGAACCTGGGCCGCCCGGCCGACAAGTGGCTGGCCGACACGGCGCGCTGGACCTGGCGCGTGAAAAGCTTCATGCACCTCGAGACCGAGCTGATGGGGGCGCTGCGCGAACGCGCCGAGCTCGACGCGATCAATGTGTTCGCGCTCAACCTGAAGGCGCTGCTGCTGGCCGCCCCGGCCGGTCCGCGCGCCACCATGGGGCTCGATCCGGGCCTGCGCACCGGCGTCAAGGTGGCGCTGGTCGATGCCACCGGCAAGGTGCTCGAGACCGCCGTGATCTACCCGCACCAGCCCAGGAACGACTGGGACGGCTCGCTGCACCTGCTCGGCCAGCTGGCCGCGCGCCACAACGTGGCCCTGATCTCGATCGGCAACGGCACCGCCTCGCGCGAGACCGACAGGCTGGCCCAGGACCTGATCCGGCAGCGCCCGGAACTGAAGCTGACCAAGATCGTCGTGTCCGAAGCCGGCGCCTCGGTCTATTCGGCCTCCGAATTCGCCTCGCGCGAACTGCCCGACATGGACGTGTCGCTGCGCGGGGCGGTCTCGATCGCGCGCCGCCTGCAAGATCCGCTGGCCGAACTGGTGAAGATCGATCCGAAGTCGATCGGCGTGGGCCAGTACCAGCACGATGTGAGCCAGACCCAGCTGGCGCGCGCGCTCGACGCGGTGGTCGAGGACTGCGTCAACGCGGTGGGCGTCGACGTCAATACCGCCTCGGCGCCGCTGCTGGCGCGCGTGTCCGGCCTGTCGGGCAGCGTGGCGCAGGCGATCGTGTCCTACCGCGACATGAAAGGCGCGTTTGCCTCGCGCGCAGCGCTCAAGTCGGTGCCGCGCCTGGGCGAGAAGACCTTCGAGCAGGCCGCCGGCTTCCTGCGCGTGATGGGCGGCGACAATCCGCTGGACGCCTCGGCGGTCCACCCGGAATCGTATCCCCTGGTCGAAAAGATCCTGGCCGACATCAAGAAGGACATGAAGGGCGTGATCGGCGACAGCGCCCTGCTCAAGACGCTCGACCCGGCCCGTTATGCGGACGACAAGTTCGGCGTGCCGACCATCAGCGACATCCTCAAGGAGCTGGAAAAGCCGGGGCGCGATCCGCGTCCCGAGTTCACCACGGCCACCTTCAAGGAAGGGGTCGAGCAGATCCGCGACCTGCGTCCCGACATGATCCTGGAGGGCGTGGTCACCAACGTGGCCGCGTTCGGCGCCTTCGTCGACATCGGCGTGCACCAGGACGGCCTGGTGCACATCTCGGCGCTGTCGAACACCTTCGTCAAGGATCCGCACAGCGTGGTCAAGGCCGGCCAGGTGGTGCGCGTGAAGGTGCTGGAAGTGGACGAGAAGCGCAAACGCATCGCCCTGACCATGCGCCTGAGCGACAGCGCGCCGCAGCCGGGGGCCAAGCCCGAGCAGCGCGCCGACCGCAGCGACGCCAAGCGCCTGGTCCAGCACCAGAACCGCCAGGAAAAAGCGGCGGCGCCGGCCGGCGGCACCATGGCGGCCGCCTTCGCCAAGCTGCGCGGCTGATCCGGCGACCGGGGCAATACGGATGTGTCCGGTTTGTGAAATCGGCTATGCGGATCAATAAATACACCGCCGCAAGCGGGGACCGGCGTGCCCCCTGCCGCGTTTTCTTATAAAATGAGGGCATCTTTCCATTTTTCACCCACAGAGGCAGCTATGAGCGACGTACAAACCTGGATCAAAGAAACCGTGACCAACACCCCTGTCGTGTTGTTCATGAAGGGCACGGCCCAGTTTCCACAATGCGGCTTTTCCGGCCGTGCCATCCAAATCCTGAAGGAGTGCGGAGTGGAAAATATGGCGACCGTCAACGTACTGGACGACGCCGAAGTGCGCCAGGGCATCAAGGACTACTCGAACTGGCCGACCATTCCACAGCTGTATGTGAAGGGCGAATTCATCGGCGGCTCCGACATCATGAACGAGATGTTCGCATCGGGCGAGCTGAAGACCCTGCTGGGTCTGTAATCCGATGCACAGGCCGGCGCCGCGTCCGCGGCGCCCCCTGCAGGGCGGCGCGGGCCCGGCGGCCCGCCTTGCGGAGCTCAGCGTTTCTCGAACTGCCAGCTGTCGGCCTTCTTCAATTCTTTTGCTTCTTCGACCATCCTGCGGTGCTGTATCCGCTTGCGCATCACTTCTGCGTGCTGGGCGGCGGTCATGGGCGGGACGGTCATCAGATCTTTAAGTTGGGCGGTGTTGCTGTAGTTACTTTTCATAAGACGGCTAGATCCTCGGCTTCGTTACGTAACAGGTGAAAGACGGGCAGGTACTCATGCGATTATGAGCCACTATCCGGATTTTGTGCGTGACATTAGCAAAAATTGCTGCACAGAATGAATCAAGGTCGTCTTGGTATTGTGCATTAAATTTTCGACAATGCAATGAGATATCGCATTTCCCGGCCAGAATCCAGGGCGCGAAACGCAAGCGGGCGCCGCCGCCGGTGACGCCACGCGGCGCGTAAAAAGCGGCTCAAGCCTGTTGGATTGGTAAAAACGCGACGACAATCAGATGCGTTTTATGTGTCGAAAATGATGTGACAAAGCTACTTTTGGTAATTTATCCGCACCAGCATGCGAATGAATTCACGTGCAATTTGACGGTGATGCTCGTCCAGACGCTGCAAATCGGCGATCAATTTCACGTCGGCCGACTCGAAACGGGACAATCCGCCCGTCGCATCGCCGTTCGCCGGCGCCGTTTCGCTGCCGCCAAAGCGCAGCCACTCGGCCGGCACGCCCAGCCACTGGGCGATCATGCGCAGCTTCTCCTGGGTCGGAATAGCCTCGCCTACCAGCCATTTACGGGCCGCATGCACCGTGATGGGCCTTCCGTCGAAGCGAATATTGAATTCCCGCGCCAGGCGGGTAGGACTGTCCGGTGAGTAATGGGCGTTTTTCAGCGCCTGTTGCAGGCGTTCGCTGAAGCTTTCCCGTTCATTTGATGAATTCATGGGTGGCACTATTTCATGCAACGTCATGAAAGTCAGTCTCTTGAATGCTGAGACCAATTGTGACAATTGCAAAGTCGAAATGTAACAATTGCCTGTATTTCAGATACATCTGGCACACAGGCCGCGCCGCCCTGAAGATGGTTGTTTGTTGTCTTTACTTTATTAAAAAACGAAGAGCGGAAATCCAAGTCTAGGCGGAGCTCCCCGCAGCGGGGAGGCGCACGACGCCGCTGTTTGGCCTAGATCAGATGGAAGCGGATAATGCCATCGTCCCCGATCACACGCCGCACGATACCGTCGAACCACAGCTTGTGCAGGTGGGCCAGCGCCTCGCCCAGCGCAAAACTGAGCTGGTGCGCGTCCAGCGCGCGCCGGAACATGATCGGAACGATATCAAAGGCCGACCGCGGCGTGGCGCACGCTTCGACCACCTCGGCCAGGCGCGCGTCGTGATGCTCGCGCAGCTGGACGATGCGGGTGTGCAGGCCGCGAAACGGCTTGCCGTGCGAGGGCAGCACCAGGGTGTCGGCCGGCAGCGCGGCGAACTTGCCCAGCGAGTCCAGGTAGGACTGGAGGGGATTGCTCTCCGGCTCGATCGCGAACACCGACACATTCGTTGAAATACGCGGCAGCACCATGTCGCCCGAAATGAGCACCTTCAGCTCCTCGCAATACAAGGCGGCGTGCTCGGGAGAATGGCCGAACCCGGTGATGACGCGCCAGCGCCGCTCCCCGATCCGGATCTGCTGGCCATCCTGCATGCGGGTGTAGGACAGCGGCACGCCCGCCACCAGCGAGGGGTAATAGTTGCGCCGCGCCTTCATCTGCGCGACCAGCTCCGGGTCGGCCAGGCCGTGGCGCTGGAAATGCGGGATCGCCGCGCTGCCGTCGACCCCCGGCAGGGCGCCCGACATCATGCGCGCGAAGCCGTATTCGCCGGTCGTCATCCAGAGCGGGGCCCCGAAGCGGCTGCACAGCCAGTCGGCCAGGCCCACGTGGTCCGGGTGGCAATGGGTCGCGAACACGCGCAGCAAGGATTCGCCGCGCAAACCGTCGTCGAACACCTGCTCCCAGGCGGCGCGCGTGGCGTCGGTGCTGACCCCGCTGTCGATGACGCTCCAGCCGCCCTTGCCTTCCACCTGGTCGCGCACCAGCCACAAGTTGATATGATTGAGCGCGAACGGCAGCGGCATGCGCAGCCAGCACAG
This sequence comes from Telluria sp., assembly GCA_049301315.1. GTDB lineage: Bacteria > Pseudomonadota > Gammaproteobacteria > Burkholderiales > Burkholderiaceae_D > JBAQKU01. The sequence goes on from JBAQKU010000507.1 coordinate 8,372, forward strand.
GCCGGGCGCGAGCTCATGCACGGCGCCGCTCGCCGGCAGGGTTTCCCCAAGCGGATACTCGAGCTGGGATTCAAGGTCGTTCATCAGAAAGGATCTTTCGTATTCATTATGCGGCGGGCGCGTTACAATATGCTTGACGTTGACGTAAACGGAAGCCGTGACTGATTCTGATTCTAAACGATTCCGCCCGACCCCATCGGCTTCCGAACGAATTGGTTTCCAACTTACATCAAGACACGCACATGCCAACCTACACGATCGCCGAACTGGCCCGGGAATTCGACGTCACGGCGCGCGCCATCCGTTTCTACGAAGACCAGGGACTGCTCAGTCCGTCGCGCGAAGGCGCGGGCGGGCGCAACCGCGTCTACACCCCGCGCGACCGCACCCGCCTCAAGCTGACGCTGCGCGGCAAGCGCTTGGGCCTGACTTTGTCTGAAATCAAGAGTATCGTGGACATGTACGAGTCGCCCAAGGATACGGTCGCCCAGATCAACCGCTTCCTGGGCGCCCTGGCGCACCAGCGCGAGGCGCTCGAGCAGCAGCGTGAAGACATCGAAATGGCGCTGGCCGACATCAGCGCCCATGAGGAAGAGTGCCGCCGCATGCTTGCGGAGGCGAGCCCGGCTTAAGGCAGACCTCGCGCATCGCTCCCGTTGCTGCGCAGTTTGCTTTACGTTTACGTAAACGTCAAACGAGGGTATCATTCCCCTCTGGCTTTTTCGCTGATTCTGTAACCCGTGAGGACGACATGCTGCATCTTCCAGGCTTGACCTTTGACCATGGCGAAGACATCGCCGCCCTGCGCGAAGCAGTGCAACAATTCGCCGCCGCGGAAATCGCGCCGCGCGCGGCCGAGATCGACCGCAGCGACCAGTTCCCGATGGACCTGTGGCGCAAGATGGGCGACTTGGGCGTGCTCGGCATCACGGTCGACGAGGAATACGGCGGCGCCCAGATGGGCTACCTGGCCCACATCGTGGCGATGGAGGAAATCTCGCGCGCCTCGGCCTCGGTCGGCCTGTCCTACGGCGCCCACTCGAACCTGTGCGTCAACCAGATCAAGCGCAACGGCACCGAACAGCAAAAGCGCCGCTACCTGCCCAAGCTCATTTCCGGCGAACACGTCGGCGCGCTCGCGATGTCCGAGCCGAACGCGGGCTCGGACGTGGTCAGCATGAAGCTGCGCGCCGAGTTCAAGGGCGATCGCTGGGTGCTCAACGGCACCAAGATGTGGATCACCAACGGTCCCGACGCGGACGTGCTGGTGGTGTACGCCAAGAACGACCTGGAAGCGGGCGCGCGCGGCATGAGCGCCTTCCTGATCGAAAAAGGCTACAAGGGTTTCTCGATCGCGCAAAAGCTCGACAAGCTCGGCATGCGCGGCTCGCACACGGGCGAACTGGTGTTCCAGGATTGCGAAGTGCCTGCCGAAAATGTGCTCGGCGGACTGGGCAAGGGCGTCAACGTGCTGATGTCGGGCCTCGACTTCGAGCGCACCGTGCTGTCGGGCGGCCCGCTCGGGATCATGGCCGCCTGCATGGACGCGGTGCTGCCCTACGTGCACGAGCGCAAGCAGTTCGGCCAGCCGATCGGCGAATTCCAGCTCATGCAAGGCAAGCTGGCCGACATGTATTCGACCATGATGGCGTGCAAGGCCTACGTGTACGCGGTCGGCCAGGCCTGCGACCGCGCCGGCACGCCCGAGGCGATCCGCAACCTGCGCAAGGATGCCGCCGGCGCCATCCTGTACAGCGCGGAAAAGGCGACCTGGATGGCGGGCGAAGCGATCCAGACCCTGGGCGGCAACGGCTACATCAACGACTATCCGGTCGGGCGCCTGTGGCGCGACGCCAAGCTCTATGAGATCGGCGCGGGCACCAGCGAAATCCGGCGCATGCTGATCGGGCGCGAATTGTTCGCCGAAACCAGGTAGGCAGGGGCCTGGGCGGGCGTTCTTATAGAATGAGTGCTTTAACAGCCTTAGCCGATCGAGACGAACGATGAGCCACGCCGCATTCCCCAAACTGCTGTCGTCCCAGATCGCATTCGACATCGCGCGCACCATGCTTGATGGTTTCGACAAGCATTACCGCCTGTTCCGCCAGACCAGCCAGGTCGCCAAGCGCCACTTCGAAAAAGGCGCCTGGTCGGTGGCCCAGCAGGCGGCCCGCGAACGCATCGACTTTTACGACAAGCGCGTGCACGAATGCGTGCAGATACTCGAAGATGAATACGATAACGCCGAATTAACCGATGAAGTGTGGCGCGAAACCAAGCTGCACTATATCGGCTTGCTGGCCGGGCACAAGCAGCCCGAACTGGCCGAGACCTTCTTCAATTCGGTCTGCTGCAACATCCTGAACCGCACCTATTTTCACAACGACTTCATCTTCGTGCGTCCGGTGGTGTCGACCGAGTACATCGAGACCGAGGAACTGCTGCCGACCTACCGGGTCTACTACCCGGCCACCGACGGCCTGCTGTTTACGGTCAAGCGCATCATCACCAATTTCCAGCTCGACTGCAAATTCGCCGACCTCGAGCGCGACGCACGGCTGGTCGAGGCGCGCCTGCAGCAGATCTTCGGCGCCGAAAAGCTGGAGCCGAACCACCAGATCCAGGTGCTGTCGAGCCTGTTCTTCCGCAACAAGGGCGCCTACATCGTCGGCAAGGGCATCAACGGCGGCCGCGAATACCCCTTCATCGTGCCGATCCTGCACAACCGTAACAACGAACTGATCCTCGATACGGTGCTGGCCGGCCTCGAGCAGATCTCGATCCTGTTTTCCTTCACCCGGGCGTATTTCCTGGTCGACATGGAAGTGCCGTCGGCCTACGTGCAGTTCCTGCGCAGCCTGATGCCGCGCAAGCCGCGCAGCGAGATCTACACCATCCTGGGGCTGCAAAAACAGGGCAAGACGCTGTTCTACCGCGACTACCTGCAGCACCTGAAACACACCTCGGACCTGTTCGAGATCGCGCCCGGCATCCGCGGCCTGGTGATGCTGGTGTTCGCGCTGCCGTCGTTCCCCTACGTGTTCAAGGTCATCAAGGATTTCTTCCCGCCGCCCAAGGACACCACGCGCGCCCAGATCAAGGAAAAATACCTGCTGGTGAAACACCACGACCGCGTCGGGCGCATGGCCGACACGCTCGAATATTCGAACGTGGCCTTCCCGCGCGCGCGCTTCACCGAAGAACTGATCGCCGAACTGAAGCATTTCGCGCCCTCGCTGGTCGAGGAAGAGGACGACCGCCTGATCATCCGCCACCTGTACATCGAACGCCGCATGGTGCCGCTCAACATTTTCCTGAGCAACGCCGAGCAGGCCGGCAACGAGGCGCTGATCGAGCACGGGATTGTCGAGTACGGCAACGCGATCAAGGAACTGATGGCGGCCAACATCTTCCCCGGCGACATGCTGTACAAGAACTTCGGCGTCACGCGCAACGGGCGCGTGGTGTTCTACGACTACGACGAAATCGAGTACATCACCGACTGCAATTTCCGCGACATTCCGCCCGCGCGCAACGAGGAAGACGAGATGTCGGCCGAGCCCTGGTACTCGGTCGGCGCGCACGACGTGTTCCCCGAGCAGTTCGGCACCTTCTTGCTGGGCAATGCAAAGATCAGGAAGTATTTTTTGAAGCATCACGCCGAACTGTTGACGAAAGCGTTCTGGCAGGCGCGCAAGCAGCGCATCATGGATGGCTTCATCGAAGACGTGTTCCCGTATCCGCAACAAATCCGATTCTGCAACCAGGCTTCCACCACCACCCCGGCGCCTTGCGCGCCACCCATTTTGGAGAACCTGCAACATGATGAATGATCCAGTCGTAATCGTCGGTGCGGCCCGCACCCCCATGGGCGCCTTCCAGGGCGATTTTTCCTCCAAGAGCGCAAACGAGCTGGGCGCGGTGGCGATCGCCGCCGCGGTCGAACGTTCCGGGGTCGACCCCACGCTGGTCGAACACGTCTACTTCGGCAACTGCCTGATGGCAGGCCAGGGCCAGGCGCCGGCGCGCCAGGCCGCCATCAAGGCCGGGCTGCCGCTGTCGGCCGGCGCCGTCACCCTGTCCAAGATGTGCGGCTCGGCCATGCAGACGGCCATTTTCGCGCATGACACCCTGCTCGCCGGCAGCGCCGAGGTGATCGTGGCCGGCGGCATGGAGTCGATGACCAATGCGCCCTACCTGATTCCGAAAGCGCGCGGCGGCTACCGCATCGGGCACGCCATGATGTTCGACCACATGATGCTCGACGGCCTGGAAGACGCCTACAGCCGCGACGAGAAGACCGGCGGCGGGCGCTCGATGGGCACCTTTGCCGAGGAATGCGCCGCCAAGTACGCCTTCACGCGCGAGGCGCAGGACGCGTTCGCGATCGAATCGGTCAAGCGCGCACAGGCGGCCACCAGCGACGGCCACTTCAAGTGGGAAATCGCGCCGGTGACGGTCAGCTCACGCGCTGGCGACACCGTCATCGACAAGGACGAAGGCCCGCTCAAGGCCAAGCTCGACAAGATCCCTTCGCTCAAGGCTGCCTTCAAGAAGGACGGCACCATCACCGCCGCCTCGTCTTCCTCGATCAACGACGGCGCCGCGGCACTGGTGCTGATGCGCGAATCGACCGCCGCCAGGCTGGGACTCACCGTGATCGCGCGCATTGTCGGTCACGCCACCCACGCACAGGAACCGAACCTGTTTACCACCGCGCCGATCGGCGCCCTGCAAAAGCTGTTCAAGAAGACCGGCTGGAGCGCGCGCGAGGTCGACCTGTTCGAGATCAACGAAGCGTTCGCCGCGGTGCCGATGGCCGCGATGCACGAGCTCGATATCCCGCACAGCAAGGTCAACATCCACGGCGGCGCCTGCGCCCTGGGCCACCCGATCGGCGCCTCCGGCGCGCGCATCGTCGTCACCCTGCTCGGCGCCTTGAAAAAAACCGGCGGCAAGCGCGGCGTCGCGGCCCTGTGCATCGGCGGTGGCGAAGCGACGGCGATGGCGATCGAAATGGTGTAAGTTTTGGCTGTACCGCGTGCGCTCCCGACG
>JBAQKU010000508.1:0-7533 GCA_049301315.1 Telluria sp.
GCCGCGAACAGCAACAGCGGCACCAGCGCGCCGCCATCGGACTCGGCCTCGGCCTGGCGTTTCGGTGGAGGCGGGGCGGGAAATTTTTCCTGGTTGAGCAGGGTGGCGATCGCACCCACCCCTGCCACCAGGCCGTCGTAATACTGTTCCTGCCTGAAATGGGGCGCGATCACGTCCTGCAGGATGCGCTTCGATTGCGCATCGGTGAGCACGCCCTGCACGCCGCGCCCGGCCTCGATGCGCAGGCGCCGCGCGCTGCTCGGGTTATCCTTTGCCACCAGCAGCAGGACGCCGTCGTCGACGCCCTTGCGTCCCAGCTTCCAGGCGTCGGCCACCCGGATGCCGTACTGCTCGATCTGTTCGGGTTCGGTGCTCTTGACGAGCAGCACCGCAATCTGGCTGCCGGTCCTGGCCTCGTAATCGGTCAGCACCGCCTCCAGGCGTCCGCGCTGCTGCGGCTCGAGCATGCCGGCCTGGTCGATCACGTGCCCGCTCAGGGGAGGCACCGGCACCAGCTCGGCCCGGGCGCTGCCGGACAGGGCCAGCGCCAGCATGGCGATCCACAGAAGTCGCGGCAGCGTCATGGCGCTACTTGCCGAAATTGACGGTGGGCGCGGTCGAAATCGCCTTCTCGTTTTCCACCGTGAACGATGGCTTGACCTGGTAACTGAACACCATCGCCGTCAGGTTGGTCGGAAAACTGCGCACCAGTACGTTGTAATCCTGGACCGCGGCGATGTAGCGCTGGCGCGCCACCGTGATGCGGTTCTCGGTGCCTTCAAGCTGCGACTGCAGGTCGCGGAAACTGGTGTCGGCCTTGAGTTCGGGATATTTTTCGGCAACGACCATCAGGCGCGACAGGGCGCCCGACAGCTCGCCTTGCACCTGCTGGAATTTCTGGAACGCCGCCGGGTTGTTCAGCACCTCGGGCGTGATCTGGAAGCTGGTCGCGGCCGCGCGCGCGCGCGTGACCGATTCGAGCGTTTCCCGTTCGTGCGAGGCGTAGCCCTTGACCGTATTGACCAGGTTAGGGATCAGGTCGGCGCGGCGCTGGTACTGGTTGACCACTTCGCCCCACGCGGCCTTGATCGCCTCATCCTTGGTCTGGAACTGGTTGTAGCCGCAGCCCGACAGCAGCGAACTGAAAAAAGCCAGCGCCACAAGCAGGCGCGCCCAACGCGCAAAAACGGTATTCGTCATGGTCATCTCTTCCGTGGCAAGTTGTCGAATGGTCAAAAATATACCCTAATTAACCATGGCGTGTCCATTCAAACGTGCGTGCCGGGGCTCGCGACGCGGAGGGCGGACGCGGTACAATGCGCAGCTTAGCATCCGACCAATAAGGCCCGCCGTGAATTTCATCGACAAGCTGTCCGCCGCCTGGACCAAGAACGACTCCCTGCTCTGTATCGGGCTCGATCCCGACCTGGCGCGCTTGCCGGCCCGGCTGCAGAGCCAGGGCGACGCCATCGTCACCTTCTGCAAGGCGATCATCGACGCCACGGCCGACCTGGCCTGTGCATTCAAGCCGCAGATTGCCTACTTCGCCGCGATCGGCGCCGAGCCGCAGCTCGAAGCGATCTGCCGCTACCTGCGCGAGCGCTACCCGCACATCCCGCTGATCCTCGACGCCAAGCGCGGCGACATCGGCGCCACCGCGCACCAATACGCGCGCGAAGCGTACGAGCGCTACGACGCCGACGCGGTGACCATCAACCCCTACATGGGATTCGATTCGGTCGAGCCCTATCTCGAGTGGAGCGAGCGCGGCGCCATCATCTTATGCCGCACCTCGAACCCAGGCGGCTCCGACCTGCAATTTTTGAACGTGGACGGCAAGCCGCTGTACCAGCATGTGGCCAGGCTGGTTGCCCAGAAATGGAACCGGAACGGCCAGTGCGCGCTGGTGGTGGGCGCCACCTTTCCGGAAGAGCTGGCGCAGGTGCGCGCGATCGTGGGCGAGATGCCGCTGCTGGTACCCGGCATCGGCGCGCAGGGCGGCGACATCGAGGCGAGCGTCACGGCCGGCAAGGACGCGCACGGCACAGGCATGATGATCAACTCCTCGCGCGCGATCCTGTATGCCACGGCGCAAGGCAGCGAAGACTTCGCAGCCGCGGCGCGCCGCGTGGCGCTCGAGACGCGCGACGCGATCAACCGGTACCGCTAAGCAAGTCAAGGCGCGCCACTTCCAATCGCCAACAAAGAATCGGGGACAGGCCCCGATTCTTTGTTGGGGCGGTAAATCGGGGTCTGTCCCCGATTTTTTGCGCGACGCGATCAACAGGTACCGCTAAGCAGGGCAAGGCGCGCCACTTCCAATCGCCAACAAAGAATCGGGGACAGACCCCGATTCTTTGTTGGGGCGGTAAATCGGGGTCTGTCCCCGATTTTTTTCCCGGTTTTTTTCGCTTGCTGTCAGCGCCGGCTCGGTGCAATCGCTTCGGCGTAGTCGTACAGCGCGCCGAGAATCTCTTCGGCGCGTTCGTCGGCGTCCTCCGACAGCGCGTCGATCTCGCCGAACAGTTGCTCGATGGTGCGCGCTGCCGCTGCGCCGTCGAACAGGCGCGCGGCCCGGTGCTGCTCCCAGCGCTGCGCCTCGGCCTGGCTTAGGGTGTGGGCGAAATTGCGCGCGCGGTAACGGAACAGCAGTTCAACCAGACGCTCGTCGTCGAACGAGGGGGTCAGGCTCGCCAGCCGCTCGCCCGTTTCCCCGCGCAGCGACTCGAGCTTGCGGCGGTCGCCGTTGCCGATGAAGCTGCCGTACAGGTCTTCGTCGACGTCGGTTTCCTGCTGCGCGCCGGGGCGCTGGTAGACCTGGGCCCACAGCGCTCCCATGTCCGGCCCGGCCGCGGCGGCCCGGGCGTATGCGTGACCCTGCTCGAGGTCGATGCCCCAGCGCTCGGCCAGCGCCGGCGTGAGCGTCTTCAGGTTCCCGACCAGCATCGGCGACTTGTTCAGGTGCACGCTCTTGATCGGCAGCCGCGTCACGCCTTCCGGCAATTCGGCGCTCTTGCTGAACATGCGCAGGCGAATCGTGTCGGCGTCCAGCGCGAACAGCTCGGCCGGATCGAAACTGCAATCCCACACCAGCACTTCGTTCTTGTTGGTCGGGTGCGTCGCGAGCGGCCACACCAGCCCGATGCAGCCGCGCTCGGCAGGGAACATGCCCGATACGTGCAGGAACGGCTGGCGCAGCGCCGGCGCCAGGTGCAGGCCCATCTCGGAGGCGACCTTGTCTTTCTTGTGCAGCGCCAGGCAGAAGTCGAACAGCTTGGGCTGCCTTTGCCTGATCAGGCGCGCCAGCGCGATGGTGGCGCGCACGTCCGAAAGCGCGTCGTGCGCGGCCTCGTGCAGCAGGCCGTTGGCCTTGGCCAGGTGCTCGAGCTTGAAGCTGGGGCGCCCGTCCTCGCGCAGCGGCCATTCGATGCCTTCGGGCCGCAGCGCGTACGTCATGCGCACTACGTCGAGCAGGTCCCAGCGCCCGCAGTTGTTCTGCCACTCGCGCGCATATGGGTCGATCAAGTTGCGCCAGAACATGAAGCGCGTGACTTCATCGTCGAAACGGATCGTGTTGTAGCCCACCCCGATGGTGCCCGGCTGGCTGAACGCGGCTTCGATCGTTGCCGCGAACTTGTGTTCTGGCACACCCCATTCGAGGCATTGCTGGGGCGTGATGCCGGTAATCAGGCAGGACTGCGGATCGGGCAGGAAGTCGGGCGCCGGCTGGCAGTACAGCATGATCGGATCGCCGATCTCGTTGAGGGCGGCATCGGTGCGGATCGCGGCGAACTGGGCCGGGCGGTCGCGCCGCGGCTGGGCGCCGAAGGTTTCGTAGTCGTGCCAGAGAAAGCTGTGGTCGGTCATGGTGTCGGTGTCAGGTGGGCGGGCCGGCGCCTGCTTGGCGCTGTTCCCATGGTACACATCAATGCGGCAGGAGGGAATGCTCAGCTGCAGACCCGGTTGCGTCCGCCTTCCTTGGCGCGGTACAGGGCCGCGTCGGCGGCCGCGATCAGGGCCTGGTCGTCGAGCCCGCCAGCCAGGCAGGCGACCCCGAACGAACCTGTGATATGGGGCAGCGGCTGGCGCATGTCGGCAAACACGATCTTGCTTTGCATGCGCTGGCACAGGCGCTCGGCCACCAGGGTGGCCAGCTTTTCGCTGGTGTCGGGCAAGACCACCATCATTTCCTCGCCGCCGTAGCGCACCGCGAAGTCGGACGGGCGCAGCGCCGCCTTGACCACTCCGGCGGCGGCGCGCAGGGCGTCGTCGCCGGCCAGGTGGCCGTGGGTGTCGTTGAATTTCTTGAAGTGGTCGAGGTCGATCATCACGAGCGACATCGGGTTGCCGGCACGCTGGGCGCTGGCGACCATCTTGGGCAGCATGTCGCTCAGCCAGCCGCGGTTGTACAAGCCGGTCAGTTCGTCGTTCATCGACAGCTGGCGGTAGAATTCGCCCAGTTTCTGGCGCCGCCGCAGCATGGCTCCGGCCGCGCGGATCCGGAACGAGAGCAGGCGCAGCAGATTGCGCGCCACCCCGTTCGACTGGTCGATCAGGCTCCACACCAGGTCCGCTTCGATCACCAGCAGTTCGGCCTCTTCGGTGGCGGTGATGGCCGCCAGGTTGGTCGCTTCGTCGAGCACCGACTGCTCGCCCACGCTCTCGCCCGGCAGTATCTTGCTGACCGTTCCGTCGGGCATGCCGCTGCGCGTGTCGGCGGCCACCGACAGGGCGCCGCGCAGCACGATGTACAGACGCGCGCGGAAGGTGTCCTCCACCTGCTGCCCGGGCGCCAGGCGCACCACGGCGCACTGCGCCAGTGCGGCGGCAACCTGCGCGCCGTCGGTCTCGTGAAACAGCTGCAGGTCTTCAATCTTGTAGGCGGAAGCACCGAAAGTGCCGATTTGTTCCACAATATGCTCTCATCCGTGATCGGAATGTCATTCCACTTAGCAATAACATCATAACGCATTGCTGCAACTCAAGCATACTGTGGTTTGAGAAACAGTGTTCCAATGGCTGCGTTTGTTCAAAACAAGGAGCCCTAGCATGATCCTGACCGACGCCCTCGGGCGCGAACACCGCAGCGACGGCGCGGCGCGCATCGTGTCGCTGGTGCCGTCGCTGACCGAATTGCTGTGCGATCTGGGGCTGGCCGGACAACTGGTGGGGCGCACCGGCTTTTGCATCCATCCCGCCGGCGTGGTCAAGGCCATCCCCAAGGTCGGCGGCACCAAGGATGTGAACCTGGAAAAAATCCGTGCGCTGGCCCCGACCCATGTGCTGGTCAACATCGACGAGAACGAGAAGCCGGCCGTGGACGCGCTCGCCGAATTCGTGCCCAACATCGTTGTCACGCACCCAAGAGTCCCGCGCGACAACCTGGAACTGGCGCGCCTCATGGGCGGCATTTTTTGCGCTCAAGAAAAGGCGGAGGCGTGGTGCGCCGCCTTCGAATCCGAATACGCGGCCTTGCGCGCCGCTCCCAAGGGCCGGGCGCAGACCGTACTTTACTGCATCTGGCAAGATCCGTGGATGAGCGTCTCGAGCGACACCTACATCGCCGCCATGCTCGCTGAAATCGGCTGGCGCCTGCCCGACCTGGGCAGCCGGGCGCGCTATCCGCGCTTCGAGTGGTCCGCGCAAGTGCTCGAACAGGTCGACCTGGTGCTGCTCTCGAGCGAGCCGTACCGCTTTACCGGGGCGCATGCGGACGCGCTCGAAAAGCAGGTCGGCAAGCCGGTCCGGTTGGTCGATGGGGAAATGATGTCGTGGTACGGGAGCCGGGCGCTGGCCGCACTGCGCTACCTGCGCGCTTTGGCAGGCGGGGAAGCGGCGCCTTGAAGGGGCGGGCTGTCTGGCGGCCTTGACGACCGCCAGCATCGCTTTCTAGTGCCCTGGAGTGTTGATTATTCGCTCGCTTCCGGCGTTTCATCGACCGGCCGCGGGCTCGCATGCAGTTTCTTGTCGTGCAGCCTGCCGAGCGCGCTGTCGATGGCGCGTTCGAGCTTGTCGGCGGCGCCCGAGATGGCCTGGTGCAGGTGCACCGAGTGGTCGCTGACCGCGATTGGCTGGTAACCCGTCACGCGTGCCTCGAGCAGGCAGCGGTTGCCGCCGTCGCTGGATTTATGGCTGTTCTCGTCACTGAGGTGCACTTCAACTCGGGTGATGTGTTCGCCAAAACGCTGCACTGCGGACTTGACCACGGTTTCCACGTGATTGTCCAGGCCTTGATGGCGCTCGATCGTCTTGTCGGTATTAATGTTGATTTGCATATGCTCACTCCCGGTTGTTTCAAAAAGTCGCTACTCCAACCCCAGGTGTTGCCATGTGCGGACGGCGCGCGTTACTGCGCTGAGCCAGGGTTGGCAACAACGTTGCGCACACAGCCATATCTTACACCTTTCGCACGCAATGTCTTGCCTGGAGAACGCGCCTAACGGTTGATCAGGCCTGCGGCGATATTGATCGACAGGCCGAGGATGGCCAGGTTGAAGAAGAAGGTCAGCAGCGACTGGCTGAGCACCAGCTTGCGCATGCCGCGCGTCTTGACCATCACATCCGAGGTCTGCACGGCGACCGCAATGGTGAAGGAGAAGTACAGGAAGTCCCAGTAAACGGGCTCCTTCTCATTGCACGGGAACTCGAGCGGCAAGGCATGTCCGGCGGCGCGATAGAACAGGTGGGCATAGTGGAAGCAGTACAAGGTGCCGACCAGAAACCACGATCCGAACACGGTCAGCGCCGTAAAACCGTAGCGCAGGCCGCGTTCGTCCGGGGGCAATTGCGGGATCGCCCCCAGTTCGGAGATCACCGCCGTCAGCGTGAGCACCGAGGCCGCCGTCAGCGTTGCCAGCACCAGGCCGGCGCTCTCGTCCTGCGCGGCGGCGGTTTGCCTTACCTTGGCATGGTCGGCGCGCGTGACGACCGGCAGCATGGCGAGCAGGTAGCTCCACACCGCGACGTTCCATCCGATCAGTGCGCGCATGATCGGGCGCAGCGTGTCGGGCAGGGCCAGGCCGAGCGCCACGCCGAACGCGATGGCAAGGCTCAGGTGCGGACGGCTGCGCACGAAGCGATGCAGCAGGGTATGGATCTTCATGGGGGAGGCTCCGGGTCGATGGATGCGAATGGACGCGCGCCCGGAGCGCCCCGCACCGTTTATCTCTTGACGAAGCGCAGCGCGAACTTGTCGTCCGGCTGCCCGTCCATCTTGAAGAAGGGCAGTTCGCGCGGGTCGGACGGCACCCGCAGATAGTCGCCCTTGGCGTCCAGCACGAAGCCGGCCGCGCGCAGTTCGGCAATCACGGCCGCTTCGTCGATGCGGTGCAAGGTCTTGGTGGCCGACAGGCCGCTGCCGTCCTTGGCCGCATTGTCGATGATGACGACATGGCCGCCCGGCTTGAGCGCCGCGTACAGGTGCCGGTTCATGGCGGCGCGGTCGGTCGTGGTGTTGACGATGTCGTGGTAGGACATGTTGATGGTGACCAGGTCCAGCGCCGGCGCGCCGGCGGGCACCGGATTGTCGTAGGG
>JBAQKU010000509.1:0-3725 GCA_049301315.1 Telluria sp.
CAGCTGCATCGAGCGCGGCGCGGCGCGCGTGTTCGCCGCCGCCAGCCACGGCCTGTTCATCGGCGAGGCTGGCGCGCTGCTGGGCCGCAGCGCCTTCGAGCGCATCGTCGTGACCGACTCGGTTCCCGCGTTCCGTCTGGACGACCCGGCGGCCCAGGCAAAACTGGTGGTGCTCCCGAGCGCCCCCCTGTTCGGCGAGGCCATCCGGCGCGCCCACACGGGCGGCTCGATCTCGCAGTTGCTGGAAACCTGACGCCGGCCGCGCAGTTCAGGCGCAATGCCCGACATGCTGGTCGGCCAGCTGCAGGTATTGCCCGGTGCGCTTGATCCACTGCGGCGAGTAGCGGAATTTTTCTTCCTGCAGGTGGCGCGCCGAGATCGTGGCGCGCATGCCGGCGCGGTAGCTCTGGTAGAAATGCACCAGGCGCGCATCGGGCACGTCGCCCGACAGCGCGCCGTACCTGGCCAGCAGGGTGGCGCCGGCCGCCGCCGCGCCCAGCCGTTCGCACTCGAGCGCCAGGAAGGAGAGCTCGTCGGCCGGATCGACCAGGCGCAGCTCGCGCGAGAATTCGAGGCAGTCGATGATGGCCAGGTGCGGGCGCAGGCAAATGTGCTCGGGGCGCAGGTCGCCGTGGCCTTCGATCACCCGGTTGGCGCGCACCCGCGCATCGAACAGGCCGGCCATGCGCTCGAGCGCCGCCGCCTGGGCCTGGCAGATGGCGTCGACCTGGGCGCGCGGCAGGCGGTACAGCGCGAGCCCGAGTTCCTGGCGGTTCGACTCGATCTGGCGCTGCAGCCGCGCGCGATAGCGAACCGGGTCGGTCGGCACCGGTTCGCAGGCGCGATAAAAAGCGGCCAGGTGCACGGCCACGCGCTCGAAGTCGGCATCTTGCACACTCTGGTGCACGATCGCGTAGTCGAGCATCTGGCGCGCCGGCAGGCGACACATCTTGACCAGCCAGTCGATCGGGGTGCCGCGCCCGTCGAGCTGCAGGTGGGCATGCGCGTCGAGCGTGAGCGGCACCGTGCCCAGGTAGACCTGGGCCGCCAGGCGCCGGTTCAGCCGCACCTCTTCCTCGCAATAAAAGCGCCTGGCATCGAGCGTGCGAAAGTCGAGCAGCTCATAGCACACCGGTTTCTTGAGCTTGTAGACATAGGCGCCGGCCAGGAACACCCATGACATATGGGTTTCGAGCGCTTCGACCCGGTACGCCGGTTCCGGGTAGCTGCCCGAGTGGCGCAGGAACGCCACCTTCGATTCGAGCGTCACGCCGGGCAGGGAGGGCAAGGTGGCAGGCATGGTGCACACGCGCATGCGCTCGAGAACAGCCTGGCGCTCAGGGGCTGTCGCCCCCGGGCCGCTCCTGCATCCGGTTGCATGAGGCGCTGTCGTAGAAGCGCCAGCGCCGGCCGCCCTCGACCTTGGCCTGGTACATGGCCTTGTCTGCATTGACAAGCAAGGTTTCCGGATCGTTGCCATCGGCCGGGTACAGCGCGATGCCGATGCTGGCGCTGAGGGAAAATTTTTGGCCACGCAGGACAAACGGATGCGTCAGCGCGTCAATCAGCTTGCGCGCGAGCGTGGCCGGGACGCTGATGTCCTCGAAGCCGGTCACGAGAATGGCGAATTCGTCGCCGCCGAAGCGGGCGATGGTGTCGGACTGCCGGATGTTGGCGCGCAGGCGGTCGGCCACCGCGACCAGCAGTTGGTCGCCGGTCGAGTGTCCCAGCTTGTCGTTGACCGTCTTGAAGCCGTCGAGGTCGAGGAACATGGTGGCCAATAGCTGCTGGGTGCGGCGGGCGTGCGAAATGGCCTTTTGCTGGGCTTCGTGCAGCAGCGCCCGGTTCGGCAAGTCGGTCAGGATGTCGTGATAGGCCAGGTGGCGGTCGCGCTCGCTTTCCTGCCGGCGCCGGGTAATGTCGTGCTGGACCGCGATGAAATGGCTGATGGCGCCCTGGTCGTTGCGCAGCGGCGTGATGATTTCCTCGGCGGTGTAATAGCTGCCGTCCTTGCGCCGGTCGACGATCTCGCCCTGCCAGACGTCGCCGGCGCGGATGGTTTGCCACAGCTCGGCGTAAAAGGAGGGGTTTTGCTTACCCGACTGCAAGATCGCCGGTGTGTGCCCGAGCGCCTCGTCGCTGTCGTAACCGCTCAAGCGGGAAAACGCATCGTTGATCCAGACGATCTTGCCGGTGTCGTCGGTGATGAAGATCGGATCGGCGATGCAGGTCATCGCTTGTGCCAGCAGGGGCTGCAAGGGCGCCTGTGCCTGCTGTGGCGTGGGAGTCTGGTTCATCAGATTTGCTCCGAGAAATCCCGCCAAGCAGGGCGGGGAGGACCTCAAGGACGTCGCCGGAATGGCGGCGGCCACCAATTAGAATGCGCGATCGTGTCGGAGTTTCCAGGTCGCGGGCAGCGATTTGCGTTACATCAGGGCTTTGCACCTTGTTCCTGCATTCCCGGCGCGGGCGCTGTCTACCATTGACTGCACTTCGACGCGGGATGCGCATGGATGACCAGAGTGCCTTGCACGATCAGGGAATGCTGGTCAAGGCGCTCCAGCGCCTGCTCGCCCAACAAGCGCCGGCGCCCGCACTGTTCGAGACCCACATCTCGTGGGTGCTGGCAGGGCGCGCGCACGCCTACAAGATCAAGAAAGCCGTGCGCTTCGACTTTCTCGATTTTTCCACGCTGCAAGCACGCCATTTCTATTGCCAGGAAGAAGTGCGGCTGAACCGGCGCCTGGCGAGCGCGCTCTACCTGGGCGTGCTGCCGGTGACGGGCAGCCTGGCGCGGCCGCAGCTGGGCGGCGCCGGCGCCGCGCTCGAGTATTGCGTCTGGATGCGCAGTTTTGCGCAGGATGCACTGTGGAGCACGCGCATCGCGCAGGGCGCACTGACAGCCGGCGAAGTCGACCTGCTCGCGCGCAAGCTTGCGCTGTTCCACCAGCAGGCGGCGCGCGCGTCCGCGGCCAGCCCCTGGGGCTCGGCCGCCGCCATCGAGAAAATTGCCGATGACAACATTGCGCTGCTGGCGGCACTGGCGCGCAGCGCCGTCGCCGCCGGCGCCGTCGAGACCATGCGCGCGTGGCAGGCCGGGCGCCTGCGCGCGCTCGGAGCGATGTTCGCGCAACGCAAGGAACAGGGATTCGTCAGGGAATGCCACGGCGATCTTCACAGCGGCAACATCCTGACCATCGACGGCGCCGTCGAGGTGTTCGACTGCATCGAGTTCAGCGACAGCTTGCGCTGGATCGACGTGATGGCCGACCTGGCCTTCATCCGGATGGACCTGCGGCGCCAGCGCTGCACGGCGCTGGCGGCGCGCCTGCTCAACGGCTATCTCGAGGCCAGCGGCGACTACGAAGGGGTGCCGGTCTTGCGCTACTACGAGACCGAATGCGCGCTGGTGCGCTGGAAAATCGCGCTGCTGCGGGCCGGGCAGGGCGGATCGAGCCAGCAGGCCGAGCAGCTGATGGCGTTCGCGCAGGCCGACGCCAGGCCGCGCCGGGGCGCGATCATCGCACTGCATGGCTTTGCCGGCAGCGGCAAGTCGGCCCTGGCGCGCCAGCTGGTCGAGCTGCTGGACGCTGTGCAGATCCGCTCGGATGTCGAACGCAAGCGCCTGCACGCGCTGGCCGGCGCGGCGCCTGCCGCGGCGCCTCCCGGGCAGGGCATCTACGACGCCCGATCGAGCGCGGCCACCTACGCGCGCCTGCGCACCC
>JBAQKU010000510.1:0-2458 GCA_049301315.1 Telluria sp.
GGCCGGGGGCCAGGGCGGGCGGCATGAACGCCTGCGGGGCCAGGCCGATGAACATGCCGTCCGCGTTGCGCGACAAGGTCAGGTACTGGCCGCGCATGGCGGTCCGGACGCGGATCGGTGCATAGGCCGGCTGGCGCGCAAAGAGCACGCTGGCCGCGCCCAGCGTGGCATGCATGCACAGGGGACTGCGCGCATGCGGATAAAAATAATCGAGCAGGAATTCTGCTTGCCCATCGTCGCAGGCGTCGACAAACACGCAGGCGTGCTTGCCCTGTTCGGTGGCGAAGGCCTGGCGCTCGGCGCGCGCGGCGTGACCGCCTTGCACCACCAGGGCGGCGTTGCCTTGGCCTGGGTGCAGGCCAAAACACTTCAATTCGTGAACCTGCATCGAGCGCTCCTGAGGTGGACCAGCACTATGTTTCATCGTTTTAATTTTATCTTTTTTCCTGCGCACAGTGCGATTCGCCGTGCTTGCGAACGGTGTTGAAAAAAAATGTTCTTTAACTGGAAACATTACTGAAATCTCAACTATAATGATGACTCGCGACCGGAGGGCCGCGCCATTTCCTAAGCTCCATTCAAGCGAAGGCATCATGCATCCAGTCATACTCAAGCAGGTCGGCAAGACCTATCATCTCGGTGCGGTCGAGGTACCGGCCCTGGTCGACATCAATCTGAGCATCCACCCGAACCGCTTCACGGTCATCTCGGGCCCGTCCGGCAGCGGCAAGACGACCCTGCTCAACCTGATCGGCTGCATCGACCGCCCCGACCGGGGCGAGGTGATCGTCGCCGGGCGCCCTACCCAGCAGATGGGGGACGATGCGCTGTCCGACTTCCGGGCCCAGCACCTCGGTTTCATTTTCCAGAACTTCAATCTGCTGCCGGTACTTAGCGCGTATGAAAACGTGGAATACCCGCTGCTGCTGACGCGCATGCCGGCCGCGCAGCGGCGCGAGCGCGTGCTCGCCTTGCTCGACGCGGTGGGCCTGTCGGAGCGTGCGCAAAACCGCCCGGGCCAGTTGTCCGGCGGGCAGCGCCAGCGCGTCGCGATCGCGCGCGCACTGGCGCCGGCGCCGCAACTGGTGCTGGCCGACGAACCGACCGCTAACCTCGACAGCAATACCGGTGCCGCGATCATCGCGCTGATGCGCAAGATGCAGCGCGAGCACCAGGTGTCGTTCATCTTTTCCTCGCACGATCCGCAAGTGCTGGCCGAAGCGGACGACACGATCTTCCTGCACGACGGGCGCATCGTCCCGGCCGGGCGGCACGACGCACACAAGGAGCCGGCATGAAGACGTTCTCGCTCGCGCTGCGCAATCTGCTGCGCAACCGGCGCCGCTCGCTGGCCACGCTGCTGGCCATGATCTTCGGGCTCGACGCGATTCTGCTGTTCGGCGGCTACAGCGGCAACGTGATCTACGCGATGCAGACCGGCTACGTGCAGCTGAGCGGGCACCTGCAGATCCAGCGCAAGGATTACTTCCTGTACGGCAGCGGCAACCCGGCCGCCTACGGCATTCCCGATTACCAGCGCATCATCGACCTGGTCAAACGCGACCCGGTGCTCGCGCCCATGCTCACCGTGGTCACGCCCAAGCTGCAACTGGGCGGCATCGCGGGCAACTTCGCGGCCGGGGTGTCGAAGACGGTGATCGCGAACGGCGTCGTGGTCGATGAGCAGAACCGGATGCGGCTGTGGGACGACTACGGCAACACCAGCTATGCGCGCCCGCTGGCACTGACCGGAACGAGTTCCGACTCGGCCGTGATCGGCACCGGCGTGGCGCGCGTGCTGCAGCTGTGCACGGCGCTGCAGGTGCCCGACTGCCGCCAGGCGCCGCCCCCGCCTGAGAGCGGCGGCAACAGCGCGCCGCCCGACATCGCGGCCCTGTCCGCGCTGGAAAAACCTGCTGCGCCCGCCGCCACCGAGACGCGCATCGAAATCCTGGCCGCCAACGAGCACGGCGTGCCCAACGTGGCCGCGCTGAAAGTGGTGAAGGCGGAAAACCAGGGCCTGAAGGAATTCGACGACATCTACATGGGCATGCATCTGGTGCAGGCCCAGCGCCTGATCTATGGCGCCGACACGCCGCAGGTGACGGCGATCCAGCTCCAGCTCAAGCACACCAGCCAGATCCCGGCGGCGCGCGCGCGCCTGGAGCAACTGCTGGCGAACCATTTCAAGGGCGCGCCGCTGGAGCTGCAAGACTATGAAACGCTGAACCCGATCTACCGCCAGACCATCGAGTTCTTCAATTCGGTGTTCGGCTTCATCGCGACCCTGATCGGCGTGATCGTCCTGTTTACCGTCAGTAATACCATGAGCATGGCGGTGGTCGAACGCACCGTCGAGATCGGCACCTTGCGCGCGGTCGGGCAGCGCCGCGCCGGCATCCGGCGCATCTTCGTCAGCGAGGGCATGCTGCTCGGCGTGTGCGGCGCGCTGCTCGGC
>JBAQKU010000511.1:0-12843 GCA_049301315.1 Telluria sp.
GCGCAGCGCCTTGCCACCCGCGCACTGCCGAAGGCATGGCAGGCAGCGCCGCCATGCCCGCGGCCTTAGTGCGCATAATTGCCGGGCGCGGGAGCTTCGGCGCTTTTATCCTCGGCCTTTGGACGGCCTTGCGCATCGGACAGGCGATACTTGGTGCGCCGATCGCCCATCAGGTCGCGCAGGTCGCGAATGCTCATGCCGGTGACCTCGTGCATGCGGATCAGCAGAGAGGCGCCCACCGGCAAGCGATGGTGGCGGATCTTGCTGATGACCGGTGGCGCGACTTCGAGCATGCGCGACAGGGCTGCATCGTTTTTGAGCTGCATCTTTCCAAGCAGTATGTCGAGCAGGTGGTTGGGGTTATAACTTTCCTGTGATGCCAGAGCATGGTGTGCCATGATTTACCTCGTGTGTTAGTGGTTGAAATAGTTCCGATACGAACTTTGTTAAAGACTATCTTTCGCTTCAATAAGTTCCCGGAAAAACGTCCATAAACATGATTAAATTAAACTGTCGTTCTAACCATGCCACAGCCGCGACCGGTTCGTATGCGCCCCGCGCCACTCCCGACCGGACCCGCGCACCCTTGCGCAAACGTCCAGGCCGAAGTCGCTTCCAACGTACTTGCAATTCAAACAAATATTAGACCCAAACGTCATCAGTACATCCGACCAGCACAGGCCGGGCATTGTTCGAAATCAAGCTATCGTTTGGAAACCTTGTCTGATGGTCATTTCAACACATGGTGCCGATTGGTGGCGCACGCAAGCGTTTTCTTGATTTGACCTCGCACCTGACAAGTCCATCGGAACCCCTTGATTTACAAGAGGAAATAATTGAACGCCTGCTGCGCCAATTGTGAACGGCGGTGGCGGCCGGGGTGGGCGGGGCGGCCGATGCGCGCGCCAGCGTTCCATTTTCGGCCCGGGCAGCGGAATTACGGTAAACTGACAACCCGCCTTGCCATACCAGCAGCAACAATTAAGCGCCGACTCCATGCAGAAAAAAGTATTCATCAAGACCTTCGGTTGCCAAATGAACGAGTACGACTCGGACAAGATGGCCGACGTGCTGGGCGCCTCCGACGGCCTGGTGCGCACCGACACGCCCGAAGACGCCGACGTCATCTTGCTCAACACCTGCTCGGTGCGCGAGAAGGCGCAGGAAAAAGTGTTTTCCGACCTGGGCCGCCTGCGCGAACTGAAACGCGCCAACCCCAACCTCCTGATCGGGGTGGGCGGCTGCGTCGCCTCGCAGGAGGGCGCGGCCATCGTCAAGCGCGCGCCCTACGTCGACATGGTGTTCGGGCCGCAGACCCTGCACCGCCTGCCCCAGCTGATCCGCGAGCGGCGCAGCAGCGGCGCCGCGCAGGTCGACATCAGCTTCCCCGAGATCGAAAAATTCGACCACCTGCCGCCGGCCAAGGTCGACGGCGCCAGCGCGTTCGTCTCGATCATGGAAGGCTGCAGCAAATACTGCAGCTACTGCGTGGTGCCGTACACGCGCGGCGAGGAAGTCTCGCGCCGCTTCGAAGACGTGCTCACCGAAGTGGCCGGGCTGGCCGCCCAGGGCGTCAAGGAAATCACCCTGCTCGGGCAGAACGTGAACGCGTTCCGCGGCCAGATGGAAGGCGGCGAGATCGCCGATTTCGCGCTGCTGCTCGACTACGTGGCCGCCATTGCCGGCGTCGAGCGCATCCGCTTCGTGACCAGCCACCCGAAGGAATTCACGCAACGCCTGATCGACGCCTACGCCCGGATCCCGCAGCTGGTCAACCACCTGTACCTGCCGGCCCAGCACGGCTCGGACAAGGTGCTCGGGGCCATGAAGCGCGGCTACACCGGGCTCGAATACAAGTCCATCATCCGGCGCATCCGCGCGGTGCGCCCCGAGATGTCGGTCTCGTCCGATTTCATCGTCGGCTTCCCGGGCGAGACCGAGGCCGACTTCGAGGCCATGATGAAGCTGGTCGCCGACGTCGGCTTCGACACCAGCTACAGCTTCATCTTCAGCAAGCGGCCCGGCACCCCGGCCGCCAGCCTCGAGGACGATACCGCGCACCCGGTCAAGCTGGCCCGCCTGCAGCGCCTGCAGGCGGCGATCGACGCCAACACGCGCAGGTACAGCGCGGCCATGGTCGGCACCGTGCAGCGCATCCTGGTCGAAGGCGCGTCGGTCAAGGACGCCGGCGAGCTGCAGGGCCGCACCGAGAACAACCGGGTCGTCAACTTCGCGGCCGGCGCCGCCCCCGGTGCGCTGATCGGCCAGATGGCCGAGGTGCGCATCACCGAAAGTTTTAACTACACCCTGCGCGGCGAGCTTGTCGCCAGCTCGGAAACGATTGCCAAAGCCAGTTGAAAACCAAGACCCCCACCCAGCCATCGTACTTCGTCCCCGAGCCGCTCGATAACACGCGCCTGGCCCACCTGTGCGGCCCGCTCGACGAAAACCTGCGCCAGATCTCGGCCGCGCTGGACGTCACCATTTTCCGGCGCGGCGAGAAATTCATCGTCAGCGGCAGCAACGCCGAGCGCGCCGTCGCCATCCTCGAGCGCTTCTACGCGGTGGCCAACAAGATCGTGCCGATCGAGGAAGTGCAGCTGGCGCTGGTCGAACAGCGCTCCGGCCTGGCCCCGGCGCTGGAGCCGCACGCGCCCGCCGCCGGCCAGGCCGAGGAAACCGACGTGACCAGCCCGGTGCTCAAGACGCGCCGCAGCGACCTGCGCGGGCGCACCCCGCACCAGATCGAGTACCTGCACGCGATCCTCGAACACGACATCAGCTTCGGGGTCGGCCCGGCCGGCACCGGCAAGACCTACCTGGCGGTCGCCTGCGCGGTCGACGCGCTCGAGCGCGACGCGGTCAAGCGCATCGTGCTGACCCGCCCCGCGGTCGAGGCCGGCGAGCGGCTCGGCTTTCTGCCGGGCGACCTGGCGCAGAAGGTCGACCCCTACCTGCGTCCGCTGTACGACGCGCTGTACGACCTGCTCGGCTTCGACCGGACCCAGAAGATGTTCGAGAAACAGGTCATCGAAATCGCCCCGCTGGCCTACATGCGCGGACGCACCCTGAACCACGCCTTCGTGATCCTCGACGAGGCCCAGAACACGACGGTCGAACAGATGAAGATGTTCCTGACCCGGATCGGCTTCGGCAGCAAGGCGGTGGTGACCGGCGACGTGACCCAGGTCGACCTGCACAAGACCCTGAAAAGCGGTCTGATCGACGCCGTGCACGTGCTCAAGGACGTGCGCGGGATCGCCTTCACCCAGTTCTCCAGCGCCGACGTGGTGCGCCATCCGCTGGTGGCGCGCATTGTCGACGCCTACGAATCGGCCGCGTCCGCGCAGGACCTGGTCGCGCTTGCCAAACCTGCCATCGCCAGACATGTCCGCAAAAAATCATAAGCTCGCGCTGTCGGTCCAGTACCCCGACCCTCGCCTGCAGCAATCGCTCACGCGCCAGAAAGTGCGGCGCTGGGTGCAGGCGGCCCTGCTCGCGCCGGCCGAACTGACCGTGCGCTTCGTCGACGCCGAAGAAGGCCGCGTGCTCAACCGCGAATACCGCGCCAAGGACTACGCCACCAACGTGCTCACCTTCGCCTACAACGAAGGCGAGCGGATCGAACCGGACGCGCCGACCCAGGCCGACATCGTGCTGTGCACCGACGTGCTCGAACAGGAAGCCCTGCAACAGAAGAAAACGCTCGAGGAGCACGCCGCCCACCTGATCGTGCACGGCGTGCTGCACGCGCAGGGCTACGACCATCACGACGAGCTCGAGGCCGAAGAAATGGAACAGCTCGAACGCGACATCCTCGAGACGCTCGGCTATCCCGACCCGTACGCCGACTGATTGCTGGCCTGGCGAAACCGGGATCCGCCCAGCCGCTCACTGCGGCACGCGAAAGCGGGGTCGGAGTAATTTTCGCCATGAAACCGACGAAGTCGCGGCACTGCCGCGACGAGAACTCTGACCCCGGTTTCGCTCTTTCCTACCTTGCGCGCCTGAAACCTCCCGGTTGGTGCGTCAACGCACGGTCGGTGCGCGTTCCAGGGTGTCTACTTGGTGCTTCATTGCAAGCACTTTGAAGCCAGGGAGGCGCCCTCATGCAAGCAACTAACGGTTCAACCCAATCGGTGTGGATGGCCACGGCCGCCGTGCCCGAATTCCCCCCGCTGCCGGGCGACACCCACGCCGACGTGTGCGTGATCGGCGCCGGCATCGCCGGCCTCACCAGCGCCTACCTGCTGTTGCGCGAAGGTAAATCGGTGCTCGTCATCGACGCCATCGGGGTGGCCGCAGGCGAAAGCGGGCGCACCACCGCGCACTTCTTCCCGCCCGACGAGCGCTACTACGTGATCGAGCGCGGATTCGGCACCGAGAAGGCGGCGCTGGTGGCCGACAGCTACTACAGGGCAACCAGCCTGGCCGAATCGATCGCGCACACCGAGCAGATCGACTGCAACTTCGAACGGCTCAATGGCTACCTGGTCAGCCCGCGCCAGCAATGGGACGACGTGCTCGAACGCGAGTACGCCAGCACCACCAGGCTGGGGCTGGACGTGCGCCGCCTGGAACGGGTGCCGGGCATGCAGTTCGACAGCGGCCCCTGCCTGTGCTTTGCCAACCAGGGCCAGTTCCATCCCCTCAAATACCTGGCCGGGCTGGCGCGCGCGGTCGAGCGCCTGGGCGGGCGCATCCATTGCGGCACGCGCGCCCTGGACGTGTCGGGCAACAGCCGCGTACAAACCGTGAAGACCAGCCACGGCGCGATCGAGGCCGGCTCGGTGGTGGTGGCCACCAACACGCCCTTCAACGACCGCGTCGTGATGCATACCAAGCAGGCCGCCTACCGCACCTACGTGATCGGACTGCGCGTGCCCAAGGACGCCATCGCGCGCATGCTGCTGTGGGATACGGGCGATCCGTATTACTACGTCAGGCTCGCGCCCGGCCCCGCGCTCGCCGACTACGACGTGCTGGTGGTGGGCGGGCAAGACCACAAGAGCGGACAGGACACCCATCCCGGGCACCGCTACGACGAGATCGAAACCTGGACGCGCGAGCGTTTCCCCGTGGCCGGGGCGCTCGAGTACCGCTGGTCGGGCGAAATCATGGAGCCGTCCGACGGCGTGGCCTACCTCGGGCGCAACCCGATGGACGACGACAATGTCTACCTGATCACCGGCGACTCCGGCAACGGCATGACCCACTGCACCGCCGGCGCCATGCTGGTGACCGACCTGATCCTGGGTCGCCCGAACCCCTGGGCCGAGTTGTATTCGCCGTCACGCAAGGCGATCCACGGCCTTGGCGAATTCATTGCGGAACAAGCCAACACGCTGGCCCAGTACAGCGACTGGGTCAAGCCCGGCGACGTCGACTCGGCCAGCCAGATCGCCAGCGGCGAAGGCGCACTGCTGCGCGATGGCGGCAAGCTGCTGGCGGTGTACCGCGCCACCGATGGCGGCCTGCACGTGCTCTCGGCCGCCTGCACCCACCTCGGCTGCGCGGTGCACTGGAACGGGGCCGAGAAATCCTGGGACTGCCCGTGCCACGGCTCGCGCTTCGACACCGACGGCATCGTGCTGCATGGACCTGCGCGTTCGCCGCTGGCGGCGGCACTGCTGCCTGGCGGCGAGGACACCCCGCGCCCCGCGGAAAAGGGTCCGGAAAGGCGGACCTGAACGGCCCACCCGCCCCGAAAACGGGGCGCTGGCACTTTTGGTGTATCCTATAGCCCATTGCAACAACGGCTCACGCCAACTATGCCAGAGCACCCTAATGCCGTCAAACCAGACGGCAAGCACCACCGGTCACTGTTTGAACGCCTGACCGCACTGATTTCCCCTGAGCCCGAGAACCGCGCCGAGCTGCTCGAAGTCCTGCACGACGCCCACGAACGCAACCTGATCGACGCCGATGCGCTGTCCATGATCGAAGGAGTGTTCCAGGTGTCGGACCTGTCCGTGCGCGACATCATGGTGCCGCGCTCGCAGATGGACGTGATCGACATCGGCAAGCCGATCGAGGAATGGCTGCCGACCGTGCTGGCCACGGCCCACTCGCGCTTTCCCGCCATCGAGGGCGAGCGCGACAAGGTCGTCGGCATCCTGCTGGCCAAGGACCTGCTGCGCTACTACGCCGAAGAATCGTTCGACGTGCGCGACATGCTGCGCCCGGCCATCTTCATTCCGGAATCGAAGCGCCTGAACATCCTGCTGCGCGACTTCCGCGCCAACCATAACCATATGGCGATCGTGGTCGACGAATACAGCGGCGTGGCCGGCCTGATCACCATCGAGGACGTGCTCGAGCAGATCGTCGGCGACATCGAGGACGAGTACGATTTCGACGAGGAAGAGGACAACATCCTCTCGATCAAGGAAGGCCAGCTGGGGCCGCGCTGGCGCATCAAGGCGCTTACCGAAATCGCGCAGTTCAACGAGGAACTGGGCACCGACCTGCCCGAGGACGACGTCGACACCATCGGCGGGCTGGTCGCAAACCACCTCGGGCGCATGCCGCACAAGGGCGACGTGTTCGACATCGACAAGCTGCGCTTCGAAGTGCTGCGCGCCGACGCGCGCCAGATCCACGTGCTGCTGGTCGAGAAACTGCCGCTTCCGGACGAAGAACAGCACTGACCGTGGCGGCCCGACCCGATTCCGCAACCAGGCCAGACCGCCCCGGCGTGCGCGCCCTGCTATTGGCGGCGGTGGCGGGCGCGGCCAGCGTGTTCTCGTTCGCGCCGTTCGGCTGGTGGCCGCTGCAGATCCTGGCGCTGGCCTACCTGTTCTACCAGGCCGGCATGCAGGGATCGACCCGCCGCAGCACCCTCCTGGGCTGGGCCTTCGGCTTCGGCTGGTCGGTCGCGGGCATGCACTGGCTTTTCATCGCGCTCCACCGCTTCGGCGGGCTGCCGGCCCCGCTGGCCGCGCTTGCCATCGGCCTGCTCGGCCTGTACATGGGCGTGTTCGGCGCGCTCGCGACCGGGGTCGCGACCTGGCTGCGGCGCCGCTGGTCGCTGCCGGTGACCAGCTTTCAGCTGCTGGTGCTGCCGATCCTGTGGGGCCTGTCGGAATGGATGCGCGGCTGGCTGTTCACCGGCTTTCCCTGGGTGGCCTCCGGCTATGCCCACAACGCCAGTCCGCTGGCCGGCTTCGCGCCGCTGGTGGGCGTGTACGGCCTTGGCGTGCTGGCCGCCCTGTGCGCCGCCTGCCTGGTCATGCTGACCCAGCGCGCGCGCCTGTTCGCGCTCGGCCTGTTCGCCCTGCTGATGGCCGCCGGCTTCGGCCTGAAGGCGATCGAATGGACCCACCCGCAAGGAAAACCGATCTCGGTGCGCCTGCTGCAGGGCAATGTGCCGCAGGACCAGAAGTTCACCCCGGCCCACCTCGACTCGATCCTGGCGCTGTACGGCGGCATGATCACGGCCGCCCCGGCCGACCTGATCGCCGCGCCGGAGACGGCCATTCCGGTGTTCCCCCAATACCTGCCGCCCGACTACCTCGACAGCCTGGCCGGCTTCGCGGTGCGCTCGGGCAGCTACCTGATGTTCGGCATCCCGCTGCTCGACGGTCCCGACAAGTACACCAACAGCGTGGCCGGGGTGGCGCCCAGCGGAAAGTCGTACCGCTTCGACAAGCAGCATCTGGTGCCGTTCGGCGAATTCGTGCCGCCCGGGTTTCGCTGGTTCATCGACATGATGCACATCCCGCTCGGCGACAACCAGCGCGGCGCCCAGGTGCAGGCGGCGTTCGCGGTCAAGGACCAGCTGGTGCTGCCGAACGTGTGCTACGAAGACGCCTTCGGCGAGGAAATCGCGCTCCAGCTGCGCACCGCCGCGCGCCCCGCCACGGTGCTGCTGAACGTGTCGAACCTGGCCTGGTACGGCGAATCGGTCGCGATTCCCCAGCACTTGCAGATTTCGCAAATGCGATCGCTCGAAACCGGCCGTCCGATGCTGCGCTCGACCAACAACGGCGCCACCGCCGTCATCGACGGGCGCGGCGTGGTCAATGCCCAGCTCGCCCCCTACACGCGCGGCACCCTGGCGGCGAGCGTGCAAGGCATGGCCGGCATGACCCCATATATTCGTTTTGGCAACTACCTGTTCCTCGCGCTCGGCGCCCTCGGTCTGGGCGCGGCCTGGATTTCCGGCAGGATTTACCGCAAAAAAGCACTAAAAGCGACATAGACACCCAGACCCCCGCCAAAAACCGCTAAAATTGGTCGTTTTAGCAAACTCACTTCGTTCGCGACCCGCTACGCGCGACAGTCAATCCAAGATGCTCACATTCCAACAAATTATCCTGACGCTGCAAACCTACTGGGACAAGCAAGGCTGCGCCCTGCTCCAGCCGTACGACATGGAAGTCGGCGCCGGCACTTTCCACACCGGCACCTTCCTGCGCGCGATCGGACCGGAGCCCTGGCGCGCCGCCTACGTGCAGCCCTCGCGCCGTCCCAAGGATGGGCGCTACGGCGAGAACCCGAACCGCCTGCAGCATTACTACCAGTACCAGGTGGTGCTCAAGCCGGCGCCGGAAAACATCCTCGACCTGTATCTCGGTTCGCTCGAGGCGCTCGGCCTGGACCTGAAGCAGAACGACGTGCGCTTCGTCGAGGACGACTGGGAAAGCCCGACCCTGGGCGCCTGGGGCCTGGGCTGGGAAGTCTGGCTCAACGGAATGGAAGTGACCCAGTTCACCTATTTCCAGCAGGTTGGCGGGCTCGACTGCAAGCCGGTGCTGGGCGAGATCACCTACGGCATCGAACGCCTCGCGATGTACCTGCAGGGCGTCGAGAACGTGTACGACCTGGTATGGACCGAGTGGGAAGAAAACGGCGTCAGGAAGGCCTTGAGCTACGGCGACGTGTTCCATCAGAACGAAGTCGAACAGTCCACCTACAACTTCGAACACGCCAACACCGAGCTGCTGTTTGCGCAGTTCGCCAACCACGAGTCCGAAGCGAAGCGCCTGGTCGAACTGCAGCTCACGCTGCCGGCCTACGAACAGATCATGAAGGCCTCGCACAGCTTCAACATGCTCGACGCGCGCGGCGCGATCTCGGTCACCGAGCGCGCCGCCTACATCGGCCGCGTGCGCACGCTCTCGCGCCTGGTGGCGCAGGCCTACTACGACTCGCGTGAAAAGCTGGGCTTCCCGATGGCGCCAGGCGCCGCCCGCGAAGCCGCATAGGTGCCGGACCGGACAAGACAAAACACAAGACAAGAACCATGACCCACACACTATTAGTCGAACTGCTGACCGAAGAACTGCCGCCGAAGGCCCTTGACAAACTGGGCGCGGCGTTCGCCGCGGGCATCGTCAACGGTTTGAAATCGCGTGACTTCCTCGACCCAGGCAGCGTCGCCACGGCCTACGCCACCCCGCGCCGGCTGGCCGTCTCCATCACCTGCGTGCGCGCCGGCTCGCCCGACAAGTCGATCCGCGAAAAAGTGCTGCCGGTCAGCGTGGCGCTGGACGCGGCCGGCAACGGCAGCGCGCCGCTGGCCAAGAAACTGGCCGCGCTCGGTTTCCCCGGCGTCACCGTGGGCGACCTCGAACGCGCCGCCGACGGCAAGGCCGACAGCTTTTTCTACACCTACACCGCACCCGGCAGCGCCTTGCATGTCGGCCTGCAGGCCGCGCTCGACGACGCCGTGGCCAAGCTGCCGATTCCAAAGCTGATGAGCTACCAGCGCCCGGACGGCGCCACCGTGCAGTTCGTGCGCCCCGCGCACCGGCTGGTCGCGCTGCACGGGACACGCACCGTGCCGCTGGCCATCCTGGGCCTCTCCTCCGGTATCGCCACCCTCGGCCACCGCTTCCTGTCGGACGGCGAGATCTCGATCACCGATGCCGACAGCTACGCCGCCACCCTCGAAGTCGAGGGCAAGGTGATCGTCTCGGTCTCGGCGCGCAAGGAAAAAATCCGCGCCGCCCTGCTGGACAAGGCAGGCGACGACCTGGTGCTGATGCCCGAAGCGCTGCTCGACGAAGTGGCGGCGCTGGTCGAATGGCCGGTCGTCTACGAATGCAATTTCGAGCACGCGTTCCTGAGCGTGCCGCAGGAATGCCTGATCCTGACGATGCAGACCAACCAGAAGTATTTTGCGCTGACCGACAGGCACGGCAAGCTGCGTTCGCGCTTCCTGATCGTCTCCAACCTCGAAACGGCCGACCCGCAGCACATCATCGGCGGCAACGAGCGCGTGGTGCGTCCGCGCCTGTCCGACGCCAAGTTCTTCTTCGAGCAGGACAAGAAGAAAACGCTGGAATCGCGCCTGCCGCTGCTGGCCAACGTGGTGTACCACAACAAGCTCGGCACCCAGGCCGAGCGCAGCGCACGGGTGGCCGCGCTGGCCAGGAACATCGCGCGCATGCTCGGCTACGACAGTGCCCTGGCCGAGCGCGGCGCGCTGCTGGCCAAGGCCGACCTGCTGACCGACATGGTGGGCGAGTTCCCAGAACTGCAGGGCATCATGGGAACCTACTACGCACGCCACGACGGCGAGCACGATGAAATTGCGCTGGCCGCGTCGGAACATTACCAGCCGCGCTTTGCCGGCGATGCGCTGCCCGCCACCAACACCGGCACCGTGGTGGCGCTGGCCGACAAGCTCGAAACGCTGGTCGGCATCTGGAGCATCGGGCTGCAGCCAACCGGCGACAAGGACCCGTTCGCGCTGCGCCGCCACGCGCTCGGGGTGCTGCGCATGCTGCTCGAAAAACGCCTGCCGCTCAGCATCGGCAGCCTGCTGGCGGACGCCGCCGGCCTGTTTGCCGCCAAGCCCGGCTTCAAGGACCCGAGCGCCGAGGTGAGCTCCTTCATGCTGGAGCGCCTGCGCGGCATCCTGCGCGAGCGCGGCTTTTCCCCGAACGAGGTGGAAGCGGTGCTGGCGCAAAATCCGGACCGCCTCGACGACATCGTGCAGCGCCTGGACGCAGTCAAGGCATTCGCCGAACTGCCCGAGAGCGCATCGCTGGCCGCGGCCAACAAGCGCATCACCAACATCCTCAAGAAAACCGAACTGGCCATCGGCGCGGTGTCGGAAAGCCTGTTCCAGGAAGCGGCCGAGCGCGAACTGTTCGCCGCCATCGGCCGCGTGCGGCCCGAAGCCGACGCCGCATTCGCGCGCGGCGACTTCACCGGCACCCTCAAGACGCTGGCGCAACTGCGCGACGGCGTCGATGCCTTCTTCAACGGCGTGATGGTGATGGCCGACGATGTTGCCCTGCGCAACAACCGGCTGGCGCTGCTGTCGTCGCTGCACGCGATGATGAACCGGGTCGCCGACATTTCGAAACTGGCCGCATAAGAGAGGCAGCGTCCATGAAGATGATCATCCTCGACCGCGACGGCGTCATCAACTACGACTCGCCCGCGTTCATCAAGTCCCCGGCCGAGTGGGTTCCGATCCCCGGTTCGCTCGAAGCGATCGCGCGCCTGAACCAGGCCGGCTATCGGGTGGTGGTCGCATCGAACCAGTCCGGCATCGCGCGCGAACTGTTCGACATGACGGTGCTCAATGCGATCCACCAGAAGATGCACACCAGTGCGCAACTGGTGGGCGCCTCGATCGACGCCGTTTTCTTCTGCCCGCACGCGGCGCTCGACAGCTGCGAT
Organism: Telluria sp.; assembly: GCA_049301315.1. Lineage (GTDB taxonomy): Bacteria > Pseudomonadota > Gammaproteobacteria > Burkholderiales > Burkholderiaceae_D > JBAQKU01. The sequence continues at coordinate 11,641 of JBAQKU010000511.1, forward strand.
TGCCGCAAGCCGAAATCGGGCATGTTCGAAGAAATCGGAAAACGCTTCAAGGTCAACCTGAAAGGCGTGCCGACCGTGGGCGACTCGCTGCGCGACCTGCAGGCCGGCTTCAACAGCGGCTGCCTGCCCTACCTGGTGTTGACGGGCAAAGGCGAAAAGACCCAGGAAACCGGCGGCCTGCCGCCCGGCACCCAGGTCTTCCCCGACCTCGCCTCGATGGTCAACGTGCTGCTCAAGACCACCGGCGCGGCCGCCCACATACCCGTCTGATTCCAGTACCCGGAGATTTCATTGCGTAATGCCACCCTGTTTTTGCGTTCCCTGCTGTTTGCGGTCATCATGGTCGTTGCCACCGTCGTCTGGGCCGGCGTGTGCCTGCTGGCCGCTCCCCTGCCCTACAACCAGCGCTTCTGGGTAACCTCGCGCTGGAACGTGTTCGTCATCTGGTGCGCCAAGGTCATTTGTGGCATCGACTACCGCTTCAAGGGCTACGACAACCTGCCCGATGCGCCGGTCATCCTGCTCTCGAAGCACCAGTCGGCGTGGGAAACCATTTTCCTGCTGCCGAACATGAAGCGCCCGCTGGTGTACGTGTTCAAGAAAGAGATCCTGTACATTCCGTTTTTCGGCTGGGGCATGGCGCTGCTGCGCATGATCCCGATCGACCGCAGCAAGGGCAAGAACGCCTTCAAGCACGTCGTCGCACACGGCAAACGGCGCCTGGCCGACGGCCAATGGATTATCATGTTCCCGGAAGGGACACGCATCCCGGTCGGACAAAAAGGAAAATATAAAAGCGGAGGAACACGATTGGCGATAGAAACCAACACGGTCGTCGTCCCGATCGCGCATAATTCAGGTGAATGCTGGCCCAAGCAATCCTTCCTGAAACGTCCGGGTGTGATCACTGTATCGATCGGCAAGCCGATTTCGCCGCAAGGCCACACACCCGACAGCCTGATGCAAGAGGTAGAAAATTGGATAGAATCAGAAATGCGCGTCATTTCGCCCCACGCCTACAGCGCTGGCTGAGCGGGATTGGCGCCCTGATCCGAGCATCGACACCGCAACAGAACATGACGTCACCCAAGATCAACGGTCTCCAGCTAGAATTATTCGCGCAGGATTTTTTTGCGGCGCTCGAGCCGGCCGCAAAGCCTTCCCGACCACCCCAGCCACTGTTCAAGGCGCCCCCTGCGCCGC
>JBAQKU010000512.1:0-2390 GCA_049301315.1 Telluria sp.
ATCCGGGGCTGCCGATGCCCGATGTGCCCGCCGGTGCGCAGGTTGTCGCCGACGGCGGACCGTTCGCGCGCCGCTTCAACGCCTGTGGGCAGGCGGCCGACGCGGTGTGGCCGGTGGCGCCCGAGTCGGGCGGCCTGTTGGAGCGCCTGTCGCGCAAGGTGTTGCGAAGCAAGCGAATTTTACTGGGAAGCAAACCCGGTGCGGTGCGCCTGGCAGGCAGCAAGCTGCTCACCGGGCGCGCACTGGCCAAGGCCGGCATTGCGGTGGCGGCGGCCTATGCGCCGTGCGACAGCTTGCCCGCCCATTCTGGCGCCTGGGTCGTCAAGCCCGAGCATGGCGCCGGCTGCGTGGACACGCGCATCTTCAGCGGCGCGCATGCCGCGCTGGACTGGATCGCGGAAAGCGGCGGCGAAGGCTATGTGCTGCAGCCGTTCATTCCCGGCAAGGTCTGCAGCCTGTCGCTGCTGTGCCGCGACGGGGTCGCACGCCTCTTGAGCTGTAACGAGCAGCGCATTGCCGTGCGCGGCAACCAGTTTCATTTCCTGGGCAGCACGGTCAACTGCATGGCCGACAGCAGCGGCGAATTCGAGCGGCTGGGCCAGAGGATCGCAGCGCTGATCCCCGGCCTGTGGGGCCACGTGGGGGTGGACTTCATCCTGGCCGAGTGCGGCGTGATCGTGCTTGAAATCAACCCGCGAATGACGACCTCGTACGCCGGGCTGCACGCCTCGATCGGCTGCAATCCTGCCGCCCTGGTGCTCGACCTGCTGGGCGACGCCATCGGTCCGGCCGGGCCGCGGTGCAGGGCGCTGTCGGTGAGCGTGGACGCCGAGGCATTCACCGCCCTCTAGCGCGCCCGCTGTTGTCAGTCGTGCAGGGCGCGCCGCGGCCACATGCGTGAAAAAATGGCGGAGCGGTCAAGCAGCACATGCTTGGCCAGCGCAAGCAGATGCAGCGCGATGAGAGCGGCGAGCAGCACGGTGGCGACTTGGTGCGTCTGCTTGAAGAAGGCATACAGCAGCTTGTCGTCGCTGCCCCACGGCGCCCATTTGACGACGTTGAAAAATTTGATGCCGTGCTTGCTGAAGTTGGACGCGAGGTAGCCCGACAAGGGTACCAGCAGCATGCACAGGTACATCGCCAGGTGGCTGGCGTGGGCCGCGCGCCGCTGCCAGAGCGGCATCGACAGCGGCAGGGGCGGGGCCCGGTGGCCAAGGCGCCAGACGATGCGCAGCAGGATAAGCAGGCCGATCAGCACGCCCGTGCTCTTGTGCAGGTTGACGAAATAGCCGCGTTCGGGCGTGTTGCGCGCAATGCCTTCGAGCAACCATCCGAGGCTGAACTGGCCCACCAGCAGCAGCGCGATGAGCCAGTGCAGGGACATCGCCGTGCGCGTGTATTGCTGTTCGGTGTGCATGATATCGATTCGCTTAATGAAGTACGGTCTTGCCGGGATTTTTGATGTGAAGGCGCTGCACCTTGCGATACAGCGTGTTGCGGCTGATCTTGAGCTGCCTGGCCAGGGTCGTGATGTTCCAGTCGTGCCGCTTGAGCTCATCGATCAGGGCCTGCCGTTCGGCGTTCTCGAGCGGATTGAGGTCCTCCTGCGGCGCGCGTTCGGCTTGCGCCGCGGGAGCCGGCGCGCAGGCGGCGCAAAACTCGGGCGGCAGGTCCGCGAGCGTCAGCTGGTCCGATTCGCGCAGTGCGATCATGGTGCGCAGCAGGTGGCGCAACTGGCGTATATTGCCGGGCCAGCGATGCTGGTCGAACAGATCGAGCAGCGCCTGGTCGATGCCGATGCGCTCGTCCGGTTCGCTCTCCTGCCCGATCAGGTGCCGGATCAGCGCATGCCGGTCGGTGCGCTCGCGCAGCGGCGGCAGCGTCAGGGTGATGCCCTGCAAACGGTAGTACAGGTCTTCGCGAAATTCGCCCAGCGCGATTTTTTTCTGAAGGTCGCAGTGGGTCGCGCAGACCAGCCGGATATCGAGCTTGATCGGCGTGTCGCTGCCGAGCGGGAGCACTTCGCGCTCCTCGAGCACGCGCAGCAGCCGCGCCTGCAGCGCGACCGGCATGTCGCCGATCTCGTCGAGGAACAGGGTGCCGCCGTTGGCCAGGAAGATCTTGCCGCGCTGGCCTTCCTTGCTGGCGCCGGTGAAGGCGCCCGGCTTGTAGCCGAATAATTCGCTTTCGATCAGCGATTCCGGAATCGCGGCGCAGTTGATCGCAACAAACGGCTTGTGCACGCGGCTGCCCGACTGGTGCACGGCCTTGGCGAACATTTCCTTGCCGGTTCCTGTTTCTCCGCACAACATGATGCCGACATTGCGTTCGAGCACGCGCTTGGCCATCTTGACATTGTGCGCCATGGGCGCGTCGCCCCACTGCAGCTG
>JBAQKU010000513.1:0-39100 GCA_049301315.1 Telluria sp.
ATTCCGCGCGGCTTGGAGCAGGCGATCCAGGAAGGATTCCGGCTAGGTGTACGGATATGAATGCCCGCCAGCTTCCCGAAGCGCAAGCTTGGCGGATGGCAGCTACGAACCGGGCCGAACTCTTCCAAGCGCTCGGCCCGGGTTAAGTCTTAACAAAATCATGGAGCAGGACTGAACTGATACACATGATTACCAATGGTCAACTGATCGAGCGCGGGTTGGCCAGGGTTTTATCGAACTCGATTGAGCAATCAAACCAATAATTTAGGAGACAAAAATGACAATTCATAAATTGCTGCCGATCCTCGTCGCCGGAATAGTGCTGAGCATGGCTTCGCTCGCCCAAGCACAAGTAAAAATAGGCCTGTCGGGGCCGTTATCGGGAAGCCAGGCTGTGGTCGGACAGGACCAGGTCGACGGATTCATGCTCGCGCTCGAGCAGCATGGAGGCAAACTGGGCGGGCAGGCAGTTACGATCTTCAAAGAGGACGATCAATTGAAGCCGGAAATCGGCATCCAGATCACTCGCAAATTCATCGAAAAAGACAAGGTTGACGCCATCGTCGGCCTGGGATTTTCCAACGTGATGATGGCTAGCGTGAAGACTATCGTCGAATCTGGCACAGTCGCCATTGCAACCAACGCCGGCCCGTCGCCGATCGCCGGTACGTCGTGCGCGGCCAATTTGTTTTCGGTGGCATGGCAAAACGATGGAGCAGCCGAAGCGATGGGCAAGTATGTCCAGGATAAAGGTCACAAACACGTCTACCTGATGGCACCCAACTATCAAGCTGGGAAAGACATGCTGGCTGGATTCAAGCGCTTCTACAAAGGTAAGGTCGTCGATGAAGTATATACACAAGTTGGGCAGAGCGACTATTCAGCAGAAATCGCACAGCTGCAGGCCAGCAAACCCGATGCCGTGTTTGCTTTCTATCCAGGCGGCATGGGCGTGAACTACATCAGGCAACTGAGTCAGGCAGGGCTACTTGGCAAATTTCCAAATTATTCGGTGTTTACCGTAGACGGTACGACGATGCCGGCCCTGCAACATACAGCCGTGGGCACTATCTCGGGAGCGATGTGGCATGTCGGACTGGACAATCCAGAAAACAGGAAATTTATCGCTTCATTCGAGACAAAGTACAAGCGAACGCCAAGTGCGTTTGCTGCAACGGCCTTCGATGCTGCGCAGCTGCTTGATGTCGCGATTCGCAAAGTAAAGGGTGATACTTCAAATAAACAGGCATTTGCTGCGGCAGTGAAAACATCTGGACAGGAGTTCCGCTCTGTGCGAGGTCCGTTCCGTTTTAATAACAATAATTTTCCGATTCAAAATTATTATGTTTTTCATGTCGTCAATGAATCTGGCAAGCCCGTCGTGAAACTGCTTGGCACGCCGCTACCTGAACATAAGGATGCCTACCATGCCAATTGCCAATTAATGTGAGGTAAATAGATCATGGAGTTAAATCTGCTTTATTCGCAGCTGCTAAACGGACTGCAATACGGAGTACTTTTATTTTTACTTGCGGCGGGCCTCACCTTGGTATTTGGCATTATGGGTTTTGTGAATCTTGCGCACGGCTCGCTTTATATGATGGGCGCATATTTTGCTGCCGCCGCTTATGGTCTGACTGCTTCCTTTACGCTCGCGGCGCTGGCAGCTGTGGGCGGTTGCATTGCTTTGGGATTCGTCCTGGAGAAGGCTGCCGTATCGCGCCTGTACGCCCGGGATCACCTGGACCACGTTCTGGCCACATTTGGCATGGTGCTGTTCTTCAATGAGATTGTCCGCATCATGTGGGGATCTCAGCCTTACTTTCTTCCGGTACCTGCTTTCCTGGATAGTACCGTCGACCTGTTTGGAATCAGCTATTCCGCGTATCGGTTTGCGATCATCGTAGTAGGTTTGCTAGTTGCGATTGGCTCGTATCTGCTGATGCATCGAACACGCCTAGGAATGCTGATCCGGGCGGGAGCATCCAATCCGAAGATGATCGGCGCTTTGGGTGTCAACATCAAGCTTCTTAACAGACTGCTTTTCAGCCTGGGAGCCGGATTGGCTGGTCTGGCCGGCATAATGGTCGCGCCTATTCTATCCATTCAGTCTGGAATGGGTGAACCCGTACTGATAACGACGCTGGTGGTCATTGTGATCGGCGGAATCGGTTCAGTGAGCGGTGCATTTTACGCGGCACTCGCCGTAGGAATAGCGGATACTTTAGGGCGTGCGTTTCTGCCTATGCTGCTTCGAGAGACGATGAGCAGGGATATCGCAAACGCTGCAGGTCCAGCGCTGGCGTCGATGCTGGTTTATGTGCTGATGGCAATTGTGCTTGCCGTTCGACCTCAAGGTCTGTTCGCTGCAGGGAGACATTAATGTCAAATTCAACAATTTGGGCGAGGTTAAGCACTCTGGTGCCGCTGTTTTTTTTGGCGGGCCTTGCCGCGGTTCCCTTTGTGGCCCACTTCATGGAGCAGTCATTCTATGTCACTTTTTTTGCCCGCATCATTATCTATGGGATTGCCGCCACTGCGCTTAATCTTGCCCTTGGCTATGGTGGTCTGGTCAGTCTGGGGCATGCGTTATTCTTCGGTTTAGGTGCCTATAGCGTAGCGATCCCGTCTTTTCATGGTATCGATAGTGGTTGGATACATTTGCTGTTATGCATCGGCAGTTGCACCCTGGTAGGTCTGGTTACCGGAGCAATTAGTTTACGAACGTCCGGCATCGCATTTATCATGATTACTCTTGCTTTCGCGCAGATGGGTTACTTCGTGTTTGTGAGCCTCAAGCAATACGGAGGCGACGACGGCAATAACATCGCTTTAACTAGCCATTTTTTTGGTTTAGATCTGGGCAGTTCGAACACATTGTATGCCACCGCATTCATTACGCTTTGCCTGGCGACATGGTGGATGGTGCGCACGCGTGTTTCGCCTTTTGGCATGGTGCTGCGCGGTGCAAAACAAAACGCGCGTCGAATTAATGCAGTTGGCCTACCCAGCAGGAAATACCAGTTAGCTGCTTATGTTCTTTCAGCCGTTTTATGTGGCATAGCCGGTCTGCTGTTTGCGAATTTGAACGCGTTTGCATCTCCAAGCGCCATGTCGTGGACTGTTTCCGGAGACCTAATTGTCATGGTTGTCCTCGGCGGAATAGGCACGGTCTTTGGACCGCTGCTTGGTGCATTGGCGTTTCTCGGGTTGGAAGAAATCCTGAAAATGTTTACCGAGCACTGGATGGCGATTTTCGGCCCGATCATTGTCTTGGTAGCGTTGCTGGGCAAAGGAGGAGTTGTAGGCTTTCTTGCAATGCTGGACCGTAAAAAGCTGTTGAATACCGAAGTCGGCATACACCTCGATAGGCCTTCCGTGTCACTACGCGAAGGAGGCACCTCATGACAACAAGCCTGCTTCGCACCGAGTCGCTAGTCAAACGCTACGGTGGCATTCTGGTGACTGATAACGTATCACTGGATATCCGGCCCGGCGAACTCCACGCAATTATTGGTCCAAACGGAGCCGGTAAAACCACCCTCATTAACCAGTTATCCGGTGAACTTGAATCAAACGGAGGTAAAGTTATTTTTTCCGGTGAAGACGTGACCGCGTTGCCTATTTATCGGCGTGCGCATATGGGTTTGTTACGTTCCTACCAGATCACCTCCATCTTTGATGAGTTCACCGTACAGGAAAATGCCGTGATTGCTGCAATGGGCGCCAAGGAACACGCGTTCCGTTTCTGGCAGCCCATGTTACAGCGTAAAGAACTGGTGCTGGCTGCAGATGAAGCACTACGGGCTGCAGGCCTGGCACGCCGCGCAAATGTACCGGCAGAGGAATTGGCCTATGGTGAGCGGCGACAACTGGAGCTGGCAATGGCTTTGGCCGCACAGCCAAAGTTCCTTCTGCTCGATGAGCCAATGGCCGGCATGAGCGTGCAGGAGTGCAGTGCCGTGGTGTCCTTGCTGAAGAGCCTGAAGGGCCGCTATTCCATCTTGCTGATTGAGCATGACATGGATGCAGTGTTTGCGTTAGCAGACCGGATTACTGTTCTTGTTTACGGCAAGGTGGTGTTCACCGGAACGCCGGATGAAATCAGAAATCACCCCGAAGTGAAAGCAGTGTATCTCGGTGAAGAAGAAATATAAGTTCTCAGGAGATATTGATGAGCACATTACTTATAGTTAAAGACCTGCAAGCTTCGTATGGACATGCGCAAGCGCTTTTTGGGGTGTCATTTGAGGTAAAGGCCGGGGAGGTGGTTACCCTCCTCGGTCGTAACGGCATGGGTCGTTCCACGACTATTAAATGCCTTTTTGGCATGCTTCCTGTGAAATCGGGTTCGATTGCTTTTTTCGGTAAACCGATTCACAGTTTGCCGTCGCATAGTATTGCCCGGCTCGGCTTAGGCATCGTGCCCGAGGGCCGCCAGATCTTTCCCACTCTTTCGGTTGAGGAAAACCTGATTGCGACCGCGCGTGTCCGGCGGAACGCCAAAGAGGGCCTTCAAGAGTGGACTTTGGATCGGGTCTACAGTTTCTTTCCACGGCTTAAGGAAAGGCGCGGCAATCAAGGCTGGCAGCTGTCTGGCGGAGAACAGCAAATGTTGGCCATCGGTCGCGCACTCATGACTAATCCGCTGTTGCTTGTACTGGATGAGGCAACGGAGGGCTTGGCGCCGCTGATCCGTGCAGAAATTTGGGAAGCGTTGAGCGCTTTAAAGCGCGAGGGTTTATCGCAGATTGTCATCGATAAAAACATTGGAGCATTATTGAAGCTGGCTGACCGTCACTATGTGATGGAAAAAGGGGATGTGGTCTGGAGCGGGAATTCCGACGCTTTGCGCAAAGAGCGAGACATTATTCATCAGTATCTTGGGGTCTAAAATGGGTATTCTGGATGATCGTGACCAGTTATTCCGGCGTCGTGCAGCGCAGTAATGGTGTTGCGCATTTTGCAACCGAACGGGTACGCTGCCGGCTTTTTGACTGGAACCAGCGTGCCCGCACAAGGGATCAATATGCGTAAGAGCAGATCGCCGATGCGCTGCGGCTATCGAAGGGTGTGTCACGCAGTACGCGGATCTGGCGGGCCGCAGGCTTGGATTGGCCCCCAGTGCAAAGCGTAGACGAGGCGGCGTTGGAGAGACGCCTGATGTCGGTTCCCAGAAGGCGCGGGACTATGTGCAGCCGGACTATGGCCGCGTGCACCAGGAACTGCGCCGCAAGGGCATGGCGTTGACGCTGCTGTGGGTGGAGCACCGGGCCGGTTATGCGGACTGCCAAACGTACGCCTACTCGCAGTATTGCGACAACTACCGGCGCTTCGCCAAACAACTTAAGCGCTCGATGCGCCAGACTCACCGTGCCGGCGAGAAGCTGTTCATCGATTACGCCGGCCCCACTATCGCGCTCACCGACGGCGGGTGCGCCCATATCTTCGTGGCCTCGCTGGGCGCGAACTCGAGGCGATCGAATTGCGCCGGCACCTTGGCCACCAAGGTGCCTAAGAAGTGCGTGACGCTGGTGTAGCTGGCGGTAAAGCCGAACCGGTCCACCAGGTCCTGGTAGATCGCGGTGTAGTTGCGGCGCAGGCGCAGTTGTTCGGTGACGAAGGCGTGGTGCGGCTCGCACGCTGATGGCGCAACACGGTCGCCAAAGCCGGGGGGGGCGGGAGTGGGGAAATTTGAGTCCGCGGGCCGGTGGCCGCCCCGGGGGAATTTGAATCTCCCACAGGGGGTGGCGCGCAGTGCCAAACTGCGGATTGTCTTGCGTTCGTTCCACTTCGGTGACCCGGGCGATTTCGCGCTGGCTCTTGCTTGCTGCGAGCAAGGTCAGGACGGTTGACGGCGCGACCTCCATTATTTCCAGATCGGTCAGTGGCACGGTGGAACGGAGAGAAGTCTGATTGCGGCCGAAACGGAATGCGAGTTTCATGCTGTTCTTTAGTTGAAGGTTGGAAAGGTGTAAAAAACTGATCCTCTCGCTCGAACTTCCTTGCTCCCGCCTGGGCGGGCGGGGGGGGGATAGCCCTGCCCTCACGGGCCGGGTTGGGATGGGTGGGGTGCAAGGCAGCGCGCATACGGGCCGCTGTTTCTAGCTCGTTCCGCGTATTTATCCCCCCATGCGAACATCAAGAACGGCGAGCTTGCGTTCCAAACGAGCTTGTAGGCAGACAAGGGCACGAGTCACGTGGTGCGCCTTGCATTCCGGGCTCCGTGGCTGCCTCCCTGGCTTAAAGGCCCTTCCGATGCATCATTTCCTGTGCCTGCGTTGTCAGCTCCGCCCCGCGCCAGAGTCCGCTTTCGACCTGCACATTGATTAGTGAAAGCAGGCGCTTCAACACGATTTTGGTGGCGCGGGCATTGAGGCGATGCCGGTTGACGGCGAGTACCCACGTCAACATCATGCCGCGGATGGGGGCCGCATGAAACCGGGCACGGTCGGGGTGATTTTGAAGGGCGCAAAATGGCATGACCGTATGGCCAAGGCCGCGGCCGACGAGATCCAGGCACAGTGCAAGGGTCTCGGCTTCCGCCCGACTGTGATACTTGTCGTCATTGCGACGCAGATAACTTTCGCACAACTGCCGGATCACGTTAGGACGTCCTGGCAAAATCATCTTCAGTCCCGTCATTTCGGTCGGCATCACGAAGCGGTCCAGGTCGAGCGGCGAGCCGAGGTCGCCGACCAGGAACAGTTGTTCCCGCAACAGGGGCGTTTCCTCGTACAGGGCAAAGGGTTGTGGCGAGAACGCCACGACAGCGAGGTCAGGTACGCCGTTGCGCATATTGTCGCGAATGGCATTGTTCAGGCCTTCGTACACTCGGATCCGGATATCGGGTTCTTGCGCAATGGTTTCTGCCACCAGTGGAACGGTCACGCTGCGCTGCATGGACATCGGCATGGCAAGATTGAGTCCCCCTAGCGCACGTGCACCAACTTCCTCACGTAACTCATTCGCGGCCTGCAGCAATGAGCGGGCACGCTCAACCAGTTCTGCGCCTGCATCGGTCAGCAAAATGCCGCCCGACGTCCGGTGCAGCAGCACCGCATTCAATTCATATTCAAGCGCTCCCATGTGACGCGACAGTGCGGACTGTGACAGGGATAAATCCACCGCGGCGCGGCTGATGCTTTTGAGTTCGCTCACGCGCAAAAAATATTCCAGCAGGCGCAGTTCCATCGGTAGCTCTTTCGCGGCAAAGATATAGTGCTATGCAAATTCCGGGTGACGACCATCTCGACATATACCTTGCTGAGTGCCATGCCGACTATCTAAGATACATCAACACCCCACCCACCGGGCGATTTTTCAAATTATAGTAGGAGCGGAGAAAATTGGATAAAACCAAGCTTTCGTCGGCAATGCAGGAAACGCATCGCCCAGCCGAGCAGGGTACACACATGTACTGGGAAGATTTCCTGTCCGGCGATCACTTCGACTGCGGCTCGCGCCTGGTTACCCGTGAAGAGATAATCGATTTCGCATTGACATTCGATCCCCAGCCGATCCATCTCGACGAAGTATTTTCCGCCACAACGATCTACGGCGGCGTCATTGCCAGCGGCGGCCATGTGTGGGCCAGCTGCATGGGGCTGGTGGCAGCTTCGCTGTTCAGCCGATCCGCCAACCTCGGATCGACTGGACTCGACTCCCTGCGCTGGCTGCGGCCGATGCGTCCGGGCGACGTGGTAACGGCCGCGGTCACGGTGCTGGCCACCGAGCCGTCGTCCCGCCCTACCAATGGAAAACTCAAGCTGCGCTTCGAGCTGCGCAACCAGGACCAGACCGAGATCATGCAGGCCGTGGCCAACGTGATCATGGGACGCCGGCAGCCAGCCCAGGCGCCGGCAACTCAAGCTTAATACCAACAAACAGGAGATCATCATGGAACGCAAAGTTATCGTCACGGTCGCACCGACCAGTAATTTCCAAGGCAAAGAGGCGAACCCTGCCCTGCCGATCCAGCCAGACGAAGTAGCGCAGTCAGTCTACGACGCGTACAACGCGGGCGCCTCGCTTGCACACTTGCATGCACGCGACATTCACGGCGTGCAAACCAACGAGACCGCCGTATTCAAGGACATCAACGGCCGCGTGCGCGAGAAATGCGACATTATCATCCAGAACAGTATCGCGCCGGCGCTGGGGCCGAATCCAAACAGCGCCGACGATGGCCTTGCCGTGCTCGACGCGCTGCCGGAGATGGCCTCGCTTGACATGGGCGTTTCGGTTGTGTCCGTGCATGGCCGCGAAGTCATCATCGAATGGACGCGCAGCTTCCTGCGCAAGGCTGCCAAGATGATGGACGAACGTAACATCAAGCCAGAGCTGGAAATCTTCAACGATTCCCAGCTCGATGACGCGATCATGCTGATCAACGAGGGTGTCCTTAAGCCGCCGTTCTCGTTCAGCTTCGTGATGGGCATGAACCGGGTCAACCAGGGCGCAGTGGCGTTCAGCCCGCAGCGGATCGCGCATTACGTGTCGATGCTACCTCCCAACAGCCGCTTTTCCACGCTTGGCGTCGGACCGACCCAGCTTCCCGCCGCTCTCAGTTCCGTGCTGCTGGGCGGGAATGCACGTGTCGGATTCGAAGACAACATCTTTTACAGCCGCGGTGTGCTGGCGACCAGCAATGCGCAGCTGGTCGAGCGCCTGGTGCGCTGCATCCGCGACCTCGGCCTTGAAGTTGCAACGCCGGACGAAGCGCGCGTCATGCTCGGGATGCCGACCTTGAAAGAGCGCCAGCAAGGGAAAAAGCTGGCGTAAGCGCAGCATGGATAACGATGACGAAGGAAAATATGATGAATCAATTCCGCCCCGTGCGCAGGATTGTTACCGGGCATAATGCAGCGGGCGCGTCCGTGATCCTGAGCGACGAACCGTGCCCACATACCATGCACCTGCCCGGCGTACCGGCGTTCGGCGTGACCGACCTGTGGAAGACCTCTGCCGCGCCGGCCAGCAATGCCGGCAGCACGGATCCCTGCAGCGACAAGATCGTCCTCGCGCCCCCTGAAAATGGCACGGTGTTTCGGGTCGTCGAGTTTCCGCCCGACCGCGACTATCTGGGCAAGTGGGATGCGCATGCCGGCTTTAGCGGCATGGGCGAATCCGGCGCGCAGGCGCTGGACGCACGGCCGGCGCCGCACGAGGCGATGCACACCACCCGCTCGATTGATTATGCCTTCGTGCTCAGCGGTGAGATCGTCGCCGTGCTCGATGAGGACGAGGTGGTCATGCGCGCCGGCGATGTGCTCATCCAGCGCGGCACCAATCATGCATGGAGCAACCGCAGCGATGTGCCGGCGACAGTCGGGTTTGTGCTGATCGACGCGCTGCCGCTGGCATAGTCAGGTCGACAGTTAATAATAACTACAAGGAGACATCATGAAAGCAATATCCGCAACAACATGGATGGGTGCCCTGTGCTTGGCCGCTGCCATGCCTGCCACGGCGCAGGTGAAGGTTGGCTTCGTCGCGCCGATGTCGGGTCCGCAAGCAATCGTGGGGCAAGACCAGTATGACGGCTTCGCGCTGGGGCTGGAGCTGCTCAATAACAAGTTGGGAGGGCAACCGGCCAGCGTGCTGAAGGAGGATGACCAGGTCAAGCCGGAGATCGGCAGCGAGATCGTGCGCAAGCTGATCGAGCGCGACAAGGTCGACGCCATCGTCGGCCTCAGCTTCACCAATGTGCTGATGGCGTCCAAACGTTGGATTGCCCAGTCCGGTACCGTCGCCATCGCCACCAATGCCGGCCCGTCGGCCCTGGCGGGCGAGGATTGCACGCCGAACATGTTTGTAACGGCGTGGCAGTCGGATGGTCCCTCTGAGGCAATGGGAAAGTTTGTCAAGGATAAAGGACACAAGAAGGTCTACCTGCTCGCGCCTAACTACCAGGCCGGCAAGGACATGCTCGCCGGGTTCAAGCGCTTCTACGGCGGCCAGCCGATCGACGAAGTATACACGCAGATAAACCAGACCGATTATTCGGCTGAGATCGCCCAGATCCAGGGCGCGAACCCGGATGCGGTGTTCGTGTTTTACCCGGGCGGCATGGGCATCAACTTCATCAAGCAGATGAGCCAGGCTGGCCTGCTCGGGAAAATTCCGATGTACTCCGTCTTCACGGTCGATGCGACCACCATGCCGGCATTGCGCGATGCGGCGAACGGGGCGACGGTGGCAAGCATGTGGGATGCGGGACTGGACAATCCGGAAAGCAAGAAGTTTGTCGCCGCATTTGAAGCCAAATACAAGCGGGTGCCAAGCCACTATGCGGCGGCGGCATTCGATGCGGCCAACCTGCTTGACGCGGCGGTGCGCAAGGCGGGCCCGGCGTACAAGGACAAGAAGGTATTTGCCGCCGCCGTGAAGGCTGCGGGAACCTCATTCAAGTCAGTCCGCGGTCCGTTCAGCTTCAACAATAACAACATGCCCATCCAAAACTACTACGTGTTCAAGGTGGGGCGCGACGCCGGGAAACTGGACACCAAGCTGATCGCAACGCCGCTGAGCAGCCACGTCGACGCTTACGCATCACGCTGCCGGGCAAGCAAGTCCTGATGGGATAGGACGGCGGCTGACGTGCGTCGGCTGCCCCTGTTCCAGCCAATCAATCCATTGCAGTAGTCGGTAGACGGTCCCCGGACCGTCTAAAGGGCGGCGTTCGCCTTCCACAATCATAAAAACCAAGGGGATATCATGAACAAGAAATGGATGGCTGCGGCCATGCTGGTCACGACGGCGACGGCGAGCCAGGCGCAAAGCGGAAACGTCGCGGTGTACGGCCTGATCGATGCGGGCGTTGAGCACGTCACCAATGTCGGGCCAGCAGGCGACGGCCTGACGCGCATGCCGACCTTGACCGGCTCGATCCCGTCCCGTATCGGCTTCCGCGGCACGGAGGATCTCGGCAACGGGCTGAAGGCATTCTTTACACTTGAAAACGGACTGAGTCTGGACACTGGCGTGGCCGGGCAAGGTGGACGCCTGTTTGGCCGCCAGGCCCTGGTCGGGATCTCAGGCGCATGGGGGGCGGTGACGCTAGGGCGCCAGTACAACATGTACTTTTACTCGCTGCTTGACGCCGACATTTTGGGACCGAACCTGTATGGCAGCGCTTCGGTGGACAGCTATATACCGAATGCCCGCGAGGATAACGCCGTTGGCTACCGCGGCACTTTCGGTGGCCTGACTGTGGGCGCCACCTATAGCCTGGGGCGCGATGGCGTGAATGCCGGTCCGAGTCCGGCCGGGACCAATTGCGCTGGCGAGAGTGCATCCGACAAGGCTGCCTGCCGCGCCTGGTCCGCCCTGTTGAAGTACGACAGGCCAAACTGGGGCGTGGCAACTGCGTATGACCGCCAGAACGGCGGCCCCGCTGCCTTCGCCGGCCTGACCAGCAGCGCCTTGCGCGACACCCGGACTGTGCTGGACGGCTACGTCAAGCTCGGCGCCTTGAAATTGGCCGGCGGTGTGATTCGCCGCGACAACGAGGGTGCCGCGACGCCACGAACTGATCTGTACTTCGCAGGCGCCACCTACGGACTGACGGGCGCGGTGACGCTGGATGTCCAGGCGTTTCGCTTGAACGTGAAGCAAAGCAGCAATGCCGCGACCTTGCTGGCGGTGCGTGCCACCTACAAGCTGTCCCAGCGCACTGCAGGCTATGTCACCGTGGGCAATATTTCCAACGATGGCAACTTGAGCATCTCGGTCAGTTCTGGCGCACCGGGCAGCAATCCGGCAGCGGGCAGCAGCCAGAAAGGCATGATGGTGGGCATGCGCCACGCTTTCTGACCCGCCGCGCAGGCGGCTTGCTTCTCTCCGCGATGAAACAAAAAAAATGGCCACCCGAGTGAACTGACCCCATAAAGTTGGACGAATTAGTTTGCCAGGCAGCCAAGGGTTGAGCCGCTTGGGTTTTCTGGACAGATTCAGTGTTAGTTCTCGGCGGGTTTTCCCATCAATACCTGTCGAATTTCGCCCGCCCGACGGGCAAATTCGGCAGGTGTCATGTCCTTCAATGACGTGTGAGGACAACTCTCATTGTAGTCCCTTCGCCATGCTTCGATCACCGACTGCGCCTCGGCCAGCGAGGCGAACCAATGCACGTTCAAGCATTCGCTACGGAACGATCCGTTAAATGATTCGATGTAGCAGTTGTGAGACGCGTGTTCTCTTCCTTCAATTGGCGCAACTCCCTCACTTCGCTCGATTCCAGACCAGTGCGCATCACTGGAAAGAAAAAGACTTGGCGAGCCGATACGCATAGTGGAAATAAATAGGCTAAGGGCATTGAAAATCCACATCGCGATGGCGAGGTTTTCAACCTGGGCACTTCCCCGCGAAACGCCGCGGGAACGTGAGCACTATTTCCGATTACGTTGGCGGTTCACCCTTCTCGTAAGCGTGACGCCAGCACCGTCATTGACTTTTCCTACGATGGCCAATCGGTGTAATGGTGTTTTCCGTAGCGCCTAAAGGTCGATGATCTTGCGCAGCAATCCGGGTGAGACCCGCCACTGTTCGCCATCGCAGAGTAGAGAATAGGTCTTGGTGTTCATCCGGGTGATGGTGCCGATCCGTTCGCGCAGGTGCTTGTCGGTGAAGCTGACCATGTCGCCGAGCTTGAACGCGGCCAGGTCGACTCGTTTGGGCGGAACCTGGGGCGCTTGTTCATCGCGCTGGGCAGGATCGGCAACGATGGCTGCATAGGGCAGCTTCCAGTGGGTGCGGGTGATGTCGTCTTGGACGGTCGCGTTGGTAGGCTGCAGTTGCAATACGCGACCTGGAGCGAGCGTGCCACGTCGATGGTCGAAATACATGACCTGGGCACCGAGATGCAGATGGCGCCGGACTTCAAGGATACGGCGCGGGTCGGTAAGCATCTGGTTAATTGCCAGGCTCAGTTCATAGAGGTCGAGGCTGGGAGCATTGCGCAAGGCGTCAAGAAGGCGGGTATCCATGCCGCCAGTTTATCGCAAGCGCCATTGTTTCAGGTCGAAGGCAGGCGCAATTGGTCCGCCACGTTCCATGGCAGCAGATCGGCAACCCGATTGACCGGGTAGTCGGCAATGTGGGTCAGCACATGGCGCAGGTAGGCCTGGGGATCGATGCCATTGAGTTTGGCGCTGACGATCAGCGAGTACATCGTGGCGGCGCGCTCGCCGCCGCTGTCGGCGCCCATAAACAGGAAATTCTTGCGGCCAAGGCAGCACGTCCGCAGCGCGTTCTCGGCGATGTTGTTGTCGATCTCGGCCAGGCCGTCATCGCAGTAATACACCAGCGCCTCACTGATTGAGCATGTAGTTGATGGCCTTTGTCGTGTCCGACTGGGTCGACAGTGTGAGCAGCCTGGCACGCAACCAGACTTCAAAGTCATCAAGCAGGGGCCGCGCTTGCGCCTGCCGTATTCGTTTCCGATGCTCGGGTAGCTGACCACGAATTTGTTCCGCGATTGCGTACAGTTCGCCGATCCGCCGCAACGCTTCCGTAGTTGTCACGGTCGCCTTGCGCGCGTGCAGATCATGTACCTTGCGGCGCGCATGAGCCATGCAAGCTGCTTCGCGCACGCGGCCATCGGCAAAGATCTTATCGTAGCCCGGAAACGCGTCCGCTTGCAGAACGCCGCTGAAGTTGGCCAGGTGCGACTGTGGGTGCTGGCCCTGGCGATTGGGCGTATAGGCGAACCATGCGGCCGGCGCAGCAGTCGAACCGGAGCGCCTGTCGTCGCGTACGTAGACCCACAGGCGTGCCGTCTTGGTTTGGCCATTTTCTGGCGCGAGTACAGGCATCGGCGTGTCATCCGAATGGATCTTGCCAGGCTGGAGCACGTAGCGCTGCAGTGCGTCGACCAGAGGACGCATCAGCGCCCCGCACGCGCCGACCCAGCGCGCCATCGTCGAGCGGTCAAGCTCGACGCCGTCACGCGCGTAAATGGCGGACTGGCGGTACAGTGGCTGGTGGTCGGCGAACTTGGAGACCAGTATGTGCGCCAGCAGCCCTGGCCCGGCGATGCCGCGTTCGATCGGGCGGCTCGGCGCTGGCGCCTGCACGATGTGGTCGCAGCAGGCGCAAGCCTTCTTGCGCCGTATATGGCGTATCACCTTGAAGGCCGAATCGATGATCTCGAGCTGCTCGGACACATCCTCGCCCAAGGGCTTGAGCTCTCCGCCGCACTCGGAACAGGCATGGTCCGGCGGTTCGATAACATTGTCTTCGCGTGGCGGGTGGTCTGGCAGCGGCTGGCGCGCGACCTTGCGCGCGTTCGATCCAGGCAGCGCTGCCTTCTGCTCGCTGGCGCCATCCTCCGCAATGAGATCCTCCAACCGCGTTTCCAGCTGCTCGATCTTGCGATCAAGCTTCTCGGACTTGCGGCCGAACTGCATCCTTTTGAGTTTGGCCAGTTGGAGCTTGAGCTGCTCGATTTCGAGCGAACGGACATTGAGCGCCTGCTCCAGCGTCGTGACGGTATCGCGCAGCTGTTGCACTTCGCCGTCGCGCTGCATCAGCAGCGCCTTCAAGGCATCAATATCGTCGGGAAGGGAGGTAGGGCTGGAGGCATGCGCGCAGTTTACGCGCATGTTTAATTGTTTACAACACCGACATGAGGGGCGCGGTGCGTTCGGGCGGTTTCCAGTTGATGCCTTCGAGGAGCATGGACAGTTGGGCTGGCGTTAGATGGACCTTGCCATCGGTCGCCTGCGGCCAGATGAAGCGACCGTGTTCGAGGCGCTTGGAAAACATACACAGGCCATCGCCACTGGACCACAGCAGCTTGATGACGTTTCCACGCCGACCACGAAATGCAAAGACATGGCCACTGAATGGATCGTCCAACAGCGCGCTCTCCACCTTGGCCGCCAGGCCATTGAAGCCGCAGCGCATGTCCGTGAAGCCCGCAGCGATCCAGATGCGTGTGCCCGCCGGCAGGCCGATCATGGACGCAGGCTCTGGAAGATCGTTTTGAGCAGCGCCGCATCAACGCCCTCATGGACGCGCACCACCGCGTCGGCGAAGATGATCTCGACCGCACTCGATGCGGTAGCAGGCGCGGGAGCGACCGCTGTTGCCGCTGGCGCCACCATCCCAGTAGCATCTGCGAGCACGACCGGCAACAAAGTCGCCCGCGCTTCCGGCATGTCGCCAAACAGGCCGGCGCGATACTCACGCCGCCATTTGAACACCATGTTTGCGTTGACCCCGTTGGCCATCGAAAGCTTCGAAACCGACACCCCTGCCTCGCACGCGGCAGCAGCGAGCCGCCGCTTGAACTCGACCGGATAGTTCGGCCGCCCCTTCCGGTTACCCGGCTTCATTTCAGTATCCAAAGAAGTTCCCATCATAAAAGTAGTGGGAACTACTTTGGCGGGTATGGCTACCTACGTCCAGACGGTGCTGGCGTCACGCTTACCCCTTCTCTATATCTGTGGCCTACGGATATCCGAAGTGATCGGTACGTCGATGGGCGCCTTTTTTCGCAGGCGAGATAAAGTTGGCGATGACCGTTGGTGGCTTGAGGTGGGCGGGGCGCTGTGGTGGCTAAAGAAAATTCGCCTTGGGGAACGAAGGGCGGGCGAATCGCGGATTAGGTAATAAGTTAAAATAATCAATTCACCTTCCGACTACCCCTTGGAAATTTTCGCCTCCGCAAATTCACAGTTCCCCTTGTTTCCAATGAATAACTCTAAGTCTCATTCTGTACTAATGCTTGTCAGTCATCGGGCTAAACCGGGCCATCAAGCTCAGTTCGAGTGGTTGATGGCAGAATTCACGGCAAAGGTTGAGGCCTACCCGGGGTGCCTCGGCATCCGCCTTGTATATCCGGCTGATGAAGAGGATGTGGACGACATCCTCTATCACGCCTTGATCGCATTTGAAAACGAGGCTTGCCTCCATGCTTGGCAGAACTCCCCCGAACGAGCTGCAGGATTGCTTGAGATTGCCCCGTACATTGAGGGCAAAGCCTTCGTCCGTGGCATATCGGGACTGGCGCATTGGTTCCAACCGACCCAGCCGGCTAAGACCGGACAACCTCCCCGCTGGAAGGTGGCTGTTATGACTTGGTTGGGGATATTTCCGACGGTTTATCTGCTGTTCGCGTTGTTGGGCGAACTACTTGCCCCATGGTCACTGATTGCGCGTATTTTTCTGCTCACATTCCTCGTCGTCGCCATCATGACGTGGGGTGTAGCGCCGCAACTCACGCGACTTCTGAGACCTTGGCTATATCCAAGGGGGCAAGAAAAATAGGTACTCCTGCCCGACTTTCCCGAATTTATTGGTGATGCAGGCCAAAATGATTCATCGCAAAATCAATGAATCCGCGTAATTTAGGTTGTCATGCGGCGATCCGGTGCATAACCGATGTGCATCGGCCGTGTCCCCGTTGGCCCGGTTATTTAGTTCTGCTCGCCGTGATGCCCGGCCCTAAGCTCAATTTCGATAGATCGTGCTTCTTCCCGTTTAACCGCCGTCCTTGCGACGGCAATCTCGCGCTGCGTATCGTCAAAGTGCCGCTGTATCCACGCCATTTCGCCGTGGATGCGCTCATTGTCCGCGCGAAGTCGTGCGACCTCGGCCTGCGCCGCCTCCAGTTCCGTGACTTGCGCCTCATAGGCGTTCGCCATCTGCTCGCGAAGTGTCTCTGCCTCGGTCCGTTCGCGATCCCAACCTGCCTGAGCTGCGCGCAGCGTTTCGTTTGCCAGCGCGAGCGCATCCGACCAAAGCGCGCCAAGCGCCACGACGCTCAACTGTTGCAGCGCGCCCGGCGCCTGCACGGCCATCGGCGCGATTTGCGCTGACTGTGAACGCCTCCATACCTTCATCTAAATCTGACTCCGGTTGAAACCCCGGCCTGAAGGCCGGAGCGCAGAGAATACCCCGGCCTGAGGGCCGGGGTTTCGCGTAGCGATGCGGGAGGGGATTCAAACCCCTTCCACATCGTGTGTAGACCGACAGGCCTGAAGGCCTGTCGCACTTCAATTGTCCCGGTACTCGCGTCGTGCCCGCGACATGCAAACGGAGACACGGGGTCAGCGCTGCTGCAAGCGGCGCTGACGACAGAGAACCTGCGGCGCGCGTTCAAGCGTGTTCGAGCCAACAAGGGAGTCGCTGGTGCGGATGGTCTGGATCGCTTGATCCAGCAAGTGTGAACGTGCGTTGAAAAGCGCGTAAATTTGGGTTCTGCCAGCGCTTTTGCATTCGATCCCGCCGCCAGCCATTGCGCGAGTTCATATCGCGCGCCAATCGCTTTCCTGTAGACGCTTTTACTGAGCTTGCCAGCCGGGGACGCACGTCGCGCCATACCGTCGCTCGCCCCGGCGCAGCCGGGGTCCGCCCTCCGTCCGGCCGGACGACATGGCGTGCCATTGGCGTCAGCTAAAGGTGGGCGCGGTTGATGTGTTGCTTTTGGGCCAAGAATGATCGCGGGGATGACATGCACCGCAGGCAGGGGTAAAACGGTAGTGCCGCAGAGAGGCGGGCGCGACACCCAAAACCGGCAAGTTTTTACCGTGTCGCGCCCTGCATTCCAGAGCAAGGGATGCCCTTGAAGTATCCCCCTGGAAGACGCTGTTGTCCATCTTTGTCCGGCTTGACGGAGCAAGCCGATGGAGACCGTGGCCCGCCTCTTCCTGTGCGCCAGATGCCGCAAGCAGGTGTGCATATGCAGTGACTGTGATCGAGGCCAGCAGTATTGCGGCGATGATTGCGCTCTCACAGCCCGGCGCCTATCGCTCAGGGCAGATGGTCGGCGCTACCAAAGTACCCGCCGGGGCCGTTCCAAGCATGCCGGACGGATGCGCCGCTGCAGCGCCAAAAAACAAAAAGTGACGCATCACAGTTCCCCAGCACCGGTACCGGATGCTTTACTGCTGTTATGCCTGGGCCTGATTGTGGCTGCTGCAATCGCGGTGCCCGCCGTACCGGCGGGGCGGGCAAGGTGCTGTCATTTTTGCGGACGGCCCTGCTCGGTGTTCATGCGATTGAATTTCTTGTGCGGTCGCGTTGCCCAGCCACCGTAACGGGCAGGCGGGCCGCCGCCGAGGAGGCAACAGTGGCCATTCACTTTGAAACAACGGCACAGATACTACGCCTTTACCATGCCGAGAAATGGCGGTGCGGCACCATCGCGCGCCATCTCAACGTGCATCATAGTACTGTCGAGCGGTTGCTGGCGCAGGCGGGCCTGCCGCGTATTGCCTCGCAACGGGCGGCGCTGATCGACGACTACCTGCCGTTCATTCTGCAGACACTGGAGAAATATCCGCAACTCACCGCAAGCCGCCTGTACGGCATGGTGTGCGAACGCGGCTATGTGGGCGGACCCGACTATTTCCGGCGTCAGGTCGCGCGCCACCGTCCGCGCAAGGCAGCCGAAGCCTACCTGCGTCTGCGCACACTGCCAGGCGAGCAGTGCCAGTGCGACTGGGCCTCGTTCTCTCACCTGATGGTGGGACGCGCGCGACGCCCCTTGATCACAATCTGACTCCGGTTGAAACCCCGGCCTTCAGGCCGGTGCGCAGAGAATACCCCGGCCTGAAGGCCGGGGTTACGCGCAGCGATTTGGGAGGGGACTCAAACCCCTTCCAAATCTTGTTTAGATCGACAGGCCTGAAGGCCTGTCGCACTTCAATTGTTGGCCTTCGTGATGGTGCTGTCCTGGTCGCGCCGGATCTTCCTGCGCGGGCACGTTGACGCCTTCCAGGTCTTTGGCGGCTGCAGTCGTGTCGTTGAGATCGATTTTGTTCCCCGGAACAAAATCGATCACCCACAATTCGGTACAGCCACCGTAAAAATCGAGTGCGCGCACGTGACTGCCAATCCAGTCCGGAAGTTGCTGGCTCCAGGTGGCCTCCAGGAAAGTGTAATTCGATGCGCCCAGAACGGCGACGAAGATCTGCGCTTCTCGTATCTCGCCGGTGGTGCCGTCGACGATGCCAACGGTCTGGCCAGCATAGTCGATGAACAGCCGCTCACCCGGCGTGTGGGTCTGACGCATCGACAGCGTCAGGCGCTGGCGCCAGCGGCGATAGTGTTCGCAGAAGGCGCTGTACTGGAAGCCGTCGGTCTGCTCGGCTTTGTACTCCTGCCACAGCAGCTCCAGCGTGACGCCCTTGCGGCGCAGTTCCTGATGTACCTTGGGCCAGTCCGGCTCGGTGCGCTGCACCGACGACGGCTCGCTTGGCGGAAACAGCGCTCGCTCGAGGGCAGATGGGGGCGGCCAGTTGGCCGCCTTGCCGTTCGTTTGCGCGCCGTCATACAAAATTATTTTGAATATGTATAATTATACACATTGCTGATAATTTCGTATAAAGCCATGAACCTGACCGAAATCTGGCATTTCCATCGTCCTGCCCTCGCCAAGGTGTACCTCGACATGCTGAACGCCGGCATGGTGACGTCGACCACCATCTTTGCACCGCGGCGCGCTGGAAAGACGACCTTCCTCTTGAAGGATTTGACCCCGGCCGCGGAGAAGGCAGGCTATACGGTTGCCTATGCTGATTTGTGGCAGACAAAAATGTCGCCGGGCGTGGCGATTGTCCGTGCCTTGGAAAAGGCATTGGAACCGAAAGGGCCAGTTGCCACCTTGATGGCGAAGGTGAAGTCTCCGATCAAGAGAATCAAGGCCAAGGCCGAAATCGCTGGCACCACGCTTGAGGGCGAGATCGAACTGGGCGAGGGGGGCGCCAAGGTGCAGACCGAAATTGCCCTTCAAATCGATGTCTTGGTCGAAGCGCTGTGCAAGAAGCACCCCTTGTTGCTGCTCATTGACGAGGCTCAGGAACTCGCCAAGACACGCGAGCATGAAGCGGTGGCGACGGCATTACGTACCGCGATGATGAAGAATCAAGCTCGGCTGCGTGTCGTTTTTACCGGCTCGTCCAGGACCCAGCTCGCGCATGTGTTTTCCAACTCGAATGCGCCGCTATACTCGACGGGGTCGGCAATCGCCGACTTCCCGCAGCTTGGGCGCGACTTTGTCGAATACATTGCGGAACGCTTTGAGAGTTCCACCCGGCGCACTCTGCCTGTTGCTCCTGCTTGGCAGGCTTTCCTTGAATTCAGACAGCAACCTGAGCCGTTTTTGGTGGCGGTTGTAAACATGGTGCTCACGCCTACGCTGTCACTCGACGATGCCATGCGGATGGTTGCTGAAAAGCTCGCTCAATCCGAAAACCACGAAGGTGCTTGGGCGGCACTTGATGCCACCCAAAAAGCACTGGTGCGTATGTTGGCAGAGGATCCGACATTGAAACCCTTTAGTCGGGCCGTCGTGGAACGACTTCGACAGTCTATCGGAGTCGATACCTTATCCGCGACGCACGTCCAGCGCGCCATGTCGAAATTGGAAAGCATCGTGGTCAAATCACCGCGCGACACCTATGAATTCGAAAACGAAGCCTTTGCACAGTGGGTGAGGACGCTGGCGGATTGAATTTTTTCGCAACAACGGAACTTGCACGGACTGCGAAAATCTAAGTAAGTTCGTACGGGTCGTTCCGAAGGAGGTCATCATGGACCGATTGAAGCATCGTATGCTCATCCTTGGCATGCTGCTGTTCGCAGGCTGCGCAGATATCACCCCGCAGCAGCGAAATACTGCGATCGGTGCCGCAGTTGGCGGCGTGGCCGGATCGGCGCTCAGCGATGGCAGCACCGCGGGCACGGTCGGTGGCGCTGTCGCAGGCGGCCTGATCGGCAGTCAGATCAAGCGCTAGTTCGCGTCGCGCAGGGTGGGGCGAGCTTGCGCAGCCCGCCCCAAGGTTTGTCACATGCCCATCTGTTTTTCCTGTGGCAAACCCCGGAATTTTTCGGGTGCGGAAGGGTCGAACCGGAATAGCTTGAACCCGCTCACCCGTGAATTTCCCACCTGATGCAGTCGCGGACAGTACCTCGACCCGAAGCTCGGCTTTCGGGGCGGATCCGCCCGTCCGGACTTTCCTCACCTGGCTGGTCCTGGCATGCCTGCTTCCCGGTGTCATCGGCGCCGTCATCCTGTTCCTCTACGAGTATGGGCAACGCCGCGCCCAGCACGAACAGGACATGCTCCGGACCGCCCGCGCCTTGGTGCAGGCGGTCGACAACCACCTGCTCAGCGTCCAGGCCGTAGCGCAGACGCTTTCCGTGTCCGATACGCTGGCCAGACAGGATCTGGCCCGGTTTCACCAGCAGGCGCGCAAGGCCCTGACGCTGTCGGGATTGGGCAACTCTGTAGTACTGAGCAACGAAGCCGGGCAGCAACTGCTCAATACGGCAGCCGAATTCGGCGCCCCCTTGCCGCCGCGCGCCCAACCAGAACAGGTGCGCGAAGTCTTTTCTACTGGAAAACCGGTCTTCTCCGATGTCGTGATCGGCGGCCTGCTCAAGCGTCCGGTCGCTGCGGTCGACGTGCCGGTGATCATCGGCGGCAAGGTCGCCTATGCGCTGGGTATCGGCATCTTGCCGGAACATTTCAATGCACTGCTGAAGGCGCAAAACCTGCCACCGGACTGGACGGCCGTCGTGTTCGACAGCGCCGGCACCATCATAGGACGCACTCTCGATCCCGAGCGCTTCGTGGGCCGCAAGCCCAATTCCACACTGCTTCAGGCAATGATGAAATTGCCGGAGCACTCGCTCCAGGCAATGGACATGGATGGCGTGCCTGTCTATATCTTCTACAGCAGTTCGCCGGTCACCGGATGGCGCGTTGCGATCGGAATCCCGCACCGGAACGTTGTCAGCGAGCTGGTCCGCACCCTTGCCGCGCTCGCCTTTGGCGTGGCGGCCCTGTTCGGCCTTGGCCTGGTCCTGGCCCGTTTCATGAGCGCGCGCATCAGCCACTCGCTGACGGCTCTGACCGGCCCTGCGATCGCTCTCGGATATGGCCGTTCGGTTCCGGTTCCGCAGGTGTATGTCAGGGAAGCGGCGGAAGTTGCCGACGCCATCGGTCGGGCTGCCACGCTGCTCAGGGAACGCGCCGCGGTCCTGCACGCGCGCGACCGGGAATTGGCCGAAGCCCAGCGCCTGGCCAAGCTCGGCACCTGGTATTGGGACTTGAACAGCGGCAGGATCAGCGTGTCGGACTCGCTGCGCGAAATCTACGGGCGTGACATGGATTCCTTCCCGGAAATGCGCGGCACGGTGTTGCCGGTCGAATCGTGGGAACGGGTAAACGCGGCATCGCGCGAAGCAATGCGCACCGGCAAGGGGTACGACCTGGAACTACCGGTCAATCACGGCAAGGGCCACACGATCTGGGTCAATTCCAAGTGCAACGCCGTGTTGAACGACAAGGGGACGGTGGTCGGCCTGCGCGGAATCATCCAGGACATTACCGAGCGCAAGCGCGCCGATGAACGGCTGCGCCAATCCGAGCAGGAACTGGGGAAATTCAAATTCTTCAGCGATCATGCCAACGACATGCACTTCCTGCTCGACCGGCATGGCAGTATCCTGTACGCCAACAGGAAGGCATCCGAGCGCCTTGGCTTTAGCGAGACCGAACTGCTCGCGATGAACATCAGGGACGTCGCCACGCAGGCCAAGGACCGGTTCGAGGAAATCTATATCCGGAGCCAGCAGGTCACGGTGCCGCCGTTCGAGGGAACGTACAGGGCCAGGGACGGCGCGATCTTTCCGGCCGAGGTCAGCGCCACCGTATTGGAAATCAGGGGCGAATGGCTGATGTTCGTGACCGCACGCGACATCACCGAGCGCAAGCTCGCCGAACAGCGTGTGCGCGAGGCCGCATTGCACGATGTGCTGACCGGGTTGCCGAACCGCGCGCTGGTGCTGGAGTACTGCGAGCGCCTGCTGGCCGCGGCGCAGCGCAACCACAGCCGGGGCGCGCTGCTGTTCATCGACCTCGACCGCTTCAAGCCGATCAACGATCTGCACGGGCACGAGACCGGCGACCGCTTGCTGCAGCAGGTCGGCCAGCGGCTGGTCGGGTGCACGCGCGATGAAGACATGGTCGGACGCCTCGGCGGCGATGAGTTCGTGATCGTCCTGCCTTACCTCAAGGCCGACCGCCTGCGCGCGGCAGCCGTGGCGCAGCATGTGATCGACACCATCTGCCGGCCGTTCCGGATCGATCGCCTGGAGCTGACGATATCGCCCTCGGTCGGCATCAGCTATTTTCCGGAGCACGCGATCGACGTCGGCACACTGATCCACACCGCCGACCTGGCGATGTACCAGGCAAAGCAGACGGGGCGGGGCGGTTATCACTTCTACACGCCTGAGCTTGACCAGCGCGCCGACCAGGTGCTGTTGCTTGAGGTGAGGCTCAAGAATGCGATCAAGAAAGGCGAGCTGGCATTGCATTACCAGCCGGTGATCGACATCAGGAGCGGCGAGCTGGTCGGCGCTGAGGCGCTGGTGCGCCTGGCCGACAACGGCCGCGAGGCGGTCGGCCCGGACCGCTTCATCCCGATCGCCGAATCGGCCGGCCTGATCGGCGAACTGGGCGAGTGGGTGGCGCGCCAGGCCTGCCGCCAGCACGAGGACTGGCTACGCGAGGGCATGAAGCTGATCATCGCGATCAATGTGTCGCCGCTTCAGTTCCGGCAGCGCAGCTTCGCCGACACGCTCAACAACATCATCCGCGACAGCGGGATCGACCCGGCCGCGCTGGAGATCGAGGTGACCGAGAGTGCTGTCATGGAGGATGTCGACGAGGCGGTCAATATCCTCAACCGCATTAAATCGCTCGGGGTGAAAGTGGCGCTGGACGACTTCGGGACCGGCTATTCGAGCCTTAGCAGCCTGACCAGCCTGCCACTGGACAAGCTCAAGGTCGACCAGTCGTTCGTACGCCGCATCGAGCGTGACCAGGCCAGCCGGGCAGTGATCGAAGCGATCATCGCGCTCGGTCGCACCTTGCGGCTCAATGTGGTGGGCGAAGGTATCGAGTCGGAACATGCCCTGCGTTACCTGAAAGAACATGGCTGCGACCAGGCGCAGGGATACTGGTTCAGCCGGCCGCTGCCGCCGGCCGAGTTCGCACACTGGTGTCAGGAGCAATGGGGACGAACCCGGGTGCCGGCGGCCGGGAGTGTGTGAGCGTACGCAATGCACCTTTACCAGCCCTTCGCCCGGTACCATCACGCGCGGAGCGCGCTGCTGCCAGCCGCTGCCGATTGCATAATTCGGCCCGCAGCGGTCAGAACGGCGTGTAGCCGAAGCCGTTTCCGATCACGCCGATCAATGCTGCCTGGTTCTCGCCGCTTTCGCTAAATTCGGTCAGCACTTGTGCCGGCGTCACCGCCTTCGAATCGAGAACACCCAACCAGAAATTGAATCCGGCGGGCTCGGGCGGCCGGTGTAATACGTTCTGATAAAAGCGCGTGAGCAAATCGGCGTTACTTGGATCTGATCCGTAAATTCCCTTGAACTCTGCGGAACTGACAAAACTCGCCGCGACATCGGCCAGGGTGAGGCCGCTGTCGAGCGCCTTGAGCCAGAAGCCGACCCCGCCTGGGTCAGGGGTGCGATTAAATGCAGCCTGGTAGATCCGGTACGCCTGTCCTGCGTTGCCACTGATATCGAGGGCAATGGCAGCGTCGGAAAACGTGATGCGTTCGACATCGATCAGGAAATCCGTGCCGCCGGCGCCAGTGTTATCGGTAACGCTGAAGCCGCCGCCTGTCGCGGAGATCTTGAAATCGGATCGTGGCGCAGCGTACCGAACCGTGTCGATCCCCGCGCCGCCATCGATCGAATCGTTACCGCTGCCGCCGCTGAGCGTATCGTTACCGCTGGTGCCGACAAGCGATAGTCCCGGGGTGGTAAGCGAGGTATCGTTCACCAGCACGCCATTTGCCCTCGCCAATACCGTTCCAGCGGCATCGGCTATCTGCGCCAGCATGGTTTCATTGCCCTCGGTGAGCCGATCCGCCACCAGCGTCACCGTAAACGCGGTCACGCCGCTGCTTGCAACGGTCATCGCGCCGCTCGATGAACCGCCCGCGATGTCTGCCGCGGAAATCCCGGTCAGCGTATAGTTCAAGGCGGTGCCGGCTGCCACGTTCGTCGTGGTCAAGGTGTAGGTGACGCTCGCTCCCTCGTTTACCGAGCTGCCACTGGCAAGAAAAGCATAGCTTGCCGTGCCGGCAGCACGCGCGGAAAGGGAATACGCGCCGATACCGCTGCCGGCATCGGCGGCGCCCAGATAATAAGTGCCGCTGGCCGGTGCGGTGTAGCTGATGCGGGCGTTCGGTGAGCCGCCGCTGTCATCGTCGGAAGCGGCCCGAGTCAGGCTTGGGTCGAAGAGCAGCAGATAGGGATCGTCCAGGCCGCCGCTGGTACGGGCCAGATCAAAGGTGTAGCTCACGCCTGCCGTCAATACAACGGCAAACAGGTCCGCGTCATTCACAGTGCCGATGATCCCGGTGCTGGGGGCGCCATTGATGACGACCCGCCCTGTCGTGACGGTACTCCACGGGTAATCGTCCGTCAGCGCGCTCGCCCTGAACTTGTAGGTGCCGACACCGCCGTCGAACAGTTCTGAGGCGGCAAGATAGTAGTAGCCAGATGTCGTCGGGGTGAAGGCAATCAAGGGGTCGCCACCGGTACCGCCATCGACCTTCGCTGTGACGAAATAGCCGTTGCTGTCGTACAGGCCCAGGTATGCTTCGTGGAGGAATCCGCTTCCAAGCGTGCCGCCACCACTATCGGCACCGAGCAGCTCGAGCACATACGGTGTATTCGCCTGAAGGTATATCTTGACCCAATCGTGATCGGCCGCGATTTCGATGGTGCCGGCAAGCTCGCTGCCAACGGCCAGTACACCGCTGGTCGTCGTGTTTTCGCTGTAGTCATCGGCGATGGTCGACACAGAGGCCTTGAGCCGGTATGTACCGGTGCCCATGCCGAACAACTCGGATGCGGAAAGGTAGTAATAGCCCGACGTTGTCGGCGTGTAGGCCATCAAGGGATCGCCGCCGGCGCCACCATCGGCGGTTGCCTTAAGGTAATAGCCGTTGCTGTCGTAAAGGCGCAGGTACGCCTCATTCAGCACGCCCGCTCCCAAGGTGCCGGCGCCGCTGTCCGCGCCGACCAGTTCGAGCACATAGCGGATGTTCGCCTGCAGGTACACCTTGACCCAGTCTTCATCGAAGGCCGTTTCGATGGTTCCGCCGACTTGCCCGCCCACGCTCAGCAGGCCGGTGGTTGCCTTCGTGTCGGTGAAGTCGTCGTTCGACGTGTCGGCCAGTTTTGCCGTCAGGGTGTAGCCACCGGTATTCGTGCTGAAGTCGGTCGCGCCGAGATAGAAGGTGCCCGTCAACGTCGCCACATAGCTTATTTCGGAATTAACGGAGCCGCCGCTGTCGTCGTCCGATGTGATCCGTTCACCTGACGGACTGTAAAGGTACAAATAGGGATCGAGGCTGCCCGAGGCCGCGTTCAGGCTGAATACGTACTTTACCCCGGCATTCAAGGATACCTTGAACACGTCGCCATCGTCGACAGACTCGATTTGGCCGGAGCTTGCCGCCCCATTGACGAGCACAACGCCAGTCGTGCTCGTACTCCACGGATAGTCGTCGGTCACCCTCGGCGCGCTGACGGTGAAATTGTATGCGGTCGCGCCGGACAGCCCGCCGTAGGCATTTCCTGCAATATCCCTGATCGCGCCCGCCGCGATCCCCAGGTAATAGCTGTTCCCGGCGACCAGGTCGGTAAAGGGGTTGATGGTGACCGTGGTGCCGGCAAATACGATTTGCGATGTGTCAGACACCGCCATGGATTTCGCGATCGTCCCGTTGGCGTTGTAAAGGACGATATCGCCCGAACCGGCCAGCACGGACTCGTTAAACGTCAGTATCAGATTCGCTCCGGTCGCAACCGAGGTAGCGTTATCGGCTGGCGACATGCTCAACAGCGCCGGCGCCACGGTGTCGTTGAATGCCGACGTCGAAAAACCGTAAGCGGTCGGGCCTGATATTCCGGCGAACTTGTTTCCTGCCATGTCGGTGATGACACCCGCAGCGATCGTCACATAGTAGCTGCTTGCCGCTGTCAGGTCGGTGCGCAGATTGACCGTCACGATATTGCCGACAATGCGTACCTGGGAGGTATCGGTGATGGAAATGGAGGCCGCGACCGTATTATTGGCCTGATAAATAACGATATTGCCTGTTCCGGCCCTGACGAATTCGCTGAAGGTGAATTCGATATTTGCGCCGGTTTGCACTGCTGCGGCGTTGTCCGCGGGAGAGCTGCTGACCAGCGTGGGCGCTGCCGTGTCGGCTGCGGCAAGCTGATTGAAGGTCCTGCCGCCGTCCGCAAACTGGAATAATTCGACGCCCGATACGAGATCGGTCCCGCTGGACGATCCGCTGATCGTGAGCGCTCCGGTGGCCGGTTGGTACACCAGCGTGTAGCTCGCAAACAGTCCGGAAAATATCGCGGTATCGTCACCGTCGCCGCCATTGAGCGTGTCGTTTCCACTGCCGCCATTCAGGATGTCGTTGCCGCTTCCTCCAGTCAGCACGTCATTGCCGATGCCGCCTTCAAGCCGGTTGGCGCTGCTATTGCCTGTCAAAATATCATTACCGCTTCCGCCGACCGCGTTTTCGATGACGCACCCGAAAGCGATGGCGATATTGTTCGTCATGTAGTTGCAGGACGAGTAGGAGCCGGCCACAAGTGAAATTGAAGAATTGCTGCTCCACCCGCTCGCGTTGATCGTGTCGATTCCGTCTGAATCGAAAATTGTCAGCACGGGATTCTGGTTGAGCGTGAAGTTGTAGATGTTCGCGCCTGCTCCGGCGATGTTGCTCGAAAATCCGTAGATGGTGTTTTCCGTGCGTGTCGTGGTCGATGAGCCGTAGATGGCCTGGATCGCCATCACGTCGTAGAGCATCGGTGTTTGCGGCGAATATTCGCGCCCGTTTGCCGCAATCCAGTCCGCCCACACGATGTCGGATGAGGGCGTCCCGCCGCCAGGGCCAAAGTAGGACATGAGCGATAACACCCTGGAGTCCTGGTACGACGACGGCGCCCAGACGCCGCCTGCGCCATCGTAGTCCCCCATATGCCTCAGGCCGAGTGCATGGCCGAGTTCGTGCATGATGGTCGAGTATCCGTAGGATCCAATGGTGGCGGAAGCGACGTCCGACCCGGTCAGGAACCAGATACTGCCGCCCGCTGGATAATACGCGTGTGCATAATCGATGGACGTTGTTGTAAACGCAAATTCGATGTTGCTGGTTCCACTTTGGACGTTTTGAAACGACTGGGGTATGAGATCGTCCCAGGACATGATCGCCTGGACCATTGATGCTTGTTGAGCACTCGTAACGGGGCGGAATGCAGCTGCCTCGCCATTTGAAAAGATGCCGGACGACGTGGCGGGGAAGGCGTAGGTGATCGTGGACCCGGTCCACCGATATCCCGAAATGAGTTGGGTTAAAACCTGTGTCTGGGTCCAGTACGCTGCCATAGATATATTTGCGGGTATGCGTGCATTAAACCCTGGTCAACCAGGCAGGCGCCGCAAATGAAGGAGAAGAAGCGCAAAACAGGTCGCATTGACCGTGGTGTCGGGCGAGCGCGGCCATCGTCCATCTTACGCGCCCCGCAATGGTTATGCACCAAATAAATCGAGGGTCCATCCCCTGGATGCTGGCGGACCTGCCCCGCAGCCGGTTCGCTGGCCTATAATGTTGCTGATAAATTCACGCCTGGCCGAAAAACTGCCTTCATCATGCTCATCGCAATCCTGACCGACCTGCACTCGAACCGCGAAGCACTGTCGGCCTGCCTGGCCAGTGCCGAACAGCGCGGTGCCCAGCGTTATGCCTTCCTCGGCGACCTGGTCGGCTACGGCGCCGATCCGGGCTGGGTGCTCGATACCGTGATGGCGTACGCCCAGTCCGGCGCGCTGGTCGTATGCGGCAATCACGACGAGGCGGTGAGCGGGGAAGCGCGCAGGCAGATGAATCCGGAAGCGCGCAGGGCAGTCGAATGGACCCGTTCCCGGTTGAATGAAAAGCAGCTCGGCTTCCTGCGCACGCTGCCCTTGACGGCGAGCAGCCACGACTGCCTGTTCGTGCATGCCAGCGCCGCCAATCCGGCGCAGTGGAGCTATATCACCGGCAGCGTTGAAGCGGTCAGGAGCATGCATGCGACGCATAGCCGGATTACCTTTTGCGGTCATATGCACGACCCGGCACTGTACAACCTGTCGCCGACCGGCAAGGTGGCCGCCTTCACCCCGACACCCGACTACGCCATTCCCCTCAGTTCGCACCGGCGCTGGCTGGCCATTCCCGGCGCCGTCGGCCAGCCGCGCGACGGCAATCCGGCCGCCTGCTACGCCTTGTTCGACGATACGCGCGACGAGCTCACTTTCATGCGCGTGCCTTACGACCATGCCGCGGCGGCCGAAAAAATCGTCGCGGCGGCACTGCCGCCGACGTTCGCCTCACGCCTCGCGCTGGGACTGTGATTGATGATGAAAATGATCAACAGGCCGCAGGCGGGAATGGTCGTCGACGGCTTCCGGCTCGAAGAAAAACTGCACAAGGGCGGCATGGCGACGTTGTGGCGCGTGGTGCGCACCGACGGCGGCGATGCGCACCAGGCGCCGTTGATGATGAAGATTCCCATCCTTGGCGACAATAACGACCCGACCGCCATTGTCGGCTTCGAAGTCGAGCAGATGGTCATGCCCAAGCTGAGCGGCGCCCATGTGCCGCATTACATCGCGTCGGGCGACTTTACCGGCCTGCCGTATATCGTGATGGAACAGATCGCCGGCAATTCGCTGCGCAGCCGCTTCGACCAGGCGCCCCTGGCGTGCGAGGAAGTGGCCAGCATCGGCGCCAGGGTCGCTGCCGCGCTGCACGACCTGCATCGCCAGCAGGTGATCCACCACGACATCAAGCCGAGCAATATCATGTTCCGCGCCAGCGGCGAGGCGGTGCTGATCGACTATGGCCTGGCGCGGCACGACAAGCTGCCCGATTTGCTGGCCGAAGAATTCCGGGTGCCGATGGGAACGGCGCCCTACATGTCGCCGGAGCAGGTGCAGCATATCCGCAACGATCCGCGCAGCGACCTGTTCGCGCTTGGCGCCGTGCTGTACCACCTGTGCACCGGCAAGCGCGCGCTGGGCAATCCCGGCTCGCTGCGCGGCTTGCGGCGCCGCCTGTTTCGCGACGCGGTCCCGCCGCGCGCATTGAACCGGCAGGTTCCGCCCTGGCTGCAGGAAGTCATCATGCGCTGCCTGGAAGTCGATCCGGCCAGGCGCTACGACACGGCGGCGCAACTGGCCTTCGATTTGAACAACCCGCAGCAGGTGACGCTGACGGCGCGCGCCGCGAAAATCAGGCGCGACGGCATGACAACCGTTGCCCGGCGCTGGTTGCGCTCGATCGGGACCGAAGCGCTGCCGCAGCAGTCGGCCGGCGGCCAGCTGTCGCAGTCGCCGATCGTGGTGGCCGCAATCGACCTGGCGCAAGGTTCCGAGGCCTTGTCCGAGCTGCTGCGCATGACGGCGCGCCGCATCGTGCAGACCGCGCCCGGTGCGCGGCTGGCCTGCGTGACGGTGCAGAAAACGAACCGCATCGCGATGGACGTCACGGTCGACAAGGAAGGCCAGAATGTGCACGTGAAGCTGCTGGTCGGACTGAAGCACTGGGCGCGGCACCTGCAGCTGCCGGCCGATAAAATCACCTTCCATGTGCTGGAGGCGCCCGACCCGGCCGCCGCGATCGTCGACTATGCGCGCAGCAACGATGTCGATCACATCGTGATCGGCTCGCGCGGCAGTTCATCGCTGCGGCGCTACCTGGGCAGCGTCAGTTCGCAGGTGGTGGCGCAGGCCGACTGCACGGTAACCGTGGTCAAAGCGCCCGCCCCGAGCGCGCAGGCGGCAAGAACCGGCGCCGTCGGCGCTGTTCAAATTCCTACTGAATATAAGCTGTAGTTATTGTTGCATGGCAACTCTTGAGCCAGGCGCGGACAGGGCGGGGCGCAGCTTTTTCGCGCCGTTGTTTTCGCAGTTCTTGCAGGTGGAACATCGTTCCTTTTTATCACTTCTTTAAAAAGTTGTGATAACTTCCTGTTCACAAGAACTGAATTCACAATTCACCGAAAACTAAAACTACAACGAGAGCGGGCACCGGGCCCAGCTCTTACGCATGCTCTTGGAGACAGAGATCATGAATCGTTCACCTGCGCGTCGGGACGGCTTCCATTTACTCTATCTGACTCGCATTCTCGGGCGCCGGGCTTTTATCGCCTTTGCCGCAGTCACGCTGGTCGTCGTTTTCCTGTTATCCGCAATCCAGATCGCATCCCGTTACGCCCTGAAGCAATATGTGGAAGATCAGTTGTCGCGCGTGTCGTGGGACCTCTCGATGTACCAGTCGACCGACCTGGCGCTGGCGGAAAAAGTCAGGCAGCAGATCGCCAAGGTCAAGCACGTCACCGATACGCAGAATATTTTCTTCCTGCGCACCTCGGTTCCGGCCACCACGGTGTCCTACATCGACGGCGAACCGATGCGCAGCCCCTGGCTGTCGATGCTGAGTGTCACCGACATCAACATGCTGCCGGCCGATATCCGCCCGACGACCGGCGGGGCGGTGCTGGTGCTGGTCGGCTCCAAGGCGCAGATGGGCGACGCCTTCCTGCAACTGCAGAACAAGAAGCGCTTCGAGCTGCGGGTCGACAAGGAGCAGCACGGCGGCACGGTATTCGGCGTGCCGCTGGAACGGACCGTGCGCATCGACCGCAACGAGGTCAACCGCTGGTTCATGGACCAGACCAGCTCGCCGACCATGGTGCCCGAACTGGGCGTGATCCTGGTGACCGCCTACGATGCCAAACGCCTGGCCGCCTTCGATGCGGTCTCGCGCGGGCTGGAACATCATCACGACGACCACGACCCGGCCACCACCGGCAGGGGCGACCCGATCCACGCCTCCTCGGGCGATTATTTTCCGGACATCATCCATTTGGCGCGGGTCGACCGCAGCGCCCTGATCTCGGGCTGGGACGTGGAAGCGAGCCACCAGCGCATCGCCGACCTGGGCCACAGGGCGCGCCTGGCGGCGCAGGACGTCACCTTCCGGGTCGGCATCGACAACACCTCGGGCGTGCTGCTCGAACGCATGAGCAAGACGGCGCAGGCGATTGCCCTGGTCAGCCTGCTGGCGGGCTTTCCGTTGTTGTGGATGGCCTGGGTCTTGCTGGCCAACCTGTCCTCGCTGCTGCTGCTCAACGAGCGCCGCAAGTTCGGCCTGATGCGCCTGCGCGGGGTGCCCGGCAAGCTGCTGGGCAGGTCGATGCAGCTGGCGATCGGTGCGGGCGGACTAGCCGGTGGCCTGGCGGGCGCGGTACTGGGCACGGTGCTGCCGATCCTGTTCTACGCGGGGAGCTGGCTGCCGTGGGACACGGTGCTCAAGATCCAAAGCCCGGCCGCGCTGATCGCCGCGCTGCTCATCGGGGTGCTCTTGTCCCTGCTGGTGAGCCGGCGCCTGGTCAAGTACGCCGCCAACATTTCGCCGCTCGAAGCGTCCGGCCGCGTGGCCTCGTCCGAGGCCGAGCAGTCGGCGGTGCGCTTCGGCTGGGCCCAGGCCCTGACCTTGCTGCTGGGCAGCGTGAAGGTGCTCGGCTGGGTGTTCGGCTGGTCGTTCGCGACGGCCGGCTCGCCGCCCTGGGTCCATACGCTCGAGCGCTCCCTCGATTTCGTCGCCTTCCCGTTCTTCGTGTACGGCGTGACGGCGCTGCTGGTGAGCCGGCGCAGCTGGCTCACTGCCATCCTCAAGCCGCTGACCGGCCTGTTCGCCGGGCGCATGCGCAGCATTTCGCTCGACCATATGAGCACGCGCCCGCACCGGGTCGCCGGCCTGCTGCTGATCGTGGCCCTGATGGCGAGCCTGAGCCTGTATCCGACCATCATGACGGCCGTCTTCGACAACAAGATCGAACGCGCCGCACTGGTGCAACTGGGCAGCCCGCTGCAAATCACCATCAACACCCCCGACCTGGTTCCGGCCGCCGCGCTGGCCAAGGACGGCCTGCGCGAACGCTACGCATTGCTGCGCGTGCAGGCGCAGCGGCTGGTGCAACAGCTGCAAGGCTTGAAGGAAGTCAAATCGGCGCACTTCATGATGGAAGGACTGGTCGACGGCCTGTACATGCCGGGCCAGGGTTTCAACAGCATTCCTGTCTACCTGATCGATGAGCCAGCCTCCTACCTGGACAATTTCTATCACGAGCAGGCGCTGGGCGCCTCGGCCTCGTTCGCGCCCCTGATCGGCAAGCTCGGCAACGGCGAACTGCTGCTGTCGAGCGCGATGGCCAAGTTCTGGCAGCGCCCGATGGGCGCCCCCATGCCGGTGGGGCACGACACCAAGGGGGCCATGCTGAACGCGCCGGTTGGCGGAACGCTGCACTTCATGGCCGGCATTCCGCTGGCGAGCGTCAAGGACCGCGAGAGTTTCGTGGGCGCCCGCGTCGATTACCTCAATCACCTGTTCAACAACCGTGCCTATATCGTGGCCGGCGCCAACGATCCGACACTGGCGAGCCTTGACGTCCTGATGCAGCGCCTGGTGTTGTCGGTGGTGCCCCAGCCCGGGGTCGGGGCGGCGGCCCTGAAGCAGGCGGTATTGAACGCGGTGGGAGGCAATCCCTTGCAGGTGCGCGAAGTCGACGACGAGGTGGCGCGCCTTGGCAGCGACATGTACATCTTCCTGGCGCGCCAGAACGTCCAGATCTATTTGTTCGGCGGCATCCTGATGGCCGTGATCGGCATTCTTGCGATGGCCTTCGCCAACTACGCGGAAGACCGTCGTACCCTGGGCCTGCTGCGCATCCGCGGCTGCGGCCCGCGCGAAATCCTGCAAATCCTTGCGGCCGGCCTGAGCGCGCCGGCGGTGATCGGGCTCATCTTCGGCGGCCTGATTTCATTGCTGGTCGGTTATGGCATCACGAACCTGGTCTGGAAGCTGCGCGAGATAAAGACCATCATGATTTACCTGAACACGCATCTGGCCGCGTCGTGGCAAACCGCCGCCGTCGGCGGCCTGCTATTACTGATTGTGCTGCTCGTCGTGCTGCTGTTTAGCCGCTGGATATTCCAGCGCACGGCACGCGAGAGCCTGTCTGATCATTAACGAGGGAGATCGAATTGAAGATGGCGATTGCAGAAACAAGTCATGTGGCCGGCCTGCCGGTCGAGGTGCGCGGGCTGTCCAAGAAATACCGCACGCTGGCAGCCGAAGTGACCGCGCTCGATAACATTTCGCTCGCATTCGAGCCGGGCGAATCGGTCGCCCTGATGGGACCGTCCGGTTGCGGCAAGACCAGCTTGCTGAACCTGATCGGCGGCATCGACCGTTGCAGTTCCGGTTCGATCATGGTTGGCGACGTCGATATCGCCAGGCTGAAGGAACGCGAACTGGAACGCTATCGCTTGCTGAAGGTGGGCTATGTGTTCCAGTTCTTCAACCTGATCCCCACGCTGAGCGCCTTGAAAAACCTGGAAATGCCGATGCTCATTGCCGGCATGGGAGAGGAAGAACGCCATGCGCGCGCGCACAAGCTGCTCGACATGGTGCACCTGGGTGCGAAGGGGCACAAGCGGCCGGAAGAGCTTTCCGGCGGCGAACAGCAGCGGGTGGCAATCTGCCTGGCCCTGGTCAACGATCCGCCCCTGATCCTGGCGGACGAGCCGACCGGCAACCTGGACAGCGCCAATATCGGGGTGATCACCGATTTGCTCGTTTCATTATCGAATGAAGGCAAGACCGTGATCGTGGCCACCCACGATCCCAAGGTGGCGCAGGCTTTTTCGCGCACCCACGACATGCGCGACGGGCGCCTGGTAGCGGCCGGCAGATAAGGCAACACCCAGGGAGTCGGGCTGGCCGATTCCTCCCACTGCAATGGCCGCCAGTGCCATCTGATATAAAAAGGAGCGACGTTGAAAAATCCATGCAGAGTTACCCATCCATACAGGCCGGCCTTGATCATGGCCCTGATCATGCTGGCCGGCGCGGGCGGCGCGCATGCGGCCGATTCCGCCAAACCGGCCGCGGCGAAAAAAGCGGAAGACCGCAGCGCGATTTTCGCAACATGGTCGCCTGAAAAAATGGCCGATTTGCGCAAGCAATACGGCCTGATCGGGCCGGGACCGCAATCGAAGTATCCGGAGGCGCGCTTTCCCTCGTACCTGAAGAAATTCAAGACGGTCGAGGATGTCATGCCTGCCGCGCGCGCTGCGGTGACGCAGACGGCAGGCCGCGTGCCCCTGGGCCTGGCCAATCCCGGCGACGACGTCCTGATCGTGGTGCCGTGGGATGCCGATCCGGTCGTCCAGCAGGCGGTCATCCGCGCTTTTAAAGAGCGCAAGGTTAACGCGCATATCAAATTCGAACATGACCTGGCCGGCGTCAAGAAAGCCGACATGGCGGCCATCGCCAAGGCCGAATCGGTCATGCAGATCGGCGACGGCCAGCAGGAACTGAATTTCTTCTTCGAGCTGACAGGGCAGGTCGCCGACCCGGAAAAGGGACGCGAATGGCTCAAGGATAAAGACCCTGAGCTGTACAAGGCAACCTGGCCGAAGGCCGATTATTCGCCACGCCTGGAGGCGATCGCCAACGGGTATGCGAAGCTGGTCGGGCAACGCATCCAGGACTACCTGGCTGCCAATCCTGCCATTTCCAAGGTGTACATGGGCCTGGGCGCGCGCAACAAGACACGCCGCATTCTCGGTGCGCATGCCGACAAGTTCTATGGCAGCTATACCTACAACAATCACTTCGATATCTCCAGCAAGGTGCCTGACTTCCCGGGCGACGTATGGCGCCTGGTCGAAACGAAAACCATGGAATCGATCGGTTTCGCCGACCGCCTGGAAGTGACCGATCCGGAAGGCACGGCGCTGGCCGCCGACCTGAGCGAGGAGGTGGCGCAGGCCTGGGCCAAGGGCGCATACCAGCAAGGACACCTTTACATGTTCCCGTCGCAGGCGACCGGGCGCTGGCCGTACTCGCTGATCAAGTATCCGGCCTACGACAAGGAAAAGGGCTTCCTGGCGCCGACACTGGTCGAGGCAAGCGGCGTCATAGCCTCGACCAACAGCCATCGCGCGGTTCATCCGCGCCTCGAGATGCACCTCAACAAAGGCAAGGTGACCAAGGTCGTGGGCGGCGGATGGTATGGCGAAGGCTTTCGCATGCTGCTCGATTATCCCGGCACCAACGACCTGACCTGGCCGTTTTTCGACAAGCCCGGCTTCTGGTGGATTTACGAAGCCGGTACCGCGACCAATCCGAAGTACTTCAAGCATCCTGCGGAAATGCTGTCGCAGGTTCCGCCACGCGAATTGCTGCGCGGCGGTAATCTGTCCGAACGCAACGTGGCCGGCGTGATCCACTGGGCGGTCGGGGCCGAGGCCGAGCATGGTCCCGAGAAGGCCGGCAAGCCGTCGCCGAAGTCTATCGAGTTCGGCAAGCAGCACAACGTGCCTATCGGCCACGCGATGCACCAGCACACCGTATTGCCGACCTACCAGGTACGCATCCGCGGCACCGGACAGTGGCAGACCCTGATCGAACACGGCAACCTGAGCTCGCTGTCCGACCCGGAAGTGCGCGCGCTGGCCGCGCGTTACGGCGATGCGGACGAGATCCTGCGCAAGGATTTCGTGCATCCGATTCCGGGAATCACGGTCAAGGGCAAGTACGACAGCTACGGCAAGAATCCTGGCGCATGGTGGAAGAAGTGGGCCACCGAGATTGCCAATAACAAGAGCCCGTACATGAAGTAAGCAGTGCTCGCAGCTGCATGAACGACCCGGCCGCGCAAGTGTCCGGGTTTTTTTTCGGTCGGCATGGGGCAGATGGCGAGAGCGGCACTGCTGGCGTGACTTGGGTCAATCAATTCGAATAAACAGCCTTCTTCATATGGAAGGAGCGGTTTTTTCGCGCCATAGTCACAAGTCCTGCAGGTCTTCCTAGGGATGACGGAACAATGACGCTAACACCGCACGTGACGGAACACGCTCCTGTTATTGAGCGATGGAAGAGCGATCCGTCCGGTTCCTATCAAAGCTGGTTTCTCTGGGGGGAACGCATCAAGAACTTCCGCTCGATCCGGCGCGGGCTGGAAGTCGTTGTCAGCGATATCAAGGCAAACACGTTTGGCAACGCGTATCGTGGATCTTCCCTTGAGACGGCAGTGCATTCGATTGCGGAACAACGACAGATCTTCAAGGGCGCCGACCATGCATTCTTGTGGAAGCCGAAACTGCGCATTCCTGATATTTACGAGAGCCGGGAAAACCAGTTGGGGTTTGGCCGCTTTCTCGATACCTGCTTGTGCTCCGATACGCAAGCGCAGCTAGTCAGTGCGGTGCGTCAGATCGACGCCATGCAGATCAAGGGCCTCGGCCCGGCGTGCGCGAACCTGCTCTACTTCCTGCATCCGACAATTATCCCGCCCACCAATACGGCCATCGTGAAAGGATACAACGCCCTGTGCGGAGCGAACGTCAAGCTCGGGCGCTGGAATGACTACCTCGCGATGCGCGACGGCGTCCTGGCCTTGAATTCACGGTACCGTCATGTATTGTCCAACGACTTGGGCGCCGTGGGTGCGCTGCTGTTCGACATCGGCAGTGGCAGGTATCAGGTCGGCGCGGCGCCGGCGGCGAGCGGACAATGGGAACAGGATTTGCAGCGCGTGCGCGAGGAGAGCGCCGCGGCGCTGAAGGCGCGCACCACGGCGCTCGAAAACGACCAGACACACACGCAGGTGCAGGGCTGGCTGCGCGATCTCGGCATGTCGCTTGGCTACGCGGTCTGGATCGCCAATAACGACAAGAATAGACCATACGAGAGTGGACGGCTGGCCGACGGCTGTATGACTGCACTTCCAGAAACGATCCGCCACAGCGGCGCGGCGGACATGATTTCCTTGATCGATGTGCTGTGGGTCGACCGGAATTCCGAAAAAATTGCCGCCGCATTTGAGGTCGAGCACAGCACCAGCATTTACTCCGGCATCGTGCGCATGCTCGATCTGGCGCTCGGGGTGCCCGACCACGGCGATGCGGCGTTTTTCCTGGTCGCGCCGGACGCAAGGGAAAACGACGTGCGCGCCCAGTTCGCGCGTCCGGCATTTTCTCGGGTGTCGGAACTTGATGTGCGTTACCTTGGCTACGGCGACCTTGCCCGCGAGCGCGCCGCGATTGCCCGCTTTGGCACTGGCATCAAGGGAATTATTGCAATTTCCCATTCCCTGGCCGGGTAATGCGTACGCCGTAAAAACCGATGGCACTTGCCGCATTCCCGATGGTCGAACATCGATTGATACCGGGCAGGAGGCAGCAATGCATGGCGACAATATGCCGCATGGCGGCGAGGCCCAGCAATGGCCCGAACTGCGCTACGAAGACTGGAAGGATACCTGCGCAACATTGCACATGTGGACGCAGATCGTGGGCAAGATCCGCGCGGCCGGCACGCCGTGGGTCAACCATTCCTGGCACGTCACGCTGTACCTCACCGCGCGCGGCCTGACCAGCTCTCCCATACCGCATGGCGCGCGCGTGTTCCAGATCGATTTCGATTTCATCGGTCACCTGCTGTTGATCAGCACGAGCGATGGCGCATCGAGGACCATGCAATTGCGCCCGCGCAGCGTGGCTGATTTTTACCAGGAGCTGTTCGCGCACCTGGCCGCGCTCGATTTGCATGTGACGATACACGCCTCGCCCAATGAAGTGGCCGAGGCCATTCCCTTTCAACAGGACCGGCAGCATGCCTCGTACGATGCCCAGGCCGCGCACCGGTTCTGGCGCGCGCTGCTGCAGGCGGACCGGGTACTCAAGCAGTTTCGCGCCGGTTTCATCGGGAAATGCAGCCCCGTGCATTTTTTCTGGGGCAGCTTCGATCTTGCCGTGACGCGCTTTTCCGGACGCACCGCGCCCGAGCATCCGGGCGGCGTTCCGCATTGCCCCGACTGGGTCGCGCGCGAGGCCTATTCGCATGAGGTAAGCAGCTGCGGGTTCTGGCCGGGCGGCGCGCAATTGCCCTATCCGGTGTTCTATTCCTATGCCTAT
>JBAQKU010000514.1:0-2297 GCA_049301315.1 Telluria sp.
GGGGCAGCCATGCACGGCCCACGACGCCGAAGCCGGCTGGCGGCTCCGGGTTTTTTCCGTCTACGCTATTTTGAAAGTCGCGCGCGTTGCAGCGCCTTGCCTCGGTACTGATCTGAGGCGCGGGCAAGCGTGTGCTTTTGGTGGCCTTAAGAAACCAGCCTCGCGCAAAGCCGCGACCGAGCGGATTGGTATCGCAGGCTTCATGGGCCACTGCGTACGGTTCCAGTGCACCGGGCCCAGGCTGCGCCGCAATTCGCTCTTTCGCCGGTACGCGTTTGGCCGCGCGCTCGCTGCTATCGATGCGGCACTCGCCGCCGAAGGCATATTCATAGCGCACGGGGAGGTGGGCTATTGGTTGCGGTGCCGACAGGTACCATGGGTCGGGCCGCACCAATCCGAGCGTTGCGATTTTCAGGGGCCACCGCAATAGCCCGGCCACGGGCGGCTCCTTGACGAACCAGCGCGGGCCACAGACGGCGAGCGCCTTGTCGATGATGGCGGGGCGCTTTGACGTCGCATCAGCACCCGGCATCACTGTCAGGCGTACCGAAAACGTCTTTGCAGGGGTTTTCTTTGGAGCGTGAGCCAGTGCGTTCACGATCACGTCGCAGCGGGGTTTGAAGGGCGCAAAGTCGCTTTCCTCCAACACGCTCGCGGCCGGGTCATCGCCATCATGTCGATCTGCCGTGTTCAACGCCACTGGAGGATCGAGAAGTGCCAAGGTCGCCCACCCTTCCGCATTGCACGGCCCGATCGTGTAGCCGATCTTTCCAACGATGACGTGAAAGGGAGCATCATGCTGGTCCACGATGTCGAACTGCGTTGCGGCGAACGGAGTGCGGTTATCGAACAGCAGGCCGGGCACGTCAAAGGCGGGGGCGCCGCCGGCGTCTTTGCTCGCTGGCGTTTCATCCGTCGTGGCCTGGGCAGGGGCTGCCATGATCAGCCCGGATTGTGGTCGATGTCGTCGCCGTGTACTTCGACCTTCTTGCGCCCTTGAATCAGTATTTCATCGGCCAACAGTTCAATGCGGTTTTCACTGATCGTCAGTACCGAACTGCCCACGACGATCTTGTGTTCGGTGCCGGCGCGCAGCAAGCTGTGCTGGCCGACGATGACGGTCTTCGACAGACCCACTTCCTCGGCTTGTGTCAGGGCGACGGTCGTGTTCATGAGCCCGCCGACCGAGGTTTGGTATGCGGCGCCGATTGTCAGCGCCTTGGCCAGGCCGACCGTTTCTTCCTTCGCCAGCATGACCCGCTCGGTCCTGTTGCCGTCGATGTTGACCTTGTCATCCCCACCGACATGCTCGGTCCGGTTGCCGCCGATGTCGATGTTTTCGTTGTGATCAACCCGTTCGGTGCGGTCGTTATGCACCGTGATCTTTTCGTCATGGCCGACGGTCTCGGTGCGGTCGCGCTTGACGGTGGTGGTCTCGTCGCGGTCGATCGTCTTGCGGCGGTCGTTGCCGACCCACTTGTCCTCGTCATGCTCGACTT
The DNA here is from genome assembly GCA_049301315.1 of Telluria sp. Taxonomy (GTDB): domain Bacteria; phylum Pseudomonadota; class Gammaproteobacteria; order Burkholderiales; family Burkholderiaceae_D; genus JBAQKU01. The sequence continues at coordinate 1,500 of JBAQKU010000514.1, forward strand.
CGGTCAACTGGTCCGTCTCGGCTTGCAGCCACAGTTGCTCATGGTCCTTCCAGTCTTCGAAGCGCAGCGCATTGGCGTGGGCGCTGCGGCCTTCCTTGGTCGAGCGCGTCAGGATGCCGCTCTGCGTTTTGTTGCCCGGTAAATCCCACGGCGGCATGTTGTCGCGGTTGTACACGCTGCCGATGATGATCGGGTGGTCGATATTGCCGTCGACGAATTGCAGCACCACTTCCTGGCCCACACGCGGTAAGCTGATCTGTCCAAAATTGCTGCCGGCCCAACCGGTCATCACGCGAATCCAGGGGGAACTTGCATCGTCGAACTTGCCCTGCCTGTCCCAGTGAAATTGCACCTTGACGCGCCCGTATTTGTCGGTGTGGATCTCCGACTCCGGCGGGCCGACCACAATTGCGGTCTGCACGCCGGAAATAACGCAAGGCTCGCTGTTGTAGTTCCTGCCCGGCCGCCATGGGATGCTCTGGCGTATGCAACTGAATGTGTTGCTGTACTGTGAAGGCGCGCCGCGCCCGGCCTGGTAGTTATTGCTGGCCGTGTGAGTGACAGCGATGATCAGGTAGTCGCGCTTGCTGATGCTGGCGCGCGCCGGTTCGCCCCGCGGCGCTCTGACCGGCTCCGCGCTGAAGTGGCCGCTCAGCTTGAAGCTGCGCCCGGCCTGGGCGCAGCGGTCGTTGCCGGCCGCTTCGAAATACTGTCCCCAGGCGTCGTGCTCTTCCATGCGCAGTTGCGCAAGCTGCGTGCCGTCGTTGTGGTCCTGGTACCCGTCGGCCCCAACATGCT
>JBAQKU010000515.1:0-3674 GCA_049301315.1 Telluria sp.
CCCGAGCACGCCCCGGGCAAGGCCGCCCCGGACCCGGCGCGCGTGGGACACGATGTGCCGGCCGTTAGCATCCGCGACCTGACGTTTGCCTATGTGCCCGGCCAGGACGTGCTGCACCAGCTTAGCCTGGACATCCCGCAGGGTGCGTACTTCGGCATCGTGGGCCATACCGGCAGCGGCAAGTCGACGCTGCTGTCGCTGATGCTGCGCTATTACACGGCGCAGCACGGCGCGATCGAGATCGGCGGCCAGGCGCTGGCCGGCATCGACAACGAGCAGTTCCGCGCCGAAGTGGGACTGGTGCCGCAGGACCCGTTCCTGCTGGCGGCGTCGGCGCGCGAAAATATCGACATGGGACGTGCTTTGCCGCAAGCCGAGATTGAAGCGGCCGCGCGCGCCGCGCACGCGCACGACTTCATCGTCGCGCTCGAGCATGGCTACGACACCTCGCTCGGCGAAGGCGGCTCGCGCCTTGCGACCGGACAGAAACAGCTGATCGCGATCGCGCGCGCGCTGGCCGGCCGCCCGCGCATCCTGCTGCTGGACGAGGCAACGTCGCACATCGACAGCCAGACCGAACAGATCGTGCAGACGGCCCTGGATGAACTGCGCGGACGCGTCACGATCGTCGCGATCGCGCACCGCTTGTCGACCATCCGCGACGCCGACCGCATCATTGTGCTCAACCACGGCCGCATCGCGGAGCAGGGTTCGCACGAGCGCCTCATGCAGATCGAGGGCGGGCTGTATCAGCGCCTCTACCTGCTGCAGCAACTGGCCGCCTGACGCCGTGCCGGTCCGCCATTTAGTATTCTAAATGCAATTACAAGACGCATTTTGACAACATTTGTCATCAAAAACCGCAGTTTAAACCGAACTCGGCAAAAAATGAGAATTTCCATCTTGCAACAAGAATATAATTGGCAGCAAAATCGCGCGATGGAACATTGGTATTACATGCTCAAGGCCCATGATGTTGGCAGCTTGCACCGACATATCGCCGCGCCGCCAGCTCCAGGCACTGCTGGCGGCGCTGTCCCTGGTCTCCTGTCTCGCGTTCGCGCAGCAGGAAAGCCTTGACGCGCGCATCGCGCAGATCCGCGAAGTCGGCCGCTTCATTCCCGAGAATGCCCTGCCCATGCTGCTCCAGCTCGAAGCGCAAGGGCGCGCCGCGGCCGCGCCGACCAAGGCCGAATTCCTGTCCCAACTAAGCCTGGTGCGCCTGTATGTCGGGCAGAAGGACGAAGCGATGGTCGTGGCGGAAGAACTGCTGGCGTTCGCCCGCGCCCGGCACGACGACGCCGTCATGGCCAAGGCACTGCTGACCAAGGCGTATGTCTTGTTCAGCATGAACCAGCTCGCGCAGTCGCACCAGCTGGCATGGTCCGCGGAACGCCTTGCCAACACCACCGGCGACATGGCGCTGCGGGTACAGGCGACCGTCTCGTCCGGCCAGTCGTTTGCCGAAGAAGGCGATTTTCCGGCGGCGCTGGCCAAGCTGCAAGCGGCGGTGGCGCTGGCGCGCCGGCACGCCGAGCCGATCCCCCTGGTCAGCGCGCTGAACGCGCTGGCGAACCTGTATGGCCAGATGAAGGAGTACGCGCGCGGCTTCGAGGCGCTCGAGGAGGCCTCCAGCGTCGCCGCGAAAACCAAGTCCCCGGGCCGCATGGCCAGCCTGAAGAACACCGAATACGGACTGGCCATCGAGACCAACCAGCCGCAGCGCGGCCTGAAGGCCCTGCTTGCCGCGCTCGCGCTCGAACGCCAGATCGGGGCCCATTCGATGATCGCCACCACGCTGGTCAACCTGTCCGACAGCTACCTGAAACAGCACGACTATGCCAAGGCGCTCAGCTATGCGAACCAGGCGATCGCGGCCGCGCAGCGCACCAACAACCACGCTACCGAGGCCACCGCGCGGGTGAACCTCGGCGAGGCTTACCTCGGCATGGGCAGTATCGCGGAAGGCAAACGCAGCTTCGAAGCAGGCCTGGCCTACTATGAACAGTCGGGCGACAAGCCGCAGCTGCAGGCGCTCATGCTCGAATACGGCGCTGCGTTGGAGCGCGTCGGCGACATGGCCGGCGCCGTCGTCGCCTACCATCGCGAGCGCAGGCTGTCGAAAGAACTGTTCGAGAAGCGGCGCCAGAAGGCCGTGTGGGAACTGCAGGCAAAATATGAGGCGGAAAAGGCGCAGCGCCAGATCGAGCTGCTGCGCGGCGAGAACCTGGTCAAGTCGACCGAGCTTGACAACCGCCGCCTGCAGCAGCGCGTCTGGTGGCTGCTTGCGCTGGTATTCGCACTCGCGTCCTCGGTCGTCGGCCTGCTGTACCGCAAGGTGCGGCACGCGAATGCGCAGCTCGAAGTGAAAAATCTCGAGCTGAAACAGCAAAGCTCACGCGACCCGCTCACCGGCCTGTATAACCGGCGCCACTTCCAGGAATTCATGCGCAACCACATGCAGGGCGAAAAGCGCGGCTCGGGCACCTCCGGCGAGGAAATGGTCGGCGCCCTGTTCCTGCTCGACGTCGACCACTTCAAGCATGTCAACGACACCCACGGCCACGCGGCCGGCGACGCGGTGCTCAAGATGATCGCGGAAAACCTGCAGGTGATCCTGCGCGAGACCGACATGATCGTGCGCTGGGGCGGCGAGGAATTCCTGGCCTTCCTGCCCGCCATCCCGCGCAGCGGCCTGGAAGAAATCGCGCGCCGCCTGCTGACCGGAATATCGTCCCATGCCATCGAGCACCAGGACAGCAAGATTTCGGTAGACGTATCGATCGGCTTCGCACCGTTCCCGCTGGCGCCGGCCGGACAGCCCTTGACGTGGGAACGCGCGGTCAACCTGATCGACATGGCGCTGTACCTGGCCAAGGCGCATGGCCGCAACCGCGCCTACGGCGTACGCGGCTTCGCCAATTTTCACGAAACCTCGATGGAAGATATCGAGCACGATCTCGAGCGCGCATGGCGCGCCGGATTTGTCGACCTGGCGATCGTGCCGGGCGGATGGGGCGAGCCGGGCAGCGGCGCCGCTTCGGCCAAGTTGAGCAGCGTGTAGCGGTCGCGCCGTTCAGCCGCCCGGCTTCGGACGCGCCGCGTCCTGGATTTTTTCGCCCGCGCGCTCGACCTTCTTGCCCACCTGCCTGGTCGCATCGCTCAAGCCCTCGCTCGCCTCTTCGGTCGCCTGGTTGATCTGCTCGCCGCTCCGGCGGGCCGCGTCGGCCACCTCGCGCGCCGCCTTTTCGGCCGCTTCCTTGCTCACGTTCAGCTCGCGCGCCACCTTGTCGCCGGCATTGTCGACTGCACTGTCGATCGCACGGCCGGCCTGTTCGGCCGGACCGGGCGCCGCCTCGTCGCGCTTGCTGCAGGCGGGCAGCGCGAGCAGCATGCCCAGCACCAGCACGGCATTGAAGACTGTAATTGGTTTCATGGTTCCCCCTGTCGTTGTTATTGCCTGGAAGCATACACCGTTGCGGAAAAACGCGATTCACCGTTGCCGTCCCGGGCGGCTCCGGGCGCAAGCTGTCATACTTCTGGCTGCAAAGCATCCAGGAGCAGGCATGACCGACAATATCGAAGCGCTGCGCGAGCGCGCGGAGCTTCCCGCGCACGCGCAGGGCACGGCCAGCGCGCACCTGCGCGACGTGCTCGCCATCGCGCTCCGGCAC
>JBAQKU010000516.1:0-2130 GCA_049301315.1 Telluria sp.
TGGCCGAACAGCTTGACGGCGCAGGCGAGGGCGGCGACGAGCGTGTGCTGCGCCTCGAGAGCGACGCCGAACTGGTCAAGGTCGTCACGGTGCACAAATCCAAGGGCCTCGAATATCCGCTGGTGTACCTGCCGTTCGCGGTCACGGCGCGCAAGACCGACCGGCGCAACCGCAGCTTCTTCGAGTACATCGCCGGCGACGGCGTAGCCTGCATCGACCTGGCCTGCTCGGACCAGTCGCTGGCCGCCGTGGAGCGGGCCCGCATCGAGGAAGACCTGCGCCTGCTGTACGTGGCGCTCACGCGCGCGCGCCATTTCCTGTGGCTTGGGGTGGCGGCGGTAGCTGCGGCAAAGGGCGGCGAGAACAGGCTGCACGAATCGGCGCTCGGATATCTGCTGACCGGCGGCGCGACGCTGGCGGCGGCCGACATGATGGCGCGCTGGGAACTGCTGCGTGGCCAGTCGGACGCGATCGACCTGCAGGCGCTGGAGGCGGCGCAGGGCATCACCATGCTCTCGCGCACCGAAACGCGGGCGCCGCTGATCGATGCGGCCAGCTTTTCGGGCAGCTTCGAGCGCAACTGGTCGGTCGGCTCGTTCACTTCGCTGGCGCGCCAGACCAGTCTGGTGATGACGCCCATGCGCGCGCAGGAAGAAACGCTGTTCGAGGAAGACGATGGCCAGCCGCTGCTGCGTGCGGAAGACGCGCCGTGGCACCGTTTCCCGCGCGGCGCGGTGCCCGGCAACTTCCTGCACGAACAGCTCGAATGGATGGGGCAGGAGGGTTTTGCGGTGGTGCGCGACCCGGCCTTCGATACGCGCCTCGGGCAACGCTGCGAGCGCGCCGGCTGGGGCAACCGGCAGGACGATGCGGTGGCATGGTTGCGCGCCGTCGCGCTGACGCGCCTGCCGCATCTGGACGCTGCGCTGTCCGAGATTGAAGCGGTGCTGCCCGAGATGGAGTTCTGGTTCCCGAGCGAGCATTTGAATTCGACCGCGCTCGACCGGCTGTGCAGCGCCAGGCTGCTGGGCGAGACGGCCCGTCCGGCACTGCCGGCACGCCAGCTGCACGGCATGCTCAAAGGCTTTGCCGACCTCGTTTTCGAGCATGAAGGGCGCTACTGGGTGCTCGATTACAAATCGAACTCGCTGGGTGCGGGCGACGCCGCATACAGCCAGGCGGCCATGGCGGCCGGCATGGCGACGCACCGTTACGATATCCAGGGTGCGATCTACATGCTGGCGCTGCACCGGCTGCTCCAGAGCCGCCTTGGCGAGCACTATGAGCCGGCGCGTCAGCTCGGTGGCGCGATTTTCCTGTTCCTGCGCGGGATCGCAAACGTGCACACGCGCGGCTGCTACCTGCTCGAGCCCGACCTTGAACTGCTGGACGGCCTCGATGAACTCTTGAACAACGCAGCCAAGCCGGAAGCGGACCATGAGCACTGACCTCGACATGCGCGCCTTGTGGCAGGAGGTCGGGAAGCTGACCGACGGCGGCGAACTGCGCCGCCTGAGCGGAACCTTCGCGCGCTTCATCGCGTCGCTGGGAACGGTTTCGCCGGCGCTCATGCTCGCCTGCGTGGTGCTGTCCGAGCTGGAAGGGCGCGGCCACAGCTGCCTGATGCTGGACGAGCTGGCCGGCGACCCCGGCGCACTGCTGGGATGGAGCCCGGAACAATGGGAGGCTCTGGCCGCAGCGGCCGGCGCGCTACCGAGAAACAGGCGGGCGTGGAGCGCGCAATTGGCGGCGTCCGACCAGGTGTGGCAGGTCGGCGAGCTCGATTTCGACCAGCCGCTGGTGCTCGACGGCGAACGCCTTTACCTGCGCCGTTACTGGCGCGACGAAACGCTGGTTGCGCACAGCATCGGCGCGCGCGCCGGCACTATGCGCGAGGTCGACGTGGCGAAGGTGCGCGAATGGATCGAGATCCTGTTCGCATCCGGGCGCCGCGCCGAATCGCCCGACTGGCAGAAGCTGGCATGCGCGGTCGCCGTGCGCGGCTCGCTTGCGATCATCACCGGCGGCCCCGGCACCGGCAAGACCTACACGGTAGCCCGCTTGCTCGCCTTGCTGTTCGCGCTGGCCCCGGACGCCAGGCAGCAGCGCATTGCGCTGGCCGCGCCCACC
>JBAQKU010000517.1:0-1672 GCA_049301315.1 Telluria sp.
GGTGTACCTGATCGAAGAACCGATGGCCGCGGCCATCGGCGCCGGCCTGCCGGTGTCGGAAGCGACCGGTTCGATGGTGGTCGACATCGGCGGCGGCACCACCGAGGTCGGCATCATCTCGCTCGGCGGCATGGTCTACAAGGGTTCGGTGCGCGTGGGCGGCGACAAGTTCGACGAAGCGATCGTCAACTACATCCGCCGCAACTACGGCATGCTGATCGGCGAGCAGACCGCGGAAGCGATCAAGAAAGCCATCGGTTCGGCTTTCCCCGGCTCCGAAGTCAAGGAGATGGAAGTGAAGGGCCGCAACCTGTCCGAAGGCATCCCGCGCTCGTTTACGATTTCGTCCAATGAAATCCTTGAAGCGCTGACCGACCCGCTCAATAATATCGTCTCGGCCGTCAAGAACGCGCTCGAGCAGACCCCGCCCGAGCTGGGCGCCGACATTGCCGAAAAGGGCATGATGCTGACCGGCGGCGGCGCGCTGCTGCGCGACCTCGACCGTCTGCTGATGGAGGAGACCGGCCTGCCGGTGCTGGTCGCCGAAGACCCGCTCACCTGCGTGGTGCGCGGCTCCGGCATGGCGCTCGAACGGATGGACAAGCTCGGATCGATCTTCTCGTACGAATAAGAGCCGGAGCGTGTTGCGTGAAGGCGCGCCAGGAGCTGCGCCGTGCGCGTGTGGCGGTCCTGATGCATTGCGTTTGTGATTATTGGAAGTCATGGAATACAGTCCTCCGCCACTGTTCAAGCAAGGTGCTCCCGCGCGCGTCAAGGTGACGGTTTTCGCATTCATTTCCATCGTGTTGCTGGTGCTCGATTCGCGCCTGCACTCGTTGGCGACGGTGCGCCAGGTGGCCGCGACCGTCCTTTATCCCCTGCAAATGGCGGCGCTGGCGCCGCGCGATGTGTTCGCCGGCATGGGCAGCTATTTCTCCTCGCTGTCGGCGCTGCAAAAGCAGGTGCGCGACCTCCAGAGCCAGCAGGTCGCGGCGGCTCAGCTGATGCAGCAAGCCAAACTCCAGATGGCCGAGAACGCCTATCTGCGGCGCCTGATGGGCGCCAGCCAGCACGTGCCGGTCAAATCCATCATGAGCGAGATTCTGTACGACGCGCGCGACCCCTCGACCCGCAAGATTGTGCTCGACCGCGGTAGCCGGCAGGGCGTCGCGCTCGGCCTGCCCGTGATCGACGATGCCGGCGTGGTCGGCCAGGTCACGCGCGTATTCCCATTCACCTCGGAAGTGACGCTGCTGACCGACAAGGAGCAGGCGATCCCGGTGCAGGTGCTGCGTAGCGGCCTGCGCAGCGTCGCCTACGGCAGCGGCCAGTCCGGTCTGCTCGATCTGCGCTTCACCGCGCCCAATGCCGACATCCAGGTAGGCGACGTGTTGATCACGTCCGGCCTGGACGGGGTCTATCCGGCCGGGCTGGCGGTAGCCAAGGTGGTGCGGGTCGAGAGCAGCGCGAGCGGCGCGTTCGGGCGCGTGCTGTGCCAGCCGCTGGCCGGCATCGACCGCCACCGCCAGTTGCTGGTGCTGATCGACCTGCCGCAGCGGGTGGCGCGTCCGCCCGAGGAAGAACACAAGCCGGTCAAACGCGGCGCGCTGCCGAAGATGGCGCCGATGCGCGAAAGCGCGGCTGGCGCGCCCGCGCCGGGCGTGGCCGGCGC
>JBAQKU010000518.1:0-2750 GCA_049301315.1 Telluria sp.
CCGCGCAGGTCGTTCAATTCATACAACTCGGCATGCACCCCTTCGTTGTGCCACAGGAAGCTCACGGTCTCGACCGGCTCGTGGCGGCGCCCCTTGAAATGCGGCGTCTCGGAAATGTCGATGGCGACGTCGTGGCTCAGCAGGAAAATTTCGACTTCCTTGGCGCTGTCGGCGAACAGCTGCAGGTGAATCTCGTCGTGCTCGCCCGCGGTGCCGCTCAGCACCGGCCCGGTAAGGTAGGGCGAGAACTGGGCCAGCGCCTCCATCACCTGCAGCGCAATGGTGCGCAGCGCATGCAGGCGCGCAGGCTGGCTTTCGCCCAGGAACAGGGCCTGGTATTTACGCACCTCGTCCTCGACCTGCTCGTTGTCGGGCAAGACGCCCGAGGCGACCTGCTCGTCGCCGAGCACCTGGCGCGCCGCCTTGCGCTTGGCGCTGGCGTAGTCGGCGCCGTCCTGGGCAATCATGCGCGCGGCGGCGGCCGCAACTTGCGCGCGCAGCTGTTGGATATCGTCAATCGGGGTAGGCATGGTCAACGAGATGATACTCTGGAACGGAAAATGGCATCGGGTCGGTTAAAATCGCGTATTCGCCATTTTATAAGCAGGCCAGGCAGCATCCCGGCTGCGCTCCCCCCATCATGCATATTCATATTCTCGGTATCTGCGGCACCTTCATGGGCGGCCTCGCGGTGCTCGCCAAAGAGGCAGGCCACAAGGTCACCGGCTGCGACGCCAACGTGTATCCGCCGATGAGCACCCAGCTCGAAGCCCAGGGCATCGAGCTGATCGAAGGTTTCGGGCCGGAACAGGTCCGGCTCAATCCCGACCTGTACGTGGTCGGCAACGTGGTCTCGCGCGGCAACCCGCTGGTCGAGGAAATCCTCAACCGCAGCCTGCCCTATATGTCGGGCCCGCAATGGATCGGCGAACACATCCTGCGCAACAAGTGGGTGCTGGCCGTGGCAGGAACCCACGGCAAGACCACCACCTCGGCGATGCTGGCCTGGATCCTGGAAGACGCCGGCTACTCGCCCGGCTTCCTGATCGGCGGCGTGCCGATGAATTTCGGCATTTCCGCGCGCCTGTCCGGTTCGGCAGAGTCCGATTTCTTCGTGATCGAGGCCGACGAGTACGACACCGCCTTCTTCGACAAGCGCAGCAAGTTCGTGCATTACCACGCCAAGACCGCCGTGCTCAACAACCTCGAATACGACCACGCCGACATCTTCCCCGACATCGGCGCCATCGAGACCCAGTTCCACCACCTGGTGCGCACCGTGCCGGGGGTGGGGCGCCTGGTCGTCAACGGCGACGAGGCCTCGCTCGGGCGCGTGATGAAACGCGGCTGCTGGAGCGAACTGGAGACCTTCGGCGCCAGCGCCGGCGTCAACTGGACCTTGCAGGAGCATCCGGGCGGCGCGTTCGACGTGATCTTCAACGGCGCGGTGGCCGGCAGCGTGAGCTGGGGCCTGACCGGGCGCCATAACCGCGCCAACGCGCTGGCCGCGATCGCGGCGGCGCGCAACGTCGGGGTGCCGGTGGCGCAGGCGGCCGAGTCGCTCGCGCGCTTCGAGAGCGTCAAGCGGCGCATGGAAGTGCGCGGCGTGGTCGACAACATCACGGTGTATGACGATTTCGCGCACCACCCGACCGCGATCGCCACCACCGTCGGCGGGCTGCGCCAGAAGATCGGCAGCGGCGCCGCCGCCAGCGGGCGCATCCTGGCCGTGCTCGAGCCGCGCTCGAACACCATGAAGCTGGGCGCCATGAAAGACGCCCTGCCGGGCAGCCTGAAGGATGCCGACCTGGTGTTCGGTTTCGGCAGCCAGCAGGCGCTGGGCTGGAGCCTGGCCGACGCGCTCGCTCCGCTGGGCCGCATCGCGCACAGCTTCGACCAGATCGATTTCCTGGTGCAGGCGATCGTGGGCGCGGCCAAGCCCGGCGACCATATCCTGGTCATGAGCAACGGCGGCTTCGGCGGCGTGCACCAGAAACTGCTCGAGGCGCTGGCCCGATGATCCTGTACCTGCACGGTTTTCGCTCCTCGCCGCGCTCGTTCAAGGCGCGCGTGATGGGCCAGCGCATGAGCGAGCTTGGCCGTTCGGAGGAATTGATCTGCCCGCAGCTGCCGGCCTCGCCCAAGGCCGCGATGGCGCTGGCGCTCACGCTGGTCGAGCGCTACAGCGCGGACCAGCTGTGCATCGTCGGCTCCTCGCTGGGCGGCTACTACGCGACCTGGCTGGCCGAACGCCTCGGCTGCCGCGCCGTGCTGCTCAATCCGGCCGTCACCGCGCTCGCCGATCTCGACAAGCACGTCGGGGTCGGCACCGCCTACCATTCCGACGCGCCGTTCGAGTTCAAGCGCGAGTACATCGGCGAGCTGGCCGCGCTGGCGGTGCCGCGCATCACCCGGCCGGAACGCTATTTCCTGATCGCGGCAAGTGGCGACGAAGTGCTCGACTACCGCGACATGGTCGCTTACTACGCCGGCGCGCGCCAGCACGTGATCGACGGCGGCGACCATGCCATCTCCGGGTTTGCCGACTATGTGGACGAGGTGCTGGCCTTCTGCGCGCGGGACGAGGCCAGGTGAGCAGCCCTTCGCTGCGCCAGGCCCGCTGGCACCGGCATGTCAATGGCGTCAACGCGCCCGCCGCGATGCGCCAATGGCTGGGCTCGGGCGGCTCGCTCACGGCGCGCCTGATGGCGCACAGCACGGCGTTCCGGGTGCAGCGCCTGCACCAGCGC
>JBAQKU010000519.1:0-8088 GCA_049301315.1 Telluria sp.
GTCTGTCCCCGATTCTTTTAAGGCGGGCCGTCATCCCCGCGAAAGCGGGCCGTCATCCCCGCGAAAGCGGGCCGTCATCCCCGCGAAAGCGGGGACTCAGAACAGCTCGTTCTTGACGGCGTCCTTGACCTTTTCTTCGGCCGGGGTGCCGCGCGCGCCGGTGTCGAGGCTCTCGACGCCGGTGCCGGGCGGACGCTCGGCGTAATAATATTCGTCGCCCACACGGATCAGGCCACTTGGCACCGCGCGCTCTTCGACCGGCACGTTCTTGAGCGCCTTTTGCATGTAGCCGATCCAGATCGGCAGCGCCAGCCCGCCGCCGGTCTCGCGGTTGCCCAGGTTCTTGGGCTGGTCGTAGCCGATCCAGGCGATCCCGACCAGCTTGGCCTGGTAGCCGGCGAACCAGGCGTCGATCGAATCGTTGGTGGTGCCGGTCTTGCCCGACAGGTCGGAGCGCTTGAGCACCAGCGCCTTGGTCGCGGTGCCGAAGCGCACCACGTCCTTGAGCATGCTGTCGATCAGGAAGGCATTGCGTTCGTCGATCACGCGGTTGCCCTCGACCCCGGCCTGGTCCGGCGTAGCCTGCGACAGTACCCGTCCTTCGCTGTCCGTCACCTTCGAGATCAGGTAGGGGCTGATGCGGTAGCCGCCGTTTGCAAACACTGCGTACGCGCCGGCCATCTGCAGCGGGGTGGTCGCGCCCGCGCCCAGCGCCAGCGTCAGGTAGGGCGGGTTCCTGGCGGCGTCGAAGCCGAAGCGGGTGGCGTATTCCTGTCCGTACTTGGCGCCGATCTTGTGCAGGATGCGGATCGAGATCATGTTCTTGGACTTGGTCAGGCCGCGCCGCATGCTCATCGGCCCTTCGTACTTGTTGTCGTAGTTCTTCGGCTCCCAGGCCTGGCCGCCGGTCTGGCCGGCGTCGAACGAGATCGGCGCGTCGTTGATGATGGTGGCCGGCGACAGCCCGCGCTCGAGCGAGGCCGAATAGATGAAGGGTTTGAACGAGGAGCCGGGCTGGCGCCAGGCTTGCGTCACGTGGTTGAACTTGCTGCGGTTGTAGTCGAAGCCGCCCACCAGCGCCCGGATCGCGCCGTCGCCGGTGTCGGCCGCCACGAAGGCCGACTCGATCTCGGGCATCTGGGTGATGGTCCAGTCCTTGCCGCCGTCCTGCGTCACGCGGATCACCGCGCCGCGCTTGACGCGCCGGTTGGGCGCCGCCTTGCTCGACAGCCAGGCCTGCGCGAACGCCAGCCCGGGCCCGGAAATCTTGATCTCCTCGCCCGAGGCGGTGACCGCGCTGATCAGTTGCGGCGTGGCCGTGAGCACCATCGCGGCCACGATGTCGTCGCTGTCGGGATGCTCGGCCAGCTCGGCCTCGATCGCTTCGTCGGCTTCTTCCTTGGCCGGCGGAATGTCGATATAGGCTTCCGGGCCGCGATACGGGTGGCGCTTCTCGTAGTCCATCACGCCCCGGCGCAGCGCCAGGTAGGCCGCGTCCTGGTCGGCCTTGGTGATGGTGGTAAAGACGTTCAGGCCGCGCGTGTAGGTTTCTTCCTTGAACTGCTCATAGACCATCTGGCGCGCCATCTCGGCCACGTACTCGGCGTGCACGCCAAATTCGCTGCTGTCGGTCTTGATCTTGAGGCGCTCGGCCTTGGCCAGTTCGTACTGGGCCTCGGTGATGTAGCCCAGGCCGTGCATGCGCTGCAAAATGTACTGCTGGCGCGTGCGTGCCCGTTTCGGGTTGACCACCGGGTTGTAGGCCGACGGCGCCTTCGGCAGGCCGGCCAGCATCGCCGCTTCGGCCACCGTGATGTCGCGCAGTTTCTTGCCGAAATAGATCTGGGCCGCCGAGGAGAACCCGAAGGCGCGCTGGCCCAGGTAGATCTGGTTCATGTAGACCTCGAGGATCTGGTCCTTGGTCAGGTTCTGCTCGATCTTCCAGGCCAGCAGCACTTCATAGGCCTTGCGCTTGTAGGTCTGTTCGCTCGAGAGGAAGAAATTGCGCGCCACCTGCTGCGTGATGGTCGAGGCGCCCTGCTTGGCGCCGCCGGTCGCGTTGTGCAGCGCGGCGCGCAGGATGCCCAGGTAATTGACCCCGTTGTGCTCGTAAAAATGCTCGTCCTCGATCGCCAGCACGGCCTTCTTCATCACCTCGGGAATGTCCTTGATGTGGGTCAGGGTGCGGCGTTCCTCGCCGAATTCCCCGATCAGCACGCCGTCGGCGGAAAATATGCGCAGCGGCATTTTCGGCCGGTAGTCGGTCAGGGTGTCGAGCGCGGGCAGGTTGGGGTAGGCCATCGCCAGCGCAAACACCACGATCAGCAGCGCCACCAGTGCGCTCGCGCTCAGGGCCCCGAGCACCATTAATAACAGGCGCTTGGGAGTGCGCCGGGATGGCTGTGAGGTCGGGTCCGGTTTGGAAGGTGTCATGCGGGTCGAATCTTTCACATAGTTAGTGCGGCTCATTATAAAGCACCGCTTCGCGCACGGCGCTCCAGCGTTCCCTCTGGGGCGGATGAACTCGCAGGCAACTATGATGTCGCGCCGTTCACTATAGTGTGGCGTATCCGCCCACCTATGTAAAATTCCAATGCAGAAATACCTTTACAGGGGCTCATTCTTATTGCTACGATTTAATGTAGTGTCTGATGTATCCAGTCTAAATGGCGGTTTTATAACCAATTCCCCGCTCGACGGGCGTGTCATTATTCGTTCTGCAGTGCAACTTTTGCAGCGTAATCAATGCTGTAGGTAGGTGAGGGAGTGCGCTCGTGATGGTCAATCTAGGTTCCTTGTTCGGCCAGGCCAGCCCTCCGTTGCTGGGGCTCGACATCAGCACGTCCGGCGTGCGGCTGGTCGAGCTGGCCGTGGTCGGCAAGAATGAGTTGCGCCTGGAGCGCTATGCGTCCGAGCCGTTCCCGCGTGGCGCCGTGGTCGACGGCAACATCGAGAACATCGAGCAGGTGGCCGAGGCGGTAAGGCGGGTCTGGAAGAAGAGCGGCAGCCGCATCAAGCTGGTCGCGCTCGGGATGCCGCCGGCCTCTGTCATCACCAAGAAGATCATCCTGCCTGCCGGGCTGTCGGAAGACCAGCTCGAAGTGCAGGTCGAATCCGAGGCCAGCCAGTACATTCCGTTCGCGCTCGACGAGGTCAGCCTCGACTTCGACGTGCTCGGCATGGCCGCCAATTCGCCCGACGACATCGAAGTCATGCTGGCCGCCTCGCGCAAGGAAAAAGTCGAGGACCGGGTCGCCATTGCCGAAGCGGCCGGGCTGAAGGCGGTGGTCATGGATATCGAATCGTATGCGGCGCGCGCCGCGCTCTAGCGCGTGAGCGCGCAGATGCCGCAGGCCGGCAAGGAGCAGATCGTGGCGCTGTTCCAGATCGGCGCCCAGGTCACCCATATTTCCGTGATGCTCGACGGCGAAACCATCTACGAGCGCGAGCAGCCGTTCGGCGGCAACCAGCTGACCCAGGACATCGTGCGCGCCTACGGCCTGTCGTTCGAAGAGGCCGACGCCAAGAAAAAGCTGGGCGACCTGCCCGAGGGCTACCAGTTCGAACTGCTGACTCCCTTCCTCGAGAGCGCGGCGCTGGAAGTGACGCGCGCGATCCAGTTTTTTTACACCTCCACGCCGTACACCCGGGTCGACCAGTTGTTCCTGGCCGGCGGTTGCGCCCTGATCCCCGGCCTGCTCGACATTATCGCGAGCCGCACCAAGATCTCGAGCGCGGTGGTGTCGCCTTTCAAGGGCATGCAGTTGGCGCCGGGGGTGCGCGAACAGCAACTGCGCAATGAGGCGCCCGCCTATCTTGTCGCTTGCGGCCTGGCGCTGCGGAGGTTCGGCTGATGATCAGAATTAACCTGCTGCCGCACCGCGAGGAAAAGCGCAAACAGAAAATCGCGGCCTTTTTTGCGCTGCTGGCGCTGGGCGCCATTCTCGGGGTGGCCGTGGTGCTGGCCGTGGGCGGCTACAACGCGAGCCGCCTCTCGATCCAGAACGAACGCAATCTCGCGCTCAAGAGCGCCAACGCGGAACTCGACAAGAAGATCGTCGCGATCGCCACCCTGAAGCTGGAAATCGAAGCGCTCAAGGCGCGCCAGCAGGCGGTCGAGGACTTGCAGGGCGACCGCAACCAGCCGGTCTACCTGCTCGACGAACTGGTCAAGCAGACCCCGGAAGGGGTGTACCTGAAGGCCTTCAAGCAGGATGGCCAGCGCGTCACCATGAGCGGCTACGCGCAGTCGCAGGAGCGGGTGGCCGAACTGCTGCGCAACCTGACGGGCAATTCGCCGTGGCTCGAGCGTCCCGACCTGACCGAAGTGCACTCGGCGACGCTGGCCCAGAGCAAGACCGGCAAGAAAGTGGTGGAATTCACGCTCACGGTCGGCATCAAGCGCCCGCGCGACAAGGATGCCGCCGCCAAGGCCGGGCAGAAACCGGGCGCCGCCGCGGCGGCGCTGAACCCGGCCGCTGGCGCCAGGTAGGCGAGGATCGGACACGACATGAATATTGACCTGAAAGCACTGAGCCAGTCGCTGGCCGCGCAATTCGAGGGGCTCTCCGGACGCCACCCCGGCCAGTGGCCGCTCGCACCGCGCGTGCTGTGCGGCGCCGGCGTGATGGCGGCCGTGATCGTCCTGGGCTACTTTGCCTACTGGAGCACCCAGTTCGAGGACCAGCAGCTGGGCGCGCAGGAGGAGCTGAAGCTGCGCGAGGAATACCGCAACAAGATGGCCCAGGCCATCAACCTGGAAGCGCTGCAGGCGCAAAAGCTGCTGGTCGATCAGTATGTGGAACGGCTCCAGAAGCAGCTTCCGAGCAAGGCCGAGATGGCCGCGCTGCTGTCGGACATCACCCAGGCCGGGGTCGGGCGCGGCTTGCAGTTCGACCTGTTCAGGCCGGGCCAGGTGGTGGTGCGCGACTATTACGCCGAGCTGCCGATCTCGATCAAGGTCACCGGCAGCTACCACGACGTGGGCGCGTTTGCCGGCGACATGGCCAACCTGCCGCGCATCGTCACCCTCAACAACATGGCGCTCACCAGCGTCAAGGACGGCACGCTGGCGCTGGAAGCGGTCGCCAAGACCTTCCGCTACCTCGATCTGGAGGAAGCGAGCGCGCAGCGCAAGGCGCGCGCCGACAAGAACAAGAAGGCCGGCCCCGGCCAGGCGGGGGGCAAATGATGAACAGCATGCGAAGCGCGCTCGCCTGCGCGGCCTTGCTGCTGCTGGGCGGATGCGGCGACAGCGACGTCGAGGAAGTCAAGCAGTGGATGGCCCAGGTCAAGCAGGAAACCCGGGTCAGGGTCGAACCCCTTTCCGAGCCAAAGACCTTCGTTCCCTTCGCCTACAGCGCCAAGGATGCCATCGATCCGTACAGCCCCAACAAGCTGCTGGTCGAACTGGCGCGGGCCGCGGCCAAGTCGAACAATCCGCTCAGGCCCGACACCGAGCGGCGCCGCGAACTGCTCGAGAGCTATCCGCTCGATACCATCCACATGGTCGGCGTGATGCAAAAGGCCGGCGTCAACTACGCGCTGCTGCAGGTCGACCGCGCGGTGCACCGGGTCCGCCAGGGCCAGCGCCTGGGACAGAATTTCGGCGTGGTCACGAGCGTGAGCGAGAGCGCCATCAGTATCAAGGAAGTCGTACAGGATGCCGGCGGCGAGTGGGTCGAGCGCATGGCGACGCTGGAGTTGCAGGATAGTAAGGAGACCAACAAATGATCGCACTGAACAACAAGGGCGCTGGCGGGCCATGGTCCGTCGTGGCACGCCTGGGCGCATTACTGGCCCTGGCGTTGAGCGGCGCTTCCGCGCTGGCGCAGGACAACGCGATCGAATCGATCACGGCCAACCAGCAAGGCTCGAACGTGATCGTCAACATCGCGCTCAGAAACGCGCCGGCCAAGCTGCCGATCGGCTTTTCGATCACCAATCCGTCGCGCATCGCACTCGATCTCGGCGCCACCGCCAATGCCACCGGCAAGAACACCCAGGAGTTCAACGTGGGCGACCTGCGCACCATCAACGTGGTGCAGGCCGGCGAGCGCACCCGCCTGGTGCTCAACCTCAAGCGCGCGCTCAATTACGCCACCGCGATCGACGGCAAGTCGATCATCGTGACGGTCGATGGCTCGGGCGGCGTGGCGCAGGCGGTCAATGCGGCCGGGCTGCCGGTGGTGGCGGCCGAAGCGGCTCCTGCCAACGCGCCGCGCCAGCTGCTGCGCGACATGGATTTCAAGCGCGGCGCGAACGGGGAAGGGCGCATCGTGGTCGACCTGCCCAACAGCCAGGTGGCGGTCGATGTGCGCCAGACCGGCGACAAGGTGCTGGTCGATTTTCTCAAGACCGGCCTGCCCGAGACGCTGCGGCGGCGCCTCGACGTGACCGATTTCGGCACGCCGGTGGCCCTGATCACGACCGTGCCGCAGGGCGACAACGTGCGCATGACGATCGAGGCCAAGGGTTTGTGGGAGCAAAGCGTCTACCAGAGCGACAGCCAGTTGGTGATCGACGTCAAGCCGATCAAGGAGGACCCGAACCGCCTGACCCAGGGAACCCAGGGCTACCGCGGCGAGAAGCTCTCGTTTAACTTCCAGAACGTGGAGGTGCGCGCGGCGCTGCAGGCGATCGCCGACATCTCGGGCCTGAACATCATCACCAGCGATTCGGTCAGCGGCAACCTGACCTTGCGCCTGAAGGAAGTGCCGTGGGATCAGGCGCTCGACGTGGTGCTGCAGGCCAAGGGCCTCGACATGCGCAAGAACGGCACGGTGCTGTGGATCGCGCCCAAGGATGAACTGCTGACCAAGGAAAAGCTCGAGCTCGAACAGCGCGCCCAGATTTCCGAACTCGAACCGCTGCGCTCGGAAATCTTCCAGCTCAATTACCAGAAGGCCGAGGCGTTTCGCACCGTGTTCGGGATGGACAGCGCGGGCGGCTCCGGCGCCGGCGACAGCAAGAACCGCGTGCTGTCCAAGCGCGGCAGCGCCATCATCGACGCCCGCACCAACCAGTTGTTCGTCACCGACACGGCCGCCAAGATCGAGGATATCCGCAAGCTGATCCTGAAAACGGACGTGGCCTCGCGCCAGGTGCTGATCGAGGCCCGCCTGGTCGAGGCCAACGACAGCTTCAGCCGCAACCTTGGCGCCAAGCTCGGCTTTGCCGACCTGCGCACCCTGCGCGGCGGCGATTCCGGCTACCAGCTCAGGGGCGACAACCGGGTCGCGATCGGCGGCAACCTGACCGGCGTGGGCCAGATCACCGGCCAGACCCCGGACCGCGGCGATGCATTCACCAACACCCAGTTCCTGAATCTGCCGGTGGCACCCGGCCTCAATCCGGCCACGCTGGCCTTCAGCCTGTTCTCGTCGGCCGCCAACCGCTTCCTGAACCTGGAACTGTCGGCGCTCGAGGCCGACGGCAAGGGCAAGATCATTTCGAGTCCGCGCGTGGTCACCGAAGACAAGATGGTCGCCGTGATCGAGCAGGGTATCGAAATTCCTTACCTGACCGCCACCAGCAGCGGCGCGAACTCGGTCACGTTCAAGAAGGCCAACCTGCGTCTGGAAGTGACGCCGCAGATCACGCCGGACGGCAACGTGGTGCTGGAAGTGGAGGTGAACAAGGACTCCAAGGGTGAAAACACCACCTTCGGCCCGGCCATCAACACGCAGCACGTGAAAACGAAGGTGATGGTCGAAAACGGCGGCACCGTGGTGCTGGGCGGGATCTATCAGCAGGAAGACTTGAATGACACGACCCAGGTGCCGCTGCTGGGCAAGATCCCGCTGTTCGGGCATCTGTTCAAGAAGACGGCAAAAACCAGCAACAAGACCGAACTGCTGGTGTTTATCACGCCCAAGATCGTGGCCGAACGCCTTTCGACGCGCTGAAGACGGCAGGCGCAGAAACAATCAACAATACTAAGACGCATTGACAGGGTAAATAATGATCAATAACGATTACAACATCATCAGGCGCGCCGCTGGCGCGCTTGCAACGCTGGCCTGCGGCATGCTGCTGGCCTCCTGCGGCGGCGGCGGCGGCAGCCCCGGCGCGGTGGGCGGAATCGGC
>JBAQKU010000520.1:0-2035 GCA_049301315.1 Telluria sp.
ATGAAAGCAGGGGAAGCGAAACTGCCGCATCTGTTCCAGCCAGGGCAATTCGGCCGATTCAAGATCAAGAACCGCATCAAATACGGGGCCTGCTGCGTGTCGAACTACAACACGCGCGATGGCTTCATTACCGAGCGCGAGTTAGCGCGCGTGCAGGTGATCGCCAATACTGGCTGCGGCATCATCACCAATCAGGGCGCTTACCCGGATCCGCTGGGCGAGGGCAAGGCCTATTTCCGGCAGGTGGCGATCTACGATGATAAATTTCTGCCGCAGTTCGAGACCATTGCCCGCTGCATCAAAGAAGGGGGCGCCATGGCGATTCAACAGATCTTGCACGCCGGGCGCTACGGCGGCATTGATCTGGGCTATTGCGCCCAGCCTTCGGACGTGCCGCAGACCCTGCCGCATTTCCGTCCGCCGAAAATCATGACACGCGAGGAGATCCGCGACTGCGTGCGCCAACACGCCGATGCGGCCAAGCGGTGCATCCGCGCTGGCTTCGATGGCACGGAGATCACCAGCTTCATGGGGTATCTCCTGGCCAACTTCAACTCCCGGTTTACCAATCAGCGAACCGATGAATACGGAGGCTCCATCGGGAACCGCGGCCGCTTCATGCGTGAACTGATCGACGGCATCAAGCAGGCCGCTCCGGACAACCCGCTCATCGTGCGCCTGAACGGTGCGGAGCTGATGGACAAGTTAGGCGGCAACACCGAAGATGAGTGTTTCGAGTTGATGCAGCAGGCGGTAGAGTGCGGCGTGGACATGATCAGTGTCACCGTCGGCTGGCAGGAGGCCCCGGAATCGTCGATCGGGCGCGATATCCCGCCAGGGCACTGGAACTACCTCTCCGAGCGCGCCAAGAAAATGTTTCCGGACACCCTGATTACCTTCGGCAACCGGTTACCCGATCCGCGCATGGCAAACGACTGCATCCGCGACGGCACGTTCGACTACTGGGAAGTGTGCCGGCCGCTGCTGGCGGACCCGGAGCTGATTCACAAGGCAGCGGAAGACCGGCTCGATGAGACGCGTCGCTGCGTCGGTTCACTCAACTGCCTGTCGCGCCTGTTCCGCGATCTGCCGTACACCTGCACCATGAACCCGGCCCTGGGCCACGAGGTAGAGCCCGAGTACCACGTCACGCCTGCCGCCGTGAAAAAGAAAATCATGGTGATCGGCGCCGGCCCGGCCGGCATGGAGTGCGCTATCACTGCGGCCAAACGCGGGCACGAGGTCACCGTGTTCGACAAGGCCGAGCGGGTAGGAGGCAACCTTTATGCTTACGCCAACAACGACTTGGCGCGGCCGGACGACCTGCACTCGATCGTGCGCCATTACGAAGTCGTTGCGAAAAAGCTGGGCATCGAAATTCGTCTCAACACCGAAGTTCACGCCAAGTTCATGCGCAGCGTCCTGCACCAGTACGACGTGTGCGTGGTGGCGGCCGGCGCGCGCATGGACCGGGAGGCATTCAGCGCGGTTGAGGGGCATGATTTGATGATGGACGTCCTGGACGTCGCCCACGGGCGTATCGCAGCCGGCATGCGGGTGGTGGTGATCGGCGGCGGCAAGATCGGCCTCACGGTGGGCGAGTTTCTGCGCAAGAACGGGGCCGATGTCACGGTGGTCGAACAGGCAAAACGCATCGCCGGTGACATCAAGCCCTCTTTCAAGTGGCGCCACGCTTCCTGGGTGGAAGAGCTGGGCATTCGCTGCCTCACGAGCAGTCGGCCGACCCGCATCACCGCCGAGGGCGTAACCGTGATCAACGACAAGGGCGAAGAGACCTTCGTGCCGGCAGATACAGTGCTGCTGGCGGCGCCGCGCAAGCCTATCCATGAGCTGTTCCACGAGTTTGAATGGATGGTCGATGAACTGCACGGTGTCGGCGATGCGGTGATTCCGCGCGGCTTGGAGCAGGCGATCCAGGAAGGATTCCGGCTAGGTGTACGGATATGAATGCCCGCCAGCTTCCCGAAGCGCAAGCTTGGCGGATGGCAGCTACGAACCGGGCCGAACTCTTCCA
>JBAQKU010000521.1:0-2124 GCA_049301315.1 Telluria sp.
GCCTGGCTCGCCCCTTGCGCCTGTCCGTTGCCGGTGCCGCGCTGCAGTGCGAGCGATGCGCCGCCGGCCGCCGGCTGCCCGTTCAGTTGCGTCTCCCGCGCGGCAACCTGGCGCATGAGGGCATCGAGCAACTCGCGCTGCTCGGCAAGTTGTTGCTTGACGATCTTGAGTTGCGCCGCCAGGGCGTGCGCTGCGTCAGGCGGCTGCTGGGCGTGGCCGTGGGCGATGGGGCCAAGCAGCAGGGCCGACAGCCCCGCGTTTCTCAAACTCAAGCGTACAGACTGTCGCATGCTTCCTCCGAAACCCGATTGTGAATGTCGCCATCCTCAGCGGTTGCCGGCGGCACGCGCCAGGGCATCGCTCAGGCTGCCATTAAAATTGAGCGTCTTTAACAAGGCCGTGCTGTTGACGGTCGAGTTGATCACGGTCTGGCTACGGATCAGCTGGTCGTTCAGGGTGTTCTGGATGACTGTGCCGCCCAGCGTTTGCGCTGACATCGTCGCCTGGTAGATATTGTCACCGCCGTTTTGAATCAGCTTGACGGACGACAGGGCTTCGCGCGTTAGTTCGGCTTGCTCGGTGCTCAGGTGGCTCATGTCGGCAAGTTCGAAGCTGGTGCGGCTGACTATCTCGCCATTGATGGAGACCAGGCGCTCGATGCCGAGCGACACTTGCAAGCCTTCGCCCAGGGTGAAGCCGCCGCGCGTCTGGTCAAGCACCGCGCTGCTCACCGGCACCCAGTCGGCCGGGTCGTCCAGGGCCTGGGCCGCGCCGGCGAATGCGGCCGCAGCGCAACACAGGCAGGCTTTGATGATGCGTTGTTGCATCTTGTCCTCCTTCAGAAATCGCCCGGACCGTGCTTGGGCATGGTGATCGCGTCCAGGCCGTTGCGGTTGATGCCCGCCGACAGCGGGGCGACCGGCGCTGCGCGCCAGTCGGCCACGCTGTTGAACTGCACGGCGCCCGGGTAATGGTGGATGACGAACAGCAGCTTGTTGGTCCAGATGGCGTCGAATGCGCTGCGGGTCAGTGCGCGCGTGCCGCTGGCCGAGTCGCCCAGCAGGATGCGTCCGTCGCGCATGCCCTTGATCACCACGAAATGCTGATAGCCCTTGTCTGACACGAGCACGATGGCCGGCAGTTGCGCGTCGATCAGTTTTTGCAGCGGCAGTTCGAAGCCGTCGGCCCGAAAGCCCTGCGCGGCCAGGAAACGCTGGATGTCGAGCAGGGAAAAGCCCTCCTTGCGGATCTTGTGCTGGTCGCCGCGCGCGAACATTTGCTCGAATACATATTGCTCGGTGACGGGATGGGCATAGTGGAAGGTGAGCAAGGTGGCCACCGCGGCCGAGCCGCAGCTGAAGTCGTACTGCTGGCGCAAGGTGCTCTTGAAGCGGATTTCCTTCAGGCTGGTCACCGGCACCGAATAGCGCGCGCCGGGCAGTGCCGTCAGTTCCATGGCGCTCGCCTGCTGCAACGTGCACAGCAGGAAAGCGGCGCCGCCCAGGCGGCCCAGGGTGGTTGCCGTCTTCATTTGAACTGGAGGTTGATGACGGTGGCGTTCTGGATCAGCACATTCGCTCCGGAATTTTGAATCACGATCGGAATGCCCGAGGCGTTGGCGAAGGAGCTGGCCTGGATCACGTTGGCGCCGGTGTTGACATTGATTGCCGTGTTGCCGCCCACGGTCCCGCTCAGCCTGGTGTCGGTGGCAAGCGTGTCGCTGCCGCCGCGGGTGCGCTCGAGCAGGGCGTTGTCGGCCGGCTGGCCGAAAGGCGAGAGAGCTTCCTCGGCCGTTGCCGCCGGCGCTGGCGCATCCGCCGCGGCGAGCAGCACCAGCGCGACCTCGTGCTGGTCAAGCTCGTCCGGTTCGCATTCCTCGGCGCCGGCCGGCAGCGCGCACATGACTGCAAGCATGGTCGTACATGCACTTCGTATCAGGTACATGGGGGACTCCTTTTTTGTGCACAGTGGCCGCCAGGCAGCGATGCCGGGCCTGGCGGCCGACCGTGTTACCTTCCGAGCGACAGGTTGGACTGCACGTTGACGCTTTGCTGGATCAGCGACGAGAAGCCGTTGTTCTGGCTGACCGTCATGATGCCGGCCGCCGACTGCCCGACATTGCTC
>JBAQKU010000522.1:0-2400 GCA_049301315.1 Telluria sp.
ACCATGACGCGAGCGCCCCTGCCCAACGCGATGACGATCGACGTGGAAGACTACTTCCAGGTGTCGGCCTTCGCCCCCCACATCGCGCGCTCGAGCTGGGCCGCGCTGCCATGCCGGGTCGAGCGCAACGTCGACGTGGTGCTCGCGCTGCTCGACCAGCGCCAGGTGCGCGCCACCTTCTTCACCCTGGGCTGGATCGCGCGCCGCTACCCGGCCATGGTCAGGGCGATCGCCGATGCCGGCCACGAAGTGGCCAGCCACGGCTACGCGCACGTGCGCGCCAGCGACCAAAGCCGCATCCAGTTCCGGCGCGACATCCTTCGCAGCAAGCACCTGCTCGAGGATATCGCCGGGCGGCCCGTGCTCGGCTACCGGGCGCCCAGTTTTTCGCTCATGCCCGGCAGCAGATGGGCCTTCGACACCCTGTTCCACAGCGGCTACCGCTACAGCTCGAGCGTCTATCCGATCGCGCACGACCACTACGGCGCGCCCGATTCGCCCCGCTTCGCGTTCTATCCGGTCAGCCGCTCGGGCATCCTGGAACTGCCGGTCAGCACCGTGCGTTTGTTCGGGCGCAACCTTCCCGCCGGAGGGGGCGGCTACTTCCGGCTCTATCCCTATGGCGTGTCCCGCTGGTTCTTGCGACGAATCAACCACCTGGAGCGGCAGGCGGGCATATTCTATTTTCATCCCTGGGAGCTGGACCCCGGCCAACCACGCCAGCGCGATATTCCCATGAAGACAAGGTTTCGCCACTACCTCAACCTCGACCGGACCGAGCCGCGCCTGCTGGCGTTGACCCGCGACTTTCGCTGGGACCGTATCGACAACATCTTTCCGGTGCAGCCATGAGCGCCCTGCCCGCGCCGGCCGTACTGACCCTCGACGCGCGCGACGGCGCCACCGCCGCGCGCTGGGACGCCTTCGTGCAGGCCTGCCCCGAGGCCACGTTCTTCCATCGCGCCGGCTGGCAGGAAGTGATCGGCAAGGCGTTCGGGCACAAGACCTGGTTCCTGTATGCCGAGCAGGACGGGAAGATCCAGGCGGTGCTGCCGCTGGCCCAGATCAAGAGCCTGTTGTTCGGCAACACGCTGTGCGCGCTGCCGTTCTGCGTCTATGGCGGCATCGCCAGCGCAAACCCGCAGGCCTTCGCCGCGCTCGATTGCGCGGCCCAGCAGCTGGCCGCGCGCCTGCGCGTGGACCACCTCGAATACCGCCACCTGCAGGCGCGCCACCCGGACTGGCCGGGCAGCGATCTGTATGCGACCTTTCGCAAGGCGCTCTTGCCCGAGCCCGGACAGAACCTGCTCGAGATCCCGCGCAAGCAGCGCGCGATGGTGCGCAAGGGCATCGCCGCCGGGCTGACCAGCGAGATCGACGCCGACACCGGGCGCTTCTTCCACGCCTACGCGGCCAGCGTGCACCGGCTCGGCACGCCGGTGTTTTCGAAACGCTATTTCGCGATCCTGGCCGAGGTGTTCGGCGCCGATTGCGAGGTGCTGTCGGTGCGCCATGGCGGCAGCACCGTCTGCTCGGTGCTCAGCTTTTACTTTCGCGGCGAGGTGCTGCCCTACTATGGCGGCGGCGGCGCCGCCGCGCGCACCCTGGCCGGCAATGACTTCATGTACTGGGAAGTGATGCGCCGCGCCGTCGAACGTGGCTGCACCCTGTTCGACTTCGGACGCAGCAAGCGCGGCACCGGCTCCTTCGACTTCAAGAAGAACTGGGGATTCACGCCGCAGCCGCTCGCCTATGAATACTGCCTGCTGCGCGCGCGCGCCGTGCCCGAGCGCCATCCGCTCAATCCACGCTACCGGCTCTCGATCAAGGCCTGGCGCGCGCTGCCGCTGCCGCTGGCGAACCTGATCGGTCCGTTCATCGTGCGCAACCTGGGCTAAAGCGATGCAAGACCTGCTCTTTCTCGCGCACCGCATTCCCTACCCGCCCAACAAGGGCGACAAGCTGCGCTCGTACCACATCCTGCGCTTCCTGAGCCAGCGCTACCGCGTGCACCTGGGCTGCTTCATCGACGAGCGGGCCGACCGCAAGTACGTCTCCAAGGTCAAGGCGCTGTGCTACGAGACCTGCTTCATCGAGCATGCGCCGCTGGCCGCGCGCGTGCGCAGCCTGCGCGGTTTCGCCAGCGGCGAGGCGCTTAGCCTGCCCTACTACCGCAACGCCACCCTCGCCGCCTGGGTCGCCACATTGCTCAGGCACAATCCGGTGCGCACGGCGCTGGCGTTTTCGACCCCGATGGCGCAGTACCTGATGGGCGTCACCGGGGTGCGCCGCGTGATCGACTTCGTCGACGTCGATTCCGAAAAATGGCGCCAGTACGCCGAGGCGCGCCGCTGGCCGCTGGGGGCCGTGTACCGGCGCGAGGCGCGCGCCTTGCTGGCC
>JBAQKU010000523.1:0-17392 GCA_049301315.1 Telluria sp.
CGCCACGGCGGGCACCGTGCAGGAGTCCGGGCAAGGCCCATCGCATGGCACCTCCGCGCCGGCAGGCACGGCGCCGCCCACCGGTACCCAGGCGCCGCCTGCCAGGAACCGGTAAGCTTCATCGTCAACAGGAACGGACATGAAAACGCGACGACTGTTCGCCAATATCGGCCTGGCAGCGATGGCTGCGACACTTGCCGGGTCCGCCGGCGCCGGCTTGCCCAATCCGACCCCGGCAGAGGCAGAAGCGGCGGCCCTGAAGAAGACCCAGGCAGCCGCGCAGGCAGAGAAGGACAAGCAAGCCCTGCTTGCGACGATGGACGCGATCACCGCGCGCTGGCGCAGCAAGGCTGCCGCCATGGGCTGGCGCACGTATCCGCCGGTGCCGGTCGCGGCCCCGGCGAGCGCTGTATCGATGCCGACGACACAAGCCGGTCCTTCCGGACAACCGGGCGGGCGCATGGGTGCTGCCGCCCAGGCGGCTCCGGTGCGCAGCGAAAAATCCGGGACAGCGCGGCCGAGTGCCGATGTAAAGCAGGCGCCGTCCAAATCCTTGCCACGCAGGCCAGACTGATGCGCATGGCGAGCATGCGAATCGCCGTCGTGATGCAGCGGCGCAGGGCCCGGCACCGCTGGGCCAGCGAAGCATGGGCGGCGGTGGCGGTGGTGCCGGACTGCGGCGGCCTGGCGCCGCTCCAGTACTTGAACCGCAGCGAGGAGCGCGAGTCCTACCTGGTGTCGGGTCTGGAGCTGCAACTGTATCCGGACGAAAACGAGGGCTACTACGAGAACTGCATGGCGCCCGAATCGAAGGTGTTCGTGATGTGGCGCATGCAGGACGGGCGCGCCATGCCGGTGCAGGCCTCGGTCAGCTATGTCGAGGGGACGCGCATGTTCGATTCGGGCGAATCGGCCGACGGCGTGGCCATGCCGGCCGAGATCCACGCGTGGCTGGCCGCTTACCTGCGCGACCATTACCAGCCGCGGGCGCGGGGCGGCAAGCGTCACGAATGAGCAGTCACGAATGAGCAATGACAGTCGGGCACCGCGCCCGAAGCCTGTATGAAGGAACGCAACGATGGCTGACGAACGCTTTTTGCAGCGCTGGTCCCGGCTCAAGAGGGAACCACGCATGGATGCGCCGGCAGAGAAAGCGCCTGCGGCGATGGAGAAGGCGGCACCAAACCTTCCTACCCTGGAAGACGTGGCGCAGCTCACGGCCGAATCCGATTTTTCCGTGTTCGTGTCGCAAGGGGTGGACAAGGCGGTGCAGCGAATGGCAATGAAAAAGCTGTTTGCCGATCCGCACTTCGGTCTCATGGATGGCCTTGACGTCTACATCGACGACTACACGTTGGCGGACCCTGTTTCCGAAGCCATGCTGGCGTCCTTGCACCACGCCCGCGATATCTTTACGCGTGCCGCAAACGCCGAAACCGAGCGTGCGCAACGGCTCGCCCCTGGCGGAGCACCCGAGCAACAGGCTGCGGCGGTGGCCGGCCAAATGGACGGGAAATCCGATGGCGCCGACAAGGGCGACCCCGAAGCGCACCGGGATGAAATGCGCCAGGCTGCGCGAGGCGCCACATGAACCGGCAATACGATGCGTCGGCCCTCGGCCTGAATGAACGGCAAGGCGCCGACCCGGCCGAGGAAAGCCGCAATGCACTGGCGCATGCGGCCGCACTGGCGGCCGTCGCAGCGCTGCCGGCGGCAGATCCGGTACCGAACGTGGGTTACCGCTCCAGCGGCAATACGCTCATCATCGGCAAGGCAGGGGACGCTCTTGCGTGGGCCGGGCAGCTCAGCGGCCAGCTTGCCGTGAGCGTATTGCTGACCGATGCCGAGGGCGCACCAGCGATGCCGCACGCCTACCCGGTTTTTATCGGCACGGGCGTCGCGGTCAAGGGCTGGCTTGGCGCTTTCAATGTGAGCTGGCAGGCGGTCGAGCCCGATCAATCTTCAGCCGGGCAGCAGCCCCGGGAAGCGCGTTTCGACCTGATCCTCGACCTGTCCGAGCAAGCGCTGATCGATGCGCATCAGCCGCCGCATGGCTATGTCGCACCCGGGCGCGATCCATCGGACCGGGCCAGCGCCGCCGATGAACTGGTGCAGATGGTGGGCGAATTCGAGAAACCGAGATACTTCAGTTACAAGGAGCGGCTGTGTGCCCACAGCCGCAACCGCAAGCTCGGATGCAAGGCATGCATCGAGGTATGCTCGGCCAAGGCCATCGACAGCGCTGGCGATCGCATCAAGGTCAATGCCCACCTGTGCGCCGGCTGCGGTGCCTGCACCACCGTGTGTCCCTCGGGTGCGCTCGGGTACGCCTATCCTGGCGCCAGTTACACGGGCGCGCGCCTCAGGGTCGCGTTGCAGGCGTACAGTGCTGCAGGCGGGCGCCATCCCGTGATTCTTTTTCACAGCGCGCAAGGGGGGGCGGCCCTGATCTCGGCACTGGCGTCCTTGGGGCAATCCGAGGGGCAGCTTCAAGGATTGCCGCCATCGGTCCTGCCGATGCAGTTGCATCACAGCGCGTCGGTCGGGCTCGATGTGTGGCTGGCTGCCTTCTGTTATGGCGCCAGCGGCGTCATGGTCCTGATGACGGGCGAGGAAGCACCGCAATACGCCGAAGCGGTGGCGCGGCAAATGACGATTGCGCAGACGGTACTGTCCGGCCTGGGATACCCCGGCGAGCATGTGCAGCTCGTAACGGCCAGCACGCCCGAGCAACTCGACAAGGCGGTGTGGCGCTGCCCGCGCGGCGCCGTGCCGCAACAGACTGCGAGCTTCCACCTGTCGGCCGACAAGCGCAACACGCTCGATTTCGTGCTGGACCATTTGTACCGGCATGCACCGGTCCAGCAGGAACAGATTGCCTTGCCGGCCGGCGCACCCTTCGGCGCCGTCGAAGTGAACGTGCCCACCTGCAGCATGTGCATGGCCTGCGTCGGCGCCTGTCCCGCATCGGCATTGCTGGACAGCCCGACGACGCCGCAACTGCGCTTCATTGAAAAGAACTGCGTGCAGTGCGGCCTGTGCACCCAAACTTGCCCGGAGAATGCGATCCGGCTTGTTCCGCGTATTTCCTTTGCCGATACCCGCAATAAAGAGGTGCTTCTGAACGAGGCGCAGCCGTTTCACTGCATCGCTTGTCATAAACCGTTCGGCACGCAGCAAATGATCGACAACATGCTCGCGAAACTATCGGAGCATAGCGTTTTCAGGGAAAACCTGGACCGGTTGCGCATGTGCGCAGATTGCCGTGTTGTGGACTTGATGCTGACCCAATCGGAAGTGTCGATTGTCGAGCACAAGCGTCAGCGGTGATCGGCCTGGATAATGCTCGAGCGCACGCGCTCTCGAGGCTCCGTCCACACCTGGCTGGTCGCAGCCTGTTCATGCTCGGGGCAGCTGGTGATTTTTGGCTTGATGCCGTCTTTCATGCTGTCGCGCCCATCGGGTGCATGGTTCGATTCGTAGGTAACGCAGTAAGTGCCCCCAGCCGTGACGACACGGTAACGCCGGCGGCCGTACCCGCCGGGATCCTGAATTGCGGTGATTTTCGGCGCTTCGAACCATCTGTTCGGTGCGGCGTCGGCAGCATCGGCAAAACCCTTTTCAAGGCGGCTTTGGCGGGTGCTGGCCGGCGCTTCAATCCGGGCGCCCGGGTAAGCGCTTCGCAAATCCCTGTCGATCTTCCCGAGGTCGCGTTTAGCCTGCTGCAAGATCTCGCCGGCGCTGCGCGTGGCCGGGGCGGCGGCAGGGGCTGGCGTCTCAACTGTGGCAGGCGAGGGCGCAAGCCCGGTTGGCGCACCCTGCGCACTGTTCGCCATGGCAGGCCGGGGAACTGCCGCGCTGGTAGCCGGATGGGGCACCATCCTGGCCGGACGCAAGGGCTGCAATGTCAGCCATTCGATCGCGTCGCTGCGTTCGCTGTTCGGGGGCACGATCATGGCAAGACGCCAGCCAAGGATCAACGCCAGGTGCAGCGCGATGGTCAACGCCACGCCAGCAAATGCGCGTGGTTGGGGCGTTAGTGAAAGGGCTATGAGCATGGCCGCTCAGTGTAACAAGAACATTGCACAAATGCTACTTCCCGCTGGCTAGGTTACCGCCTTGCCTGACTGGCCGTCGGCGTCGGCATCATGCTGGTTCCGGAATACATTGGCGGTCCGCCTGCGTAAGGGATAGAATGTTTTTCTGCTCGCTAATGGAGCTGAGACAAGTTTGCACATGAAAGAGAAAGAACTGCGGCTGGCAATCGTATTTTTCGGCGGGGTCTCGCTCGCCATCTACCAGCATGGCATCAACCGGGAAATCCTGAACCTGGTCCGGGCGTCGAAAACGTATCACCGTAACAGGAAGGGCGCCGGGAGCGGCGCTGCGTCATTTCGCAGCCGCTATCCCGACGAACCGGAGCGATCGACGGGCGACATCTATTTACAGTGTCTCGAGCAAGTCGGACAGCATCTCGCGCTTCGGGTTATCGTGGACGTGATTTCCGGCGCGTCCGCAGGCGGCATGAATGGCGTCGCGCTCGCGCGGGCCCTGGCCCATGATCTCAGCCTTGCACCGCTGACCGACATGTGGCTGTCCGACGCCGACATGCTCAAGCTGCTCGCGCCGCAGGCTAAGGCGCACGCCTGGAGCAAATGGATTTTCCGGCCTTTCGTGCGGCCCCTGCTGGCCCGACTCAAGCGGGAAGGCCTGCTCATCGGCACGATCGACGCCGCAATGCGGGAACGGGTCTCGGTGTTCCTGCGCTCGCGCTGGTTCAAGCCGCCGCTCGATGGGGCCCGTCTCGCCAGCCTCGCCCTTGATGGCCTGGCGGCCATGGGGAAACAGGATGCCCCGACAGAATCCCTGATGCCTCCAGGCACGAGACTGGACCTGCTGGTCACGGTCACCGACTTCCGCGGTCTGGAGCGGTCCATTTTCATTCACGATCCGCCCGTGGTCAATGAGCGCGAGCATCGCCAAATTCTCCGCTTCGGTCTCGATCATGACAAGGCCGGCCATCTTCAAAGCGATTTCGACGCCGACAGCCTGCCGTCGCTGGCGTTCGCCGCACGCGCATCCGCATCCTATCCGGGTGCTTTTCCACCTGCCCAGATACGCGAAATGGATGATCTTCTGGCATCGCGCCACTGGCCTTGGCCCGCACGCTCCCGCTTTCTTGCGCGCAATTTCAGTGGATATCGTGACCAGCGCAAGAGCCCGGAGGACGCGGTGCTGGTCGATGGCAGCATTCTCGACAACAAGCCGATCATGGCGACCATCGAGGCGATCCGGGCCCATGGCGCCTTTCGCGAGGTAGAGCGTCACCTGGTTTATATCGACCCCCATTCCCTGACCGATAAAACGGCGCCCGGCAGCAGCGTGCCGGGTTTTTTCGCGACCTTGCGGGCGGCACTGTCGGACCTGCCCCGCACCGACCCGACCTATAGGGAACTGGTAGAGGTCAGCCGCTACAACAAGCAGGTGCGGCGCTTGAAAGAGACGATTTATTACGCCAGGGGCGAAGTTGCGAAGTTGGTCGAGCGGGCCACCGGGGGGCGGATCAGCGGCAGTTTCACCATCGACGATTTGCGACACTGGCGCCTGACCTCCACCAACCTGCTGGCCGCCACGCCGGTTGTCTATGATTCCTACTTTCGCTCCTTGGTCCTGGAGGGGCTCGATTTCGTCGTCGACCTGATCTGCGGCGCCTGCCATTTTCCCAGGAATTCGACCGAGGCGTCGCGGGTCCAGGCGGCGCTCGAACGCTGGGCCGGCAACCAGGCCATCCTGCTGCCCGACACCTACCGCATGCCTGAAAGCATCAAGGACAACAGGGATGTTCCTGCCTTCGCGAGAATGGTGATCGACTTCGGGCTGGTTTATAAAAAGCGGCGGCTCAATTTCGTTCTTCATGAGATCAATGATCTCTATGCCGATACCTCGTCAATCGATCCGTGTTCGAAGGCGCCGGAGGATCTCGACCTGATCAAGATCCAGATCCATAAGCTCATCGATGCAATGTCGATCTATGACGATACCGGCTTCCTGAGTGAGCAGGCGATCGCCATGTGTCGCAAGCTGTTCCTGGGCGACCTGGGCCGAACCGGCATCGACCAGTTCGTCGGCATCAATCATGCCGAGATTTCCAGCCTGGTCAAGCGGCTTGGCATCGAATGCGATCTGGCCCGCGCGAACGACGACGCGGATGCGGTGTTGTCATCGTCATTGGTGCTCAATCTCACGCCCCGCTGCCGCAGCGCCATTCTCGCCAGCTATCTGGGCTACTTCTACTGGGACATCATCCTGCGGCCGGCCGTGAGCGCCCTGTCGCTTGACGCTGGGCCGATCGAGGAGATACTGGTCGACCGTATCAGCCCGGACGACGTGGCCAGCCTGAAAATACCGGATGCAAGGAGGACGTTGTTAGGCGGGACCTTTGCTGGCTTTGGCGGCTTTTTCAGCCGGGTGATGCGCGAGAACGACTACCTGTGGGGACGGCTGCATGGCGTCGAACGGCTGTTCGACATTCTCGCCAGCGCGGTGCCGGCGGAGGCACGCGATGCCATCGATTTTCCCGCCTTGAAGAAGGCGGCGTTCGAACGGGTGATCGAGGAGGAGGCCGGACGGCTGGAACTGATTCCCGATCTTGTGGCACAGATTCGCGTTGCGATTGCCGCCTTGTGAGTGGCCACTGGCGGGCGCTGGCGTCACAATACTGGCGCCGCAACGCAGAATGAAACATAATCTTCCCATCTTTCCGGTGGTTTGCTCTGGCGGCTGGGTGCAGGACTGCTCGCATCGGGCTGGCGACGCGGACAATTATTTC
The DNA here is from genome assembly GCA_049301315.1 of Telluria sp. GTDB lineage: Bacteria > Pseudomonadota > Gammaproteobacteria > Burkholderiales > Burkholderiaceae_D > JBAQKU01. The sequence continues at coordinate 6,830 of JBAQKU010000523.1, forward strand.
GGAGAGTGCAGGGCATGGTCATAAAGATACTCATCATTGTTGCTGCCATCGCGGTTCTGCTCATTCTCATCAAGAGATCGCTTCCGACCAAGACTGTTCCTCCCACCAAGAGCTTTCGCTGTGCCCGGTGCCCGGCCGTCGAAGCATACAGTTCCCGAACGATCGGCGCCTGGCGCCGGGGAAGCAAAAGAATATATTGCCGGTCTTGTCACGCGTCCTGGTTGAATAGCCAGGCAAAACAGGCAAACCCCACTTCCGCAAGATCGTCGCGCGGTTGGACTGTGGTGTTGATTGTCGGCCTATCCGCCGCCGCTTGGGCGGCAGACAAGCTGATTGCGAAATGACGGAAACGGTCTTGGACAAACGTAAATCCCCGGATGGGCAGGCAATCGGACTCATGCTGATGCTGTGCCTGGTATGGGGCATGCAGCAGATTGCGCTAAAGGCGGCGGCGCCAGACATTTCCCCCCTGCTGCAAATTGCGCTGCGCTCCGGTATTGCGGCCGCACTGGTCGGCATCCTGATGCTGGCCCGAAGGGAAAAGGTGTCGCTGGCCGATGGCACATGGCGGCCAGGTCTGGTGGTCGGCTTTCTCTTTGCGCTGGAGTTCCTGCTACTGGGCGAAGGACTGCGCCGCACCAGCGCCGGGCACGCCGTCGTCTTCCTCTACACTGGACCGATCTTTGCCGCGCTCGGCCTGCACTGGAAATTACCGGCTGAGAAGCTTGAGCCGCTGCAATGGGCCGGTATTGCGCTGGCCTTCTGTGGGATCGCCGTGACATTCCTGGGGCGCGGTCTGGGGGGCAGTTCCAGCGAGGCTGCGCCCGAACTGCTGGGCGACATGCTGTGCGTTGCTGCCGGCGCGGCGTGGGGCGCGACGACCGTGGTGGTGCGCTGCTCCAGCCTGTCCAATGCGTCCGCGACCCACACCTTGCTATATCAATTGGTCTGCGCCTTTGTGCTTCTGCTTGCCGCTGCCGCGGTGCTGGGCCAGTTGTCGTTCAACCCGACGCCGATGGCCTGGGGCGGCCTGGTGTTTCAATCGGTGATCGTTTCGTTTGCGAGTTTTCTGGTCTGGTTCAGCTTGTTGCGCCGCTACCTCGCGTCGCGACTGGGCGTCTTTTCTTTCATGGCACCGCTCTTTGGCATCGTGCTGGGAGCCTGGCTGCTCAACGAGAAAGTCGAGCAGCGCTTCCTGGCGGGAGCGGCGCTCGTACTGGCGGGCATCGTGCTCGTGAGCGGGTATGGATGGCTGAAACAGGCAGCCCGTACGCTCTCAGGCAAGCGCGGCACCGCGCAGTAGTAAGGCAAAACATCCCAACGGGCCGGCCGCTATCGGCCGCCGGAAAATGCGACCACCCTCGCGATCACCTGCGCATCCTTGAGAATGGCGCGGTGGCCCAAGCCCTCGGTGGCCAGCAACTGCGCGCCTGACACAGCCTGCGCGTAAGCCTGTCCATCGGCAAAGCCGTTGATCGTGTCGTTCCGGTCATGCACTACCAAGGTCGGAACGCGAACGCGCGGTCCCGCGGCAGCAGGCTCGAACTGCGCCATGAGCATACCCTCGCGGGCCTCGATGCGCGCTTGCATGGCAGCGCGCGTGCGCTCCGCCAACCCGAACACGTGGGCAAACATGCGCGTGTAGCCGGACGGCGAGGCCGCTGGCGCCAGCAGCACCAGGCGCTCGACCGGCAGGCAGCGGCCCGCCACATGCGCGCTCGCGCTGGCGCCGAGCGAATGCGCCAGCAGCGCCTGCATGGGGCCCAGGCGGGCGGTAACGTAATCGATGGCGCGGGCGAATTGCGGCAAGCTGCTTTGCCAGCCCGCGCTATGGCCATGACCGGGCATCTCGAGGATGACCGGACGCATGCCACCGGCGGCCAGCGCATCGGCCAAGGCGCGCATTTGCCCGGCGTGGCCGCCCCAGCCGTGCACCAGCAGCACCATAGGGCCAGGCGTTTCCATTGAGTACAAGGTGATGCTGGCATCCTCGAACGGCCATGCCGTCGCAGACCAGGTTGTGCCCCACGCCTTGCCCCGGTTTAGCCATTTGAGCGGCAGGGGCGTCAGGAAGATACGACAAGCGGCACGCACGGCCAAAGCCGGCCAGAGCCGCTGGCATGCAGCGAGCAAAAAGCGCATCAAGCCGAGGCCGCGCAGCGAACGGTAGTAGGCAGTGGTTGCGGCGAGCGGGGAACGGCTCGGGACCGGTGGCGCCACAGGGGAGGCCAGTGAGGGTCTTTGAGTATCTGAATTCATGATATCCCTCAGAAAAAAATCATTTCTTCATTGCATTTGGGCACCCCGGACATCGCGTTCAGAGCGATGCGCACAAGGCAGCAGGCGCCGCAGGCGGCGATCAGCATGAGTATTGCGATCATGTTTTCCTCGTTTCTCAGGTTCGCGCTTTGGTGGAAAGTCGTTGTCGTTCCCATTATGCGAAGACTTCATGTTGGAGGCCATTGGCTAAAACGACAAAATTATGGTCTAATCGGCCAATGACTACGCCGCCGAAAATCATTCGAATTGGAATCCTGGTGTTCCCCGATTGCGTTGCCAGCTCGGCGGTGGTGCCTTTCGATGTGTTCAATATTGCCAACGTAGTCGTGCAATACCGGCCCGCGGCGGAGCACGTTCGCTTCGTGGTTCGGTGGGTGAGCCAACAGGGAGAACCCGTCACGCTCAAGGACGGGTTGAGTTTTCCCACGCAGCCGATCAACGCCGACGACTACGACGTCCTCATCGTTCCTGGGGTCGAGCATGAGAATTCCCATGACGTGGCCGGAGTGCTTGAACGGCTCGGCGCGGAACGGGCCGCCTTGCGCGACTTTGCACGCGGCGAAGGATTGATTGCCTCGAATTGTTCCGGCACCTTTCTGTTGGCGGAGGCCGGACTGCTGGACGGGCGGCGCGCCACCACGAGCTGGTGGCTCAGTAAATACTTCGGCAAGCGCTACCCCAAGGTGGCACTCGACGCGGATGAATTGATCGTGCGCGATGGCGCTTTCCTGTCGTCCGGGGGCGCCACCTCCTACATCGACCTCGGGCTATGGCTGGTCGGCCATTTTGGCGGCGAAGCGTTGCGCCAGATGACGGCCAAGATTCTTGTCGCCGACAGCCACCGGGCCAGCCAGACTCCCTACATTGCCAGTGCCATCGTCCAGGGGGATGGGCATGCGGTGGTCGAGCGCGCGCGGCGCTGGCTCAACCAGCGCATGGATCAGGAATGGAATATGGTCGAACTGGCGGCGCACTGCAACACCAGTGCGCGCACCTTGCTGCGGCGCTTCCGGAAGGCGGTCGGGCTCAGTCCGGTCCAGTACACGCAACAACTGCGCGTCGAGCGCGCCAAGGCATTGCTCGAGTCGACCACCCTGTCATTGGAAGCCATCACCGCCCGATGCGGCTACGCGAACGTGTCGACGTTCAGCACCGTGTTCAAGCGCTGGGCGCAGGTCACGCCACGAGAGTATCGAGGGCGGTTTGGATTAAGGGCCTGACGAGGTGCCGGGCGCGCTGCCGCCGAGCAGATCGTGTGCGTTCAGGATCGCGTAGACAATGTCCGGGTTGTTCTCGAGGCATCTGCGAATTGCCGCCGGAATGGCTTGCCGCGTCTTCTTGCATAACCCTGGACGCTGCACCAGCTGGATACTGAAACCGCGCACGGTACGCACGCCGTGGACACTTGGAGTGATCCGAAGGATCATGCCCAGCATCGCCTGCATGCGTTCTTCGATATCTTTCAATTCCGCGTAGCTGGCGATGTTTTCAATGCGCGCGATCAGTTTTTTTTCTTCTTCCCGTGTCAGCCGCAGGATCCGGAGATCGGCCTGCGGATCGTCCAACAGCTGATCCCGATTGCACACGCAGGCGCCGGGCGGGCACTGCGTACGAATCGGGAAGGGAACTGGTTGTGACATAGGGAACAAATGCGGCTAAATCAATGAGCAGCAAGGATTTTACAACGAACGTTCGCGTATCCTGTGCGAACGTCCCTGTCTGACGTGCGTGCGACGTGCCGCCACCGGCAGGTCGGTCGTCGTCGTCGCGCTCTAGCTCCAGCTCAGATCGTTACGGCTTAACGGTAACTGCCGCACGCGCTTGCCGGTCGCCGCGAAAATCGCATTGCACACAGCCGGCGCCAGCGGCGGCAGGGCAGGCTCGCCAAGGCCGGTCACGGGGAAGTCGGTCTTGAGGAAATGCACTTCGATGCTGGTGGGCGTATCGGACATGCGCAGCATCGGGTACTCGTGGAAATTGCCCTGCACGACGCGGCCGCGCTCGATGTTCAGTTCCGGGAACATCAGCGTACTGAGGCCGTCGATCACCGAGCCTTGCACCTGGTTCTCGGCGCCGCTCAGGTTGACGATCTGCGCGCCGATATCGGTGACCACCACCACCCGGTCGACCTTGAGCACGCCTTGCTTCGACACAGTCACCTCCGCCACCTCGGCGATGTAGCCGCGATGGCTGAAATGGAAGGCGATGCCCTGTCCCTGGCCGCGCGGGAAGCTGCGCTTGCCCCAGCCTGATTTTTCGGCAACCTCCTGCAAGACCTTGCGCATGCGTCCCACATGGTAGGGCTGCCCGCGCTCCCCGGTGCCGGCGACGATGTCCTTGTCGCCCAGCAGTTCAAGGCGGAAGGCGAGCGGGTCGCGCCCGGCCGCGTGCGCCAGTTCGTCGATGAAGCTGTGACATACCCAGGCAAAGACATTGCTTCCTGGCGCGCGCCACGGGCCCATCGGAATGCTGCATTCGAGCGCCGTTTGTTCGAGCAGGCAATTGCCGAGCCAGCGCCCGGGAAATTCGTCGCCGGACAGGCTGGCGCCGCTGCCCGGCTGCAGCACGCTCTTGCCGTCGCGCTCGATCCGGTTGGCGAAGGTGACGAAGTGGTTGTGCCACGCGAGCAGTTTTCCCGCGCTGTCGAGCGCGCCGCGCAGGAAATGGAAGCCGCCGGCACGGTAGTGATCGTGCCGCATGTCGTCCTCGCGCGACCAGGTCAGCTTGACCGGGGCCTTGACCCTGTGCGCGATCGCGGCCGCTTCGACCACGAAATCGGCACCGAGGCGGCGTCCGAAACCGCCGCCGCTGCGGGTGATGTGCAAGCTGATCTTGTCCTTGGCAATGCCAAGCGTGCTGGCCACCAGACTCTGCCCGGCTGCCGGGTTCTGGGTAGGCGCCCACAGTTCCATCGTGCCATCGGCGCTCTTGAACCAGGCCGTGCAGTTCTGCGGCTCCATGCTGGCGTGCGATATGAAGGGGTAGCTGTAGGCCGCTTCCACGCGCCTGGCGGCTGTGTCCAGTGCCGCGGCCGCGTCGCCATCCTTGCGCAGCACGGTGGCGCCCGCTTGTTTCGACAGGGCCTGCGCCTGGGCCGCAAAGCCGTCCCAGCTGTGTTGTGCGCTGGCGCCTTCGTCCCACACCACCTTGAGCCGCTTGCGGGCACTGAAAGCGGCCCAGGTCGATGTCGCGACGATCGCCACGCCGGGCATCAGCCCCTTCAGGTCGGCGCTGCCTTCGATGATGAAGGCAGCGCGCACCCCGGGCAGGGCCTTGATGGCGTCCAGGTTCGCGCTGACCACCTTGCCGCCGAACACGGGGCATTTTTCGTAGACCGCGTACAACATGCCAGGCAGCTGGACGTCGATGCCGAACAAGGGCTTGCCGCTGACGATGGCTGCGTTGTCCACCCCGCCGATGCGCGTGCCGAGCAGCTTGAAGCTGGCCGGGTCCTTGAGCTGCACCAGCGCAGGATCGGGAACCGGCAAGGCGGCGGCGCGCGCAACCAGTTCGCCATAGGCGAGCCGGCGCTGGCTCGGGTGGTGCAGGACGGCGCTGTTGGCGGCACTGCATTCGGCATACGGCACGCCCCAGGCTTGCGCCGCGGCCTGGACCAGCATGGTGCGGGCGGTCGCGCCGAGGCGATGGAAGTTGGTGTAGTTGGTCGGCGTCGAGGTCGAACCGCCCGCGCCCTGGCTGCCATACGCCGGGTCCAGGTCGCCCTGGACGATGCGCACGTCTTTCCAGTCCACCTCGAGTTCTTCGGCAATCACCATCGGCAATGAGGTCTTGATGCCCTGGCCGATTTCAGGTTGCTTGGAGATGAGCGTGACGCGGCCATCGGGCGCGATCCGGATGAACACGTTCGGCGTGAACTCGGGCCCCTGGGGCTTGGCGACCTGGTTCAGGGCGCTGTTCGCGTTATCGCCGTAGATGCCCAGCATGAGGCCGCCACCGGCGAGCATGGACTGGCGCAGGAAGCCGCGGCGGGCCGGGGAGAGGGGGGCGAAATGGCTCATTTGGCGCCCTTCGCGTCGGTGAGCAGCTCGGCTGCACGGTGGATGCCGGCGCGGATGCGCACGTAGGTCGCGCAGCGGCACAGGTTGCCTGCCATGGCCTTGTCGATCTGCGCATCGGTCGGGGCCGGATGGGTCTTGAGCAAGGCGCTCGCGCTCATGATCTGGCCGGCCTGGCAGTAACCGCATTGCGGCACGTCGAGCTCCTGCCAGGCTTGCTGCAAGGGATGCGCCGCTGCCGGATCGAGCCCTTCGATCGTCGTCACTTTCTTGTTGCCGAGGGCGGCGGCCGGGGTCATGCAGGAGCGCTGCGGCACACCGTCGACGAGCACCGTGCAGGCGCCGCACTGGCCGGCGCCGCAACCGTATTTCGTGCCGACCAGCCCGAGCGTGTCGCGCAAGGCCCATAACAAGGGAGTGTCCGGGGCAAGCTCGACGCTGTGCTTCTTGCCATTGACGTTCAGAATGTATTTACTCATCGCGTAGCGCCGCCTCCAGGTGAAGCGCCTATGCTACCCGTATCTTCCTGGCATCACTAGGGATTTTTTCCGCTGCTTGTTGCCGGACGCGGCGAGCCGGTGTCAGGCGTGTTCCGGGTCGATTTTTCCGTGTTGCCCGGCGAGGCGTTCTTCATCGATGACGACGCGCCGCAAGATCTTGCCGATGTTCGACTTCGGCAAGGGATGATCGCGAAACACCACATACTTGGGCACCTTGTACGCGGTCAGGTAGCGCTTGCAGTGTTCGATCAGTTGCTCGGCGCTCAGGGCCGGGTCTTTCTTGACGACGACCAGCTTGACCACTTCACCGGAATGTTCGTCGGGCGCGGGAATGGCCGCCACTTCCTGTACGCCAGGGAGCATTGCCGCGACTTGTTCAACTTCGTTCGGAAACACCTTGAAGCTGGACACGACGATCATGTCTTTCTTGCGGTCGAGCAGTTTCACGTAGCCGCGCTCGTCCATGACGCCCATGTCGCCGGTGCGCAGCCAGCCGTCCGCGGTGAACACTTTCGCGGTCTCCTCCGGCTTGTTCCAGTACCCTTGCATCACCTGCGGGCCGCGCACGCAGATTTCGCCGAGCTGGCCAAGCGCCAGTTCCTCGCCTGCGTCGTCGAGAATGGCCACCTCGGTCGACGGAATCGGCAGGCCGATCATGCCCGTGAAGGCGGGGCTGTCGAGCGGGTTGGCGCAGACGATGGGCGAGGCCTCGGTCAGGCCATAGCCTTCGATCATGGGCACCCCGAAGCGCGCCTGCCATTTCTCGGCCGTGCTGCGCTGCACCGCCATCCCGCCGGCGACCGCCACCTTCAGCGTGCCGGTGGCCGCCTGCTCGATACCGGGCGCATTGAGCAGCGCGTTGAACAGGGTATTGACGCCGATGATGATGGTCGGCCGGGACTGCTTCAACACCTTGACGAACGCCGGCCAGTCGCGCGGATCGGTAACGAGCACGTTGGTGGCCGCGATTTTCATGAACGTGAGCATGCAGGTGAGCGCGAAGATGTGGTACAGCGGCAGCGGAATGATGGCAGTTTCCTGCGATTGCTTGAGCACTCCGCCGACCCAGGCCTCGGTCTGCAATACGTTGGCGACCATGTTCGCGTGGGTCAGGACGGCCGCCTTGGGAATGCCGGTGGTTCCTCCCGTGTACTGGAAGAAGGCAACGTCGGAACCGTTCAACTGTGCCTGGCCGGGGCGCATGCCGGCGCCTGCCCGAATTGCATCGTCGAACGCGACCGCGCCTTCGATATGCCACGGCGGCACCATGTGCCTGACATGGGCGACGACGAAATTGGTGAGCAGCGCGCGCGGAAAGTGCAGCATGTCGCCGACCCGGGTGGTGATGACGGTTCGCATCGGTACCGCGGGCAGCGCTTCCTGCAGGGTGTGTGCGAAGTTTTCCAGCACGACGATGCAGCTGGCGCCCGAATCGGCCAGCTGGTCCTGCAGTTCGCGCGCGGTATAGAGCGGGTTGACGTTGACGACCGTGCATCCTGCGCGCAGTGCGCCCAGCAGGGCCACCGGGTATTGCAGCAGGTTGGGCATCATCAGGGCGATCCGGTCGCCCTTGGCCACGCCGGCCTGCTGTTGAAGGTAGGCGCAAAAATGGCGCGACAGCTCATCGAGGACTTGATAGGTGATGCTCGCGCCCTGGTTGGCAAATGCGGCGCGCCCGGGAAAACGCGCGCAGACGGCATCGACCAGGGCGACCAGCGAAGGGTAGGCGTCCACGTCGACGTCGGCGGGGGCGTAGGACGGGTAACTCTTGAGCCAGATTTTTTCCATGATGGCAGCCGTAGCGTAAAACACGGCGCGGCGCGCAACGGGGCGTCGCGCCCTTTGCTTGTCAGACACCCACAGGGTAGGTCTCCGGTGCTTCGCCGCTCTTCCAGTGGCTTGTCGTTTCCAGCGGCTGGACCGCATCGGTCCGGTCGAAATGGAGCACCGCATCGAACTGTTGCGGCAGTTGCGCATGGAAATAATGGCTCTGGCGCTCGGTGCGGGGCAGGTACAGCACCCCGATCGCGCGTTCGAGCCGCTGCTCCATCAGGGCTTGCCGGGCCGGACTGTCGCCACGCAGGGGCAGCATGAAGCGCCCGATGCCAGCGCGGTGGAACACGTCTTCGTAGCTGCCGGAGATGGCAGGCTGCACCTGCTTGCGCTCGGCCGGCCCGTCCCATTCCGAGGCGGCGGTCACCCATCCGTCATGGGTGGAAAAACCGATCAGGCGCGCGCTGTCGCCGTACCGCTCGCGTGCGAGCTGGCCGACGTTCCACTCGCCCATCTGGCTGACCTCGGTGGCGCGCGCATCCCCGATATGGGAATTGTGTTCCCACACCACGATCTTGGCGGGCGTGCCGTCCTTGCGGCTCAGGTGCCCGGCCAGCGCGTCGAGCGTGTCGGCCATATGCCGGTCGCGCAGGTTCCACGAGGAGACGCGGCGCCGGAACATGGTGCGGTAGTATTCCTCGGCGTTGACGACCAGCCGCGCATTTTGCTCGGCATAGAAGAAGGAGTCGGCCGCGTCGCTGCCGTTGCGCCGCATGTAGTCGAGGGCGCGTTCCTGCAGCTCGCGCAGTTGTTGGACGACGTCGCGCTCGCAGGTATCGGACATGCCGATCCCGGCCGCATACGCATAGCGCTGGCTGTCGTCGTAGTACTGGTCGAAGCACGCATAACGCTCGCGCGCCTCGCGCGCCGCGGCCGGGTCGACCTGGCCGAGGTAGCGCAGCACTTCCTCGATCGAGGTGAACATGCTGTACAGGTCGAGTCCGTAGAAGCCGACCTTGGCGCCGTCGGGCTGTGCATCGTTGTGGGCGCGCAGCCAGCCGACGAAGTCGACGACGTCGGTGTTGCGCCACATCCAGCCTGGAAAACGCTGGAAGCCGTCGAGCGCGTGGGCGGCATCGGCATCGTCGCCCTGGCCGCGCACGAAGCGGTTGACCCGGTACGCGTCGGGCCAGTCTGCCTCGGCCGCGACGGCGGTAAATCCCTTTTCGCTGATCAGGCGCTGTGTGATGCGCGCGCGCTCCTCGTAGAACTCGTGCGTGCCGTGCGTCGCTTCGCCCAGCAGGACGAAGCGCGCGTCGCCGATCAGGTCGAGCAGGCAATCGTGATCGCCGGCCGTGCCGCTCAGTTGCTGCGCGGCCGACCTGATTGCGCTGCTTAATGGTGAGTAGGTATCAGTGGACATGGTCGTAAGGGGTTTCAATGTAAGAATTTGCTGGAAGCGGCCGATTGCTGGGCTGCGTCGTGCGGCACCGCGCCGCGTTCGATGAACGTTTTCATGCGCGCCAGGTCGTCGTCCATCTGGCGTTTCGGATCGCTGCCGAGCAGGGTGGCGATCGCATGTCCGACCACGCCCGCGGGCGGCGTGTAGGCCAGGTGCACCGTTACCCTGGTGCCGCCGCGCGAAGGTTCGAACTGCACCGAACCGGCATGCTCGATTTGCGAACCTGGTTCGCTGCGCCAGGCCAGGCGGTGCGGGCGCGACTGCTCGGTGTGCAGCGCATCCCATTCGAACTGGGTGCCGGCCGGGCCCTTGACCACCCAGTGCGTGCGCTGGTTGCCCAGGTCGCGCACCTCGACCACGTGCGACATGAATCGCGGGAAATTTTCATAGTTGGTCCAGAGGTCGTAGACCTGCTCGGGCGAAGCCTCGATGCGGATCGATTTCTGGACGTCGATCGCATATGGCTGGCCCCGGGCGCCGATCATGCGGGCAAACGGCCGGTTGGCGGCGCCGCGCGCGAGCATGGCGATGC
>JBAQKU010000524.1:0-46769 GCA_049301315.1 Telluria sp.
TGTTACGCACCGCAGTATTTTAGGATCTTGGGTTCACCCTATTCGAGGGTGAGAAACCCGAACTGTCCCAATTTTGTTTAGGTAGTGTGACGACGCCGTTTATCGCGGGATGGATCGATGGCAACCCGGCGGATTTGCTGTTGGTGGCCGGTCGCTCTGGATGAGCGCCGGGAAACGCAGGGGTACGCCCTGAACGGGCGACCTCGCCTTCGCTCGGCTCAAATCGCCCCCGCTGATGGATCGAACGCCGGCTGGCCTGTCGTGCAGAAGCGAGGGCGGCGTCCCTGTGCTTAGAATGGTTCGTGTGGATATTTCCAGGGCTGCTCTGGATCGTAAAGACCGCGCAGCGCCGCCTCGTGACGCCTGATATGGACTGCATATTGCGTTTCGCAATCGCGTGTAAGTTTGCGCAGGAACTGGACGAGCGTAGCGGCGCCTTCGTCACTCAAGTCACGCGGGATCCTGCAATGCTGGTTCGGTTTCATCTGAGCTCCTCAATGGCTTGTTGCAACAGATCGTCCGGCAGGTGATTCAAGCCTTTGGGGACCGCCAGCCGCATGGCAGTGTGCAAGATGCGCCCGGCTATGCGCGGCAAGCCCTTCGACGCCTGGCGCAACACCTCCATGCCGGAATCGGCCAGCAGGGTGTGCTGGCAGCCGGCACTCTTCAATGCATGGCCGATCAGCAGGGCGAAGCGTTCGCGTTCGATAATGGGCCGCAGTTGCACACGCGCGGCGATGCGCCCGTGCAGCGCAGCATAGGGCGCGCGCTCGAGCGTTTGGGCAAGGCCGGGATGGCCCACCAGCCATACGGTGATCAGATCGCGCGCGTCGAACGCGAAGTTCAGGAACGCGGGCAGGTCGCGGAAGAACTCGACCGGCAGGTTCTGCGCCTCGTCGATGATCCACACCGGCAGCAACTGCTTGCCGTCGACCATCTCGGCGATGCGCTGCTTGATGTCGCGCCACAGCTGCGCGCGCCGGTAGGATGGTTCGACGCCCAGCGCGCCGGCCAGGCTGCGGTACAGGTCGAGCCGTCCGAAGTCGGTTTCGGGCTGGTAGACGACCTGGTAGCGGTGCGGGTTGAGGGTGTCGCAAAGGCTGCGCAGCGCTGCCGTCTTGCCAACCCCGGGCTCGCCGGTGATGAGCCCGACACCGGGCGCCTGCAGCAGCCAGTTAAAGCGTTCGGCCAGTTGCGCCAGCGCGCCGTCGTCCCACAGTTCCTTGCCTTCCTTGCCCAGCGGCGCATGGCGCAGTCCGAAGTGTTGGAGGTACATGCTCAATCCCCCTTCTTGCCGTGGTACTGGGCGAGCGCCATTTCGACCAGGTTGGGGCCGCTGCGCGGTCCGGGCGCAGGCGGTTCCGGATCGGGTTTGCGCCGAACCCGGTGCAGGTTGGCATGCGCGTCCAGCCTGGTGGCCAAGCCCAGCGTTTCGCCGGCCTCGTCCTCGACGCCGACCACCACGCCGGCATGCGGATCGACCACCAACCGCACCGTCTTGCCGGCCAGCTCGTAGGGCACTTCGAACCTGGCGCCCAGGTACGACACCGTGCCGTCCTTGCGCACGTAGCGCTTGATCCTGTGATGGAACATGGCGTCGAGCTGGGCCGCGAACTGCCCGAGCGGGCGGATCTTCGCCAGATCCTGCTGGTAGCGCGCCAGCGGCGTCAGGCCGGCCAGGCCCTCGTGCGGCGTGCGGTGGTAGACGCATTCGAGCCATGCCCACAGCCGCGCGTTCAGGTCGGCCAGGTCGCCGATGCGGGCGGCATCGAGTTCGCTGAGGAACTGGTCGCGCACGGTGCGGTGCCAGCGCTCGATCTTGCCCTTGCCGGCCGGCTGGTACGGGCGGCAGTAAATGACGTGGATCTCCAGCCGCGCGCACAGTGCCTGCAGCGTGCCGGCCTTGTAGGCGGCGCCGTTGTCGACCACCAGCTTGATCGGCCGGCCGCGCTTGAGCAGCGCCTGCTTAAGCACACCCTCGATGTCGAGCGCCGTCTCGCCCAGACAGAATGCGCTGTGCGTGACCAGGCGCGAGGCGTCGTCGAACAGCGATACCAGATAGACCTTGCGCGGCTTGCCGTCGACGATGACGCGCGGCCCGTGCATGACGTCGCCGTACCAGATCGCCCCGGCCGACTCGGCCACGAAGCTGCGTTTCTCCTCGGGTTGGCTCGACGAACCACTCATGCGCGCTATGCCGTGACTGGCCAGCAGGCGGTGGATCGCCGAGCGCGACAGGCTATCCGTGGCTGCCTTGCCGCTCGTTTGCAGCAGTTGCCGTATCTGGCGGACCGACCTGCGCGGATTGTCGCGCTTGGCCGCGACGATGGCTTCCTGCAGGGCGGGGGAGATCTTGGAGCGGCCGCGGTCGACGCGCGTCTTGGGCGCCAGGCCGTCGATGCCCTCGCGCCGGTACTTGTAGAGCCAGCTTTCTATGGTCTTCTCGCCCAGGTAGGTGCGGCGCGAGTTGGGGATCGCATACTGGCGCTGGGCCAGTTCGCGCAGGGTGCGCTGCAGCTCGCCGCGTTCAAGACGCTCGCGGCTGACCAGCGGCCCCAGCACGGACAGGCGGAACAAGGTGGTCGGATCGATCTGTTTCATGGGTGCTCCTGTTGAATTTGGGAGCGATCATGGAAACCGATATCGGGCCCAGATGGCAGTGGGCAAAGTGTGTGGGTTAGGTAATTTGCGCGGCGGCGCCTGTCTCCTGGTGGTTTCGGGTCAGCGTTTCATGGGACGGATATTGCCCGATCTGCCCATGCCATCGCCTCGGCCAGCGGCATCGCCGCCAAGCAAGCCGTCCAGAAGCCGGGGCCGTCGCCGCCACGACCGAGTTCGGGGAACCGGCTACGCAGCACGAAGGCGAACGTCGATGTGCCGGCGTGCAGCCAGTCGCGCCAGCGGCGCGCGGTGTGGCGGGCGACGCCGGCGCACAGGGCCGCACCGCGTAACGAGGCGCCGGCCAACAGGTCCAGCAGAACCCGCTGCTGTTTGGCCCAGGGGTGCCAGCGGCGCGGCGCGATGCATAGCGGCAAGCGCGAACAGGTGCGCCCGCATGGGTCGCAGCAAAAGCGGGCCACCAGCACCGGATTGAGCGAGGCGCCGGCAGGACCATCGCGGTCCGGTTTGCGCTCGTAAAAGCCATGCAGCCAGAGACCGCCAACACCGCAATGCGGGCAGGCGAACGGCCGATAGACTTCCGGCGCATGTGCAATTTGCTCAATATGTTGGGGTAACGAAGGATTTGCAGATAGAATTCGATGCATAGGCCGGTCCCGATGGTATGTGTGTTGCGTCAGAACTTCACACGATATCAGAGGAGTACTGGCCTATCTTTTTTGCGCGGCGTCCCATGCTGGCATGGGCGGGCAATTATTGGACGCCCTGGACAAGGCCGGGATTTTGTTGGCTGGCGATCCTGGGATTACGAAGGACGTAACACCAGTTCGTCAAGATTTGGGGTGGCATAAAGCAGGCACTCGGGATGGATGACTTACACTTTCACGACCTTCGCCATGAGGCTGTAAGTCGGCTGGTCGAGGGCGGGCTAAGCGATCAGGAAGTAGCCTCCATTAGCGGCCACAAATCGATGCAGATGCTTCGCCGATATACCCATCTGCGGGCTGAAGACCTTGTCGCAAAGCTTGATGGCATCATGCCGCCCGAAAGCCGGCAGTCCTGAGCATTACCGTTAGCTGGCACTGCCGAATTGCATAACGCCACACTTTCATTTCGCTGCCTCGAAACCATAAAATTAGTCATTTTGAGTAACCCTGACGAGGCTGCGATACCAGTGCGGCAACTCACCTGTATGCGCACCGTTATATCCGCCTGCATTACTCAATTTGACTAATACCGCAGCTACCCTCCCCGCACGCACCATCCTACAGACACCAAGTTCGGTTTTATCGACTGGCTCGCCGACCTAATCGCCACTAAATTTGTAATAATTTGTAACAGCCATACAGACTTGTTCCTTAGGGCTTGTGACAATAATTGGCGCTATACTCATATCATTAATGCAACTACCGTAAATCATTGATCCAAATGATTATTTCGGAAAGCCAGCATGGCCAATTTAAAAAATGGCCCAACTTAAAAGAGCTAGTCTGTCTAGCAACTTTCTTTTCAAATCTCCCGCTTTCTACGTAACATTGTTAGCCGTTACGCAAAACTACGCTCATTGACCCCACAATTTTAGTCAATTAATGTTGCACCATCGAACATTAAGGAGCGAATATGACTACCGAAGAATACTTAGTACAGCGATACGGTGTTTTGTTGTCGTTAAAAGATTGCGCCGATCTATTTTGCAGAAGCTCCGAAGGCTTGCGAGTCACGCTGACCGGCAACAGCGAGTTTTCAGAAAAACTTAAACCAGCAAAAATTAAAATAGGTCGCCGAATTCTCTTCAAAGCGAGTGTAATCAGCAAAATATTGGATAACGCTTGATATGGCCGACCAGGTAATTATTCGACGCAAAGTAACGTCAAATTTCACGGTCCTGGATAACACGTTGATAACAGATAAGCGACTCTCCTGGAAGGCGTTAGGACTACTGACTTTTCTATTATCTCTGCCACCCGATTTTAAGCTTAGGCTCAATCACCTCTCAAAACAGCGCACGACGGGAAGAGATGCGACTAGGTCGGGGCTCAAGGAACTAGAAGACGTGGGATATCTGCAAATCGCAATAAAACGCCATGCAGATGGCAAGTTCGCTTGTACGACCTGGACAGTAAGCGACCCTCATAGCGACTTTGAAGGCCTCTCGCCTCAGCCAGGTGCGGAAAACCCGAAAACGGCAAGTCAGGATGCGGGGAAGCCGAAAGCGGCCAAGCCGATATCGAGAAACCCGACACTAACAAGTACTACAACAAACAAAGAACCAGTTTTACAAAGAACCACTACTACAGACAAATTATTAAAATATCAGGGTCAATTGATCTTCCCAAAAGTCACCGAGAGAGAATTAGATTCGATAGAAAAAATTGTCTCGAACGTTCCACCAAAACATCAGCAGGATGTTTTAGATGAAATAGAAGGGAAGCGCCAAGCAGGAAAACTTAGAAATGGCGCAGTGGCTTTGGCTCGATACTTTTCTCAAAACCTTGATAGATTTCTGTTGATCGACGGTCATATTGTGCAGTTACAAAGAGAAAATAAGGAAAAAAACTTAAAAGAAGAAGAATTACGCCAAAATAATGCCGCAAATCAAGATGCCGAAATTAGTAGTAGGCTGGGAAGAATGAGCGATGAGGAATTTGAAGATCAGCATCGGGGTATCCCAGCGAATATAAAAAAGAGGATAGAAATACGCCGTCAAGAGGAAATTTCTAAAATTAATAATCAACGAATCCTTAACCGGTCTTAAGCATTTATTTAAACAGTTTTATAGAGAGCGGACAAATGATAAATACAAAGAAAATCATATTGATGCTAACGCTACTGATAGGTAGCGCTTCAGCAATGGCGCAACTGGCGACGGTTTGCGTCAACTGCGGCAATGAATGGACGCAATTGGCCCAAAACGCTGTTCTCATCGACTCATACGCCAAGCAGGCACTGACGCTGGAGCAGAACATCCTTCAATACCAGGCGATGGTTAAGCATTTGCAGGAAAATCCGCTGGGCGCGGTACTGCCCAATCTCAATCTGTTAGTGACCAATGCCAATAAGATTCTCGCCAACGGCGCGGATATCGGCAACAACATGGGCAAGGTGGGTGACAACATTGCGAAGGCTTTCAAAAACCCGCAAGGCGATTTCGGTTTCAAGTTCCGCGTCTGGACCAACGCAAGCAAGGAAGCGCTGACCGGCGCGATGCTAAACGCTGGTCTGGTGCGCGAACAGTTCGCGGACGACAGCGCAGCCCTTCAAGCCCTCATCACGAAAAACCAGGCATCGGTAGGCGACCTGGGCGCACTGAAAACGCTGGGCGAATTTAGCGCCGCGCAACTCCAGGAATCCATCAAATTACGTGACTTAATCTCTGCGCAGCAGCTGGCCGTCAACAATTACATGATGGTTGAGGCCAACAAGAAGCAGGCGGAAGTAGACGCCACACAAACGTTTTTAAAGCAAGGAAACGGCACGGTGCGCCAATGGGGCCAAAACGGCACGGTCGGCTTCGGAACCAAACAATAGTCAATGGGAAAATCATGTTCAATCAACTGTCCCACTCGCAAAAAAAATGGTACTCCCTTGCCGTCGCGGTCATCCTGGCCTGCCTGGCTTCGATGCTAACCGGCTGCGGCAACAGGGAAGCAGAGCAAGCAGCAACACAGCAGAAGGCCCGCGACGAGGCCGCAGCAGTATTTTTGAAGCAAGGGAGCGGCAAAGTGCGCCAGTGGGGACAAAAGCCAGCGAGCGAGCCAGCAAGAGGGGGGAACGATGCGAAAAAGTAACCTGGCCTTGGTCGGTTTGGCCATCCTGGCTAGCTTCGCCGTCTGCTCGACGGCAATGGCTGCGCCATCCGATGTCGGGACCGTCCTAACCCAATTTCAAACAGCCTCTACCAAATTCGGCACGCAAATTTTGGTCGCAGCCAAATGGCTGGCCGTCACACTTGCCGTAATCGATATGTCGTTGATGCTCTTGATGAAACTGCTCCAGGGTGAGGGGCCGCAAGAAATCGGGGTAGCAGTAATCATGCGCGTCATGTGGTATGGCTTCCTGACTTTCTTGATGAACGTGGGCACGATGACGGCCCTGATCGACGGGTTCAGGACGCTTGGCGAAAACGCCAGCGGCATCAGCATCGTGAACCCTGCCGACATATTTTTGCAAGGTGTCGATGTCGTCAGCATCTTTATGACCAAGTTTGCCGACAACGCGAACGTGGGCGGCGTTCCGGTGCCGGCCGGCTTCGCCGCAGCAGCTAACCCGCTGGTTGCGCTCATGGTCGGTCTGGTGCTAATCCTGATTGTTCTGTCCTTCCTTGTGATGACCGCGCAGTACGCCGTCATCCTGGTGCAAATGTATTTTTTCTTGGCGTGCTACCCGCTTATCGTCTCCTTCGGAGCATTGAAGCATGGCCGGGATATGACTACAAAAACCATATCCGGGGCAATCGTCATTGGTGTGAAGTTCCTGGCGATTTACTTCATTCTGTTTGCTGCGCAGCAGATGGCGGCCGGCATGGGCGAAGTTCTCAAAGATTTCTCCATCGCTGATTTGACGCCTATGTGGACATGCTTCGGGATGGCCGGCTTGCTTGCCTTCCTGGCGTTGAAGGTGCCGCAGATGGCGGCGGACCTGCTGAACGGGACGGTATCGCTTTCTGGTGGTGATGTGATGGCAGCTGCAGCTGTTGGCGGTGGCGCGGCCGCAGCGGTCGCCGGAGGTGCGGCCTCGCTTGCTGGCGGTGCCGCTAGTAGCGTTGGGGGCGCGCTAAAGGCCGGCAGCGCCGCCATCGACCAAGCTAGGGCATCTGGTGCCAGTGGCATCGGTGGTCTAGCGGCCGGCGCAGCTAGTGCACTGGGAAGCGCCGGCCTCGGTGCCGCCGCAGACGCAATCAAAGGGATTGGTGGGGGATCTTCTGGCGGTTCCAGCATGGCCGAGCGCATCGGCTCCAAGACAGCCAACATCAACGAAGCGAGGGCTGCCGGCAATCCGGCGGCGACGGTTCCAGGCAGCCAGCCGGCCGCACCAGTGCCGGCTGGCGCTCAAGCTGTAGGACCAGCTGCGACTACAGCGCCGGCGGAGCCTCAGGGATCGAATGTAGGGGCAAGCGCCTCGACAGCCAGCCCTGATAAGGCCACGCCGCCGGCGCCAAATGCGCCAACGTCAAACAGTGCGCAGCCGAAAGCGCCAAGTGCCGGGAATAACTTGGCAAGCAACCTTGTCAATGAATTGAAGCAAGCCGACAGCGCCCAGGCGGCCAGTCTGAATATCCAAACTTCCGAACACGATTGACTGAATCTTGCCAGAGGGAGAAGCACATGAAAAAAGCAAAACGTATCGGCGGCTTTGGCGTCGAAATTCTGGAATCCGTACGAGACGGCCGCGTATGGTTCTCGGCTCGAATCATTGATCCGTATATCTCCAGCCCTTCCTGTGCGTCGAGTGAAGAGGCGTATGCCGCACTGGTTCTCAAGTGGGAATCCGTCAAGACCGCGTATCGAAATTCAAACCTGTCGATTCCTAAGCCCCCGCGCAGCAGGGGCAACAAGCGAATGCTCGATACGCTTCGCAAGCTCGCGAGTCGTCCATTCCCTACGACGATAGTTTGAGAAAGTCGAAGCGTGTACACGCTTCGGGACAATTCGGTTACATGCAGATCACCAATAGATTACACCGGATCACATGTCGGTTACGTCTGGATAACAAGACGGTTACACGTGATCTGTGAATTTGTAAGTTTTTTGTTGGTGAGATGCATCCAAAGTGCGTCCAGAGGTAAGTTTTTTGTTAGGAGGTTGCATCCGAAGTGCATCCGCTATGTAAGTTTTCTGTCGTGTTGCTTCGGCTTTTTGGCGTCTAGCTGCCGGGCTGATCGCAGCACATACGTTAGATGCCGGCACTCCGGCGGTATCAACGGAAATGCATTGCACAGCCCCGCACGAAATTTCTTAGTGGAACATAAAGGGGGTATTGCGCTGCCCCGCCATTTTTATTGGATTTGCCACGCAGCACGCGGCCAATGGCGTACTGCGTTTTTCAAAATCGTACTGCTTTTGCAGGACACTTTCGCAACACAGGCTAGGAGGAAATTTATGGTGGCAAAACAGACCTATTCGGTGCGCCTAGATGAAGAGCAACGCAGGCAGCTGGAAGAGCGGTCGGATCGTATCGGGCTGCCCGTCGGCCACCTGATCCGTGGCGCGATCAACGACTTCCTTCGACAGCAGGAAGAAAAAGACTACTTGTCCGAAGTGGAGAGTCGAATTGCTACCGCCATCAATCGGCTTGGCCGCCAAATAGAAAAGGATCGGGCTGAGCAGCAACTGGTGGTAGGAATTCTCGACGGCGTTCGCGAGTGGTTGGCCTTCACGTTACCCGCGCCGGCAGACAAGGCTGAAGCTCAGGCGTTGATGAAAGCGCGGAACGAGCAATTTCTGAAATTGTTACCACTACGATTCGTGTCGCAGTCCAAAGCCCAGATCACTCAATACATGGAAGCGCAAGACCGCGCTGCTGAGCCATGTCCAGTGTGCGTTACTGGCAAGCTGAAACGAAAAGAGGGCAAGAACGGCCTTTTCTGGTACTGCACAAACTGGGATGCGATGCCAAAGTGCGACGCGAGGTTTAGGGACAATGCTGGACGGCCTCAATTGGCCACAAGCATGATAGGTTGATATTCGTATAGGAGAAGAAATGAATCAATTAGGAACGAAGGGAACGGGGCAGGTCCAAAGTGATGAGATTTCCGAAGCGATTGCCGTGCTGTCCGTTGTGACCTCAATCAAACACGAATTTGACTGCCTTCCAACCGGCCGAAACGGAGGTCATGTAAGGCACGTGCTTGAAATTGGCGACCGTCGACTGCTGGCCTGGTTTGATGACGTGAAGTCGGTCGTAGTTGTCACGCCGCTTGAGTGCTGGGACGCTGATACGTGGGTAGATGTGGATGAAGATCAAGAACTAATCTCAGTATTGTCGTTTCGACAGATCGACGGTATCACCTTTCAGAAGATGGCAGCACGAACGATTCCAGCTATTGATGATCGCGCCCGCCGGAGAGTTCGCCGACGGGCAGCGCGGAGGCCGACCAGGCCGACGCCATTGACGGGGAATGGGTAAAATCATTAAGGACAGCATCGACGTACTAGACGAAAGCCATGCCATGACATTAACGACCAACGAACAGCGTCGCGAGCACGTCGTACGAATGCGAGCCAGTTTCGCCCTCGAAGGATTGCTCCCCGACTTGCAAGATTTGATAGTCCAACAGCACTACATCGATGGAGCTATGAGCCTGGCGGACCTTCACGCGTACGCGATTGCGTTCGCAGTTCGGAACTCGCCCAGCAGTGGGCGTGTCAAACAACGGTAGTGCTCAATGGGGGGCAGATACAGTGCCTGTTAGTGGGAGAGTGGCGTTGTGTCTTTTTCATTGCTCTCTTGACGCGGAGTCGACAAGTCGACATACTGCGCGCACTATGAAAAAATCTGAATTACCCGCCTCGAATAAGCAACCGCGACAAATCGTGGGCCTGAGCTTGTCGCCGGAAGTCGCCGCAGAACTGAAGATGGAAGCAGCACGACGGGGCATATCGATCCGCAAGCTCTTCCTTGAGATGTGGACGCACTATAAGAAGAAGCCGATATGACGCAACTTGAATTGCCAACGCTGCCCTCGCCAAGCTTGGATGCGCTCTTGGATTTGCCGACGCTGGTTTCGGTCGCCCGAATCCTGATCGGCATGGGCGAGATGACGCCGCAAGAACTTGAAGTCGTGAGCAGCCACATGGTTGTGATCAACGATGAACTCGTCTTGGCTGTTCGCTCAGCAATTCAGGCCGGTACGGACCCATTGGGCACCGCCTACTGCCTCATTAAATCGCCGAAAGAACGTAGAGGAGCCGGCCAAACTTTTACACCTATCGAAGCCGTCACCGGTATGTTTAGATGGGCTGAGGCACAAGGAGGCATCGCGCGTATTGTCGATCCTGGGGCTGGATCGGGACGTTACGTTCTGCACGGTCTTCGGCGAAATGTGCGGGCCTGCGGTATTGCAGCCGAGATGGACCCGTTGGTAGCGCTTCTGTTGCGAGCCAACGCGTTTGCCTTAGACGTGCAGGACCGCTTGCAGATCCACCTTGGCGACTATCGTGCGCTTCAGTTGCAGCCAATCGAAGGGCGCACGCTGTTCATCGGAAATCCTCCGTATGTTCGTCACCATGAAATTTCCGCAGATTGGAAGAATTGGTATAGCGACAGCCTCAAAGCACTTGGGCATGCCTCCAGCCAGTTGGCCGGACTCCACTTGCACTTCTTCGTGAAGACGCTGGCGCTGGCAAGGCCTGGCGATCTGGGGTGTTTCATCACTGCCGCCGAGTGGCTAGATGTGAACTACGGGCAATCGCTCCGCGATCTAATGACAAATGGGCTCGGTGGGAAGGCAGTTTTTGTTGTCTCTCCCGAGGTGCCCATATTCGGGGATGCTCTAGTCACAGCATGCATAACGTGTTTCGCGCCTGGATCACAGGACGGCGAAATTGAATTTAAGAATATTGAGTCGGCGGAACAATTGCTTGATTTGTCGGGTGGCCACTTTGCCGATAAAGTCCGCGCGAAGGCAGAGAGAAGCTGGAGTATCTTACTGCGCAACCGTGACATCGTTCAACATGACGGCTTTGTAAATTTGGGCGAGCTTTTTAAAGTGCGGCGCGGGCAAGTCACCGGAAAGAACAGCGTCTGGGTCACCCAGGACAACCGTTTTGGGTTGCCCGAAGAGTTCTTAATACCGTCCATTACCGATGCTGCTGATATTATCGGTGCACCAAATAACCGCATTGAAGACCTCGCAAGTCTGAGACGGGTCGTTGATCTTCCCACCTCACTCGAAGAGCTTGATGGCGATCGGCGCGGCGCGATCTTGGAATTTCTCAAATGGGCGCGCGCGGAAGACGCTGATAAGGGCTACATTGCCCAACATCGAAAGCCGTGGTGGCGTGTGAACATGAAGGATGTTCCTCAAATTGTAGTCACCTACATGGGCCGCCGCCCACCGGTGTTTGCTATCAATACTGCTGGCGCAAGCCTGATCAATGTCGCTCATGGTTTGTATCCCAAGGTGCAGCTCGAAGAGGGCACTCTTGAAACGCTCGTCGCGTGGTTGAACATCAATGTGAGCAAGGATTCCGGCCGTGTGTATGCCGGTGGTCTTACAAAATTCGAGCCTTCTGAGGTAATGCGTCTCCAAATTCCGGGGGTCGCCATGCTTGAGGCGGGCGCATAGAGTAGTGCATAATGTAAAGATTACATTATGCTCACTCTCAGATGAACAGTTCCCCCCCTCGTTGGACCGAAGACGAGTTGCGTGCAGATGCCAGCATCGCATCGGCAAATTTTCGAAATGGACGCCTTTCTCCAACTGAAGCATGGAGCGGTCACTATACGTCGGCTCGAAAGAAATTCGAGTCGCTCTTCGCCCAACTTGGCGACCTCGACCCTCAGCATTTCACGAACACAACTCTTGCATTGGCCTACAAGGGGAAGCTGGGTGAAGCGCTGCGCTACTTGGCCGGCCCGCCGATTTCCGACGACGATTTGAAGGTCATCGCAGATGTCAGCTCATTGGCACCAAAAGTCCTAGGGTCCAATCATGAAGCGGTGCGCAAGGTATTTGACGTGATCGAGCGTGTTATCGACCCGTATAGATTTCCTTGGGTAGTCGCTCAGCGGGCCCCGACGCCAGAGGAAAAATCGGCTGCTCTTCTCGCTTCTTCCGTCCTGCTTGCTGCACAACGGATCGCGACCGAACGGCGCTCTGATGGCAAGTCTGAACAGGAAGGGCAGGTCAAAGATTACTTGCGTACATTGGGATTCACGGAGGTTCCAACCGCAACAATCAATACCATCGTGAAAGGCCCTGGGCCGCATGAATTCTGTGCAGAATGCCATCTGGGAGATCGCAAGGCGGACGTTGTCTTGCGCCTTCACGACACGCGCTTGATGGCAATTGAATGCAAGGTCTCCAATAGCTCGACGAACAGCGTAAAACGGCTAAACAACGATGCGGCGGTGAAAGCAACATACTGGATCGAGCAGTTCGGCTCACAGCAAATCGTCCCAGCTGCGATGCTTTCTGGTGTATTCAAGACTCTAAACTTGGTCCAGGCGCAGGATCGCGGGCTTACGATTTTTTGGGCCCACGACTTGGACCAGCTCGGTCAATTTATTGAGTCAACTCGTTGACTCTTCAAATCTAACGCGCAAGGTCGGCATTCGTGCGCGCGGCCTCGACCCCGAACCGTGCCGCTTTCCCACTCTAACCAAATTCGTTCGCGTTTAGGCCAGAGGCAAGCTGGCTTCATATTTCGAATATGTCGTGCCGTCGTCCAAGCGCCAGAATTCACGCCCGTTAATAGAATAGCCGGCCATTACTGCGCCTGCTTGTGAAGGGCTCTTGAATAGGTGATCGTGTATCAACCGAAGTTTTCCAACGGACGGGACCAAAGCTCCGGAATCGATCAACGATTGTCGCAACGCCAACTGCCCTCCGGTGAGGCTCTTCGACGCATCCGCAACGGCCTCAGAACCTTCAAAGACAACTATCCCTTCGTCGGTGCGCACCGCTCGCGCATTTAGGCCCGACACGTGAAGATGAAAGACCGGGGATGACTCAAGCACCTTCGCGGAACCGGGCACAGGAATCTGGGCGATGAGCCTAGTGAGGGGATCGTCGGCGATCTTCGTCGCTGAAACGGGTTTCAGAACCAGTAATTCCAAGACCTTGTGCCCTAACACGCCTAGTAGCGTTCTCGTGGACTCCAAGAAGTCTTCCATCGCATCGCGATCAGCCCGCGGCAATGAAGGCAACTGAGGAATGGCGGTATTCACAATACGATACCTTGCAGCTTCCCGAGCCATCGATACAAGCCTCGACTCTAGATATCGAACATGTGCCTTCGTAAGATTTTCATCTTTGCTAGTGAAGGCAACCAGTTCTGCCCAAAAATTCTTGCCTGACAGGTGAGAAGAAAGCCGGTCAATAACGACCTCGGCCTCACCTATATATGCGGCGTCCTCTCCAGTTTCGTCGTCTACAC
Organism: Telluria sp.; assembly: GCA_049301315.1. Taxonomy (GTDB): domain Bacteria; phylum Pseudomonadota; class Gammaproteobacteria; order Burkholderiales; family Burkholderiaceae_D; genus JBAQKU01. The sequence continues at coordinate 13,719 of JBAQKU010000524.1, forward strand.
CGAACAAAAAGTAGACCCCTGGGCGCTGGACCTCGGGCCAATCACGCAATTCCTGAAAACGGCTTCTAGGACAAGCAAGTGCTTGGCCGCTCCAGTTAGCGATTTCGCCGTGTCGGATGCCAGAAACATTATCGTTCGGAAGATAAATCCGTATTGATTTCCCCACCTATTTCACCTATGAGGTTTGAGTATTGAACAAGAAACGTTCGAGGGCTTTGATGCGGTGCCACCAGAAAATATACACGTCATGGCTCTGTGCCTGCTCGACGTTTTCGGGATTGAAGACCCCTCTCAGTACAGCGGCAGCAATCACGTTGTTTTCGCCAAATTTTCGTACCCAATCGCCGGCATCAACCACTACCTCTTTGTTAAGTCGCTTATATCCGTTCACCTCGGAATTTGACGCCTTACATTCGATAGCCATGATTCTTCCGTCACGTAGTCCAACTACGAAATCGGCATTGTGACCACCGAATTTGCAAGTAGTCATGTACTGCCCGGGTCCAGGTGCATGCGAAAGAATTTGAATCCCACCTTTGGGCTTGGACACTTTGGTAAAGGACGCCAAATGCAAGACGTTCGCAATTCGCCCTTCCAAAGTCTTTCTTTCCTCGCCGCGTCGGCCGGCTTGGACGGCGCTCACGGCGGTAAGTACCGACGTGGCCAAATTTGCTCTGTCAAGCTCAACTTTCGTCGCCGCACGCGCTTCTGCCACCCAAGGAAACCGTTGAGGGTCCAGACAACTTCTCAACAGACTCGAAAGGCTATCGGCCAGGACCTGGCTCTTACGTACTGCAGTCTTATTGACTTTTGACCGAAGCAGTGTCTGCAAATCGTCCGCTGAAATCGGGGTCGCGGCAAGGCTCCGCAATGCCGCATACCTTTCTTTGTTTCCGACAAGGTTTGCAACCAATTCCCTGTCAGTTGGCAACGCAAATAGAGTGCTCAATGCGCTTATGACCGTCTTGGCGGCAGCAGCAGCCGTTGGATATTGGAGATTGTAGTCAACAAGGGGCTCACCTAGGCGACGCCTCCTAAACTCTCGTCGGGCAACTTCGGTATCGCGAAATAGTCGGAGAGGGCTACCCTTCATGGGCAATTTTCGAGGAAGCACCATGATCTAGAACGTCGCGATTAGTTATGAATGTCAACATTCTAATCTAGCCCAATGGCCACGTTGCCAAAATGATGCCATCGCCAGCAAATGAACGCGAATTTCGATGATGACTGACGAATGTGCGACGTCACATTGGTCTCGTAGGGAAGGGTTGAACATGACGCTGGCTAGTGTTGGTTAAGGGGATGATGGCTCTTGGAAAGGATGTACAATAGGCAATCCTCGATTTTTGATTACTCACGCTGTGTTTGGTGGCGAGGACGCAAGTGGGTCAGGCGGTTATCGCCATTGCTGCTGGCGCTTCCCATCCTGAGGCCTACGTCTCGCAAGATTTGCGTGTCGTGATCAAGGAGAGAACATTGTGTTGGAGCTAATCAAGAATGCGATTCGTGCTCGAGAGGAATTATCGTTCATATACAGCGGTATCGCCCGGGTCGCACAGCCGGTAGCGGTAGGACTATCTCGGGCCGGGAATGATGTGTTGCGCTGTTACCAGACTCAAGGCGGGCACGTTACCCCCGGTCATGCTTGGGATTTGTGTGAAGTGGCGCTGATGTCTAATGTTCGGGGAACTGGCAATACCTTTGCTGCCGACCCTCCAGGATACAAGCGTGGTGATCGCCATATGGATCCGATCTACGCTGAGATCTGATCCAACGTAGCTCTTGGTGCTGGCTCGTTCTTGGAGAAAGGCTGGAGCGGTAGAGCATGGTACTGGCAACGTGCGCGCCGCGCACGTTGCGCTGCTGCGCCCCAGGTACAAATTCAGTACATCAACCAGTTCTTGCCGACTTCGCGAAATTACGCTAAGTTACTGATACTAAAGTACTTTTACTTTAGCTAAATTACGGTACAATTCGCTTAATAATCAAAGACATACGGTCTTCTTTGCTAATTTGTAATCATCAGGTGGCCAGTTCGAAACCGGCAGTCGGCACCAAAAATATAAAGGGCTTACAGCGATGTAAGCCCTTTTCATTTGGGCGAGTGTCAACCGCGTCAACGGGTTCAACATTTTGGCTTCCTGAAGGTGTCCGGGGCCCCGGATATGGCGGACAAATTAATGAAGCACTCTGTAGCTTGCTTCCACTTCAACCGGCGTTCTAGTAACCTAGGGTTTGATGAAGCCGCATGCGATTGTAGTACACCTCGATGTAGTCGGAGATTGCGCTCCTAATTTTGACGAAAATGCTTCTTAGCAGGTTGCGGGATAGCTCTCCTGACTTAAACAGTTGCATTTAGTGCAATTTTTAATGTGAACTTTCGCATCCGATCGCCAAAATACTCGCCGTAGCTTATATTTCCACTTTATCAGCCGTAGCTTATATTTCCACTTTATTAGCCTTAGCTTATATTTCATGATGAGGCAAAAAGCATGAACCTTCGTAATAATACTTGCTCTAACTTATAACTTGACAATACAAGCTAAGGCTTATATTCTGTACTAGCTATGGCAAATAACTACCCCGTTCGCTTTCCTACACAACTACGTCAGCACCTTAGAGCGCTAAGGAAGAAGCGTGCTCTAACACAGGCCAATGTTGCTGCACTCATCGGAGTGAGCCAAGCGCGTATTGCTGAAATTGAAGCGAATCCGGGTCTTGTAAGCTTTGAGCAAATAATGCAGCTCCTCGCAGCACTTGGGGCGACTTTAACCCTTAGCGACGCAGGTCCGTCTATCTTGACTGACGACGCAAACGACAATTCTCAGTCTAAGAAGGGTACCAATAGCCAGTTACAGACACTTCGAGTGCCAGGCTTAAGCAATAGCTCGAAAGTGACGAATGAAACTCCTGAGTCCGTTGGAGGATTAAATCAAACGCGCAGAGCGTTGGAAGCGAATAGCGGCGCAGATGCTGCGCGTAAAGCTCTTGACTCCATCGTAGGCCTAGACCAAGCCCGTAAAGCTCTGGAGGCAAACAGCAGCTCAGATGCTGTGCGTAAAGTTCTCGACTCCCTTGGAGGCCTAGACCAAGCACGAAAAGCTCTAGAAGCAAGCAGCGGCTCAGATGCTGCGCGTAAAGTTCTCGACTCCCTTGGAGGCCTAGATCAAGCGCGCAAAGCCCTAGAAGCAAGCAGCAGTTCAGATGCTGCACGTAAAGCTCTTGACTCCATAAAAGGACTAGAACAAGTGCGCAAAGCACTTGGGGAACTAGATTCAATAAACGCCTACCGGAACTCGCTAGTTCATTCAAAGAAGGGGACTTGGTGACACAGGCGCTAAACGTTTGGATGAACGGTGAACTCGTCGGCCTATGGACAGTCGACCGGAATTCTCATACGTTTCAGTACCATCAATCATGGTTTGACTCGCCGCGCTGTAGATCACTGTCACTCTCCCTGCCGATCAGTAGTTCGAAGGAAATTAAGGGCGACGTAGTCGAAAATTACTTTGATAATTTGCTACCCGACAACGAAAAAATACGTTCGCGCCTAAGTAAGCGATTCAATGTACGGGCGAACACTTTCGGACTCCTGGAAGCGATAGGCCGCGATTGCGTGGGAGCAGTGCAATTGCTTCCGGTCGATACCGGTCCAAAAAATTGGAATCAAATCGAATGCGATCCTCTGTCGGAAGATCAGATAGCCGAGATCCTACAGGCCGTCCCATCGGACTCGACACCAAGTCAAGCTAATGATCTATTTCGAATTTCGATTGCGGGAGCTCAAGAAAAAACTGCGCTCACAAGATGGCAAGGTGAGTGGTGCCGTCCAAACGGTGCAACGCCAACCACGCATATCTTTAAGCTCCCCCTTGGAGTTATAGCTACCGCCGGAGTGCGCGTGGACGCGTCAGATTCAGTCCACAATGAATGGCTTTGTGCGCAGATCGTCGCGGCGCTTGGACTGCCCTCAGCGAATACATCGATTGCTGCATTTAACGCAGAAGTTGTTTTGGTAGTAGAGCGTTTCGACCGGGAGTGGATGGAAAACGAAACGTGGATCGCACGTCTACCACAAGAGGACTTTTGCCAGGCACTAGGAATCCCTCCAGAAAAGAAATATGAGCAACACGGCGGACCAGGTATCGCTCAATGTTTGCAACTTCTTCAAGGCAGCCGAGACAAAACTGACACAGTTCTATTCCTATTGACACAGCTAACGTTTTTTCTACTTGCCGCAATAGATGGGCATGCAAAGAATTACTCACTTTTCCTGCAGCGGGAAGATGAGTATGAAATGACGCCCTTATATGACATCTTGTCGGCGTGGCCATACATTGGGCGCGGCCGAAACCAGTTAAGTTGGCACAAAGCCGGATTAGCAATGGCGTTGCGTTCGAAGAACGCGCACTACCACTTCAAGGATATTCGTCCCCGCCACTGGCATGATCTTGCTATGAAAAATGGTGGTCCTGACGTGTGGAAGGCCATGCTCGAACTAGCGGCCAATGTCGAGGGTGCATTGGCCAGTATCGAGCAACAGCTGCCGCACGCCTTTCCTGCGCATACATGGGAAAGCATCTCCACTGGGATGCGAGATGCCGCGATGCGATTTTTTTCTGATCCGATAGAATAGAAACCGAAGAGTGAGCTGCGCCGATGTGCTAGAGCGCTAAGCATTGCGACCAAAGATGCGCCCGCTCCTCGCACATGGACTCCAGCTCTACCATCCGTCAGCGGGTACAAATTCTTCATCATTTCAGATTGCTGCCTCGTGCCCTCGCCGCCTTGGCCAGCGCCACGCCGTCCAGCCAATCTCGTGCGCCAGCCTCGAAAGCCGCATCGATCGCCTCTTGAGGCAGGCAGTACACGGACGCCCACGCCGCCCGCCCGTCCGCGGTATTCGTCGGGAAGTCTTCGCGCTCGATGGGCCAATGGTACTTTCTGATCAGCGCCCTGATGACGGTGGCCAGCGTGGCTTTGCGATAGGCGAAGATGCTCTCAAAGCCAGTCATGTCTTCGGACGCGAGCAGAACGGCGAGTACATGCGCCCGGATCGAGCTTGGGCCTTTGGGAAATCGTGGCTGCAGTTTCATCGGTCCAGTCGTGAGTTGTCGATTCGCCGGTTCAGCATGCCCAACTGGTTTGCGTCGGGCGCTGCAAGGTATGCCAGTGTAGCCCCTTCGGCTTTTCAAAACGTCTACAATTGCATCGGCCACGCCCTGGTATGCGCTCGCACCGAAAAAAAAGCTGCCGCTGTCGAGACGACAGCGGCAGCACGGGAGTAACGCGCAAGACACCGGAAACGGCAACTTCTATATCTGCGAATTGGGCAAGCCGCGCGCCTGAATTTGCATTCTTGCAAGCGCTACACAGCTTGCTTAAAACGTGTGCCGAACGCCCAGATTGAACGCTGCGTCGCCGCTACCGACCTCCGTGCCATTGCCTGCGATGTAGCCTGCACCGTTCTTGTTCGTGATGCGAGCATACGCGGCATAGATATCGGTTCGCTTGGACAGGGCGTAGGTGTAGCCGACCCCGAATTGATACGCGTCCTGGTTGAAGCGTGTCTTGTCGTCCTTGCGAACATAGGACGCCAGCACCGTGCTGGCGCCGAACGGAACGGCGACACCCAGCAAAAGATTGGCGCTGTCCGTCGAAGCGGTCGGCGCGACTGCCGCACCAAACGGGTTCGCTGCCGCCAGAGGCGAACTGTTCAAACCCTTGTTGACGCCATAGGCAAGGTGCGCCCTCGCCACGCCGAAATTATAATTGGCCGCGAGCAAGGTGTTCTTTGCATTGGATGTGCCCTTGATGACGGCGGTGTCGTTATTCTTGTTGTTATGCCCCAGGCGAACATTGAGCGGACCGCTCTTATAGGCGAGCGCCGCGCTGATGATACGCTGGGCGGAACTGTCGCCGGCGATTTCACCGAACCCATACGCGAGCTCTCCCGAGAACCCCTGCAGGTCCGGCGTGGTGTACTTGACGGTATTACTCATGCGCAGGCCAAGATTCGGGATCAGGTTTGCCGCGGTGCCGGCAAAGCCTGCGTTGAAGGGATCGGCGATAAATCCGAGCGTAACGAAATAGGGAGTGAAGAACCGGCCCGCGACGACTGAGCCGAAGCCGCCTTCGAGTCCCACCAATGCAGTTCTGCCGAACAAGAGCCCGCCCTGCGTCGACGCGCCGTTGTCGATTGTCATGCCCCCTTCAAGCACGAAAATGGCGGACAGCCCGCCTCCCAGGTCTTCCTTGCCACGGAACCCAAAGCGGCTTTGCGATCCGATTCCGCTCGAAATCTTGCTGACCGATCCGGCGGCTCCTCCGGTTTCACGGGCAAGGCCCGCATCCACCAGACCGTATACGGTCACGTTCGATTGCGCAGACGCGGCACCCGCGAAAGCACCCAGTATTGCCATTGCCAACAGTGATTTTTTCATCTTATATCTCCCTGAGTTTCATCTTGACTACGATTGATTGCTACTTCTGCTACACGACAAAAATGTCCACATTGACCGAAGAAAGCCCGTCTAGGCCTGGTTTGCCCGCTCGCGTGCGCGTCTTGTCCGGTGCGACAATCTTTCAACATCGCTCAGAATGTCCCCCATGCTTGTTGCATCTACATCGAGTGTGATAAACATGATGCGAGTTCTTCGGTCCTCGCTTGGCCAGTGATCGAGCCAGTCGAGCTTGTGGATGAGACTTTGGGCGCCGTGAATGACCGCGGGGCGGTCGCTATCTTCGGCAACGTTGATGATGCCTTTGACACGCAACAGATTCGGGCCCGCCGTTACACTCAATGCATCGATAAATAAGCGCAAGGTGTCGAATGCCAACGGTTCCTCGCGCACCAGGCAGAACCGGTGGATGCGCTCGTGTTGATGGGGATGCGCGTGGCGATGGAGGGCCTTGTCGGAGAAATCCCGGGCGCCGGCCCGTTTGCTTGCAGCATCGAAATATAAAACAGCGCCGGAATCAACACTGGCAGCGCCATCGACGAAAGTCGCATCCGGATTGATCCGGGACAGGCGTGTTCGCAGCCCGTCCAATGCGGACCGACTGCCGATGAGATCGGTCTTTGTGATCAGGATCCGGTCGGCCAGCGCTATTTGCCTGAGCGACGTTTCGTGCGCGTCAAGCGTAGACGCGCCGTTGATTGCATCGACGGTGGCCACCACCCCGGCCGCCGTATAGAGCGCGCTCACGGCCGGGTGGGAGGCAAGCACATCGAGCACCGCGGTCGGCTCGGCCAACCCGGATGTCTCGATAATCACCCGGTCGAAGGCCGCAACGTTTCCGCCTGAGCGCTTCTGGTGCAAGTCGATCAGCGTCGTGATCAAATCGCTCTTGACGGCGCAGCAGAGACATCCGTTCGGCAGGAGAATGACCGAGTCGTCGCTCGCTTCGATCAAGTCATGGTCAATACCGACATCGCCGAATTCGTTGACGATCACAACGGTATTGCGCAAGCGCGGGTCGCGCAGAGCCTTGTTGACCAGGGTGGTCTTCCCGCTTCCCAAGAACCCGGTGACGATGGTGACGGCTGTTTTCTTCATCTAAGTCTGACTCCCGTTGTAACCTGCGCGAAACGACGCGCAGGCAATACCCAGCCTGAAGCGGTTTCGCGTGACGATTGCGATGGGAGGGACGCCCAGCCGGGATCCGGCCCCTTGCCCATCTTGCGTGGAACGACAGCCCTGAAGGCCTGGCGCAATTTCAGTTGTTGCCGGCTTCAGTCGTTGATGCCGCCAAAGCAGAGATACTTCAATTCGAGGTAATCATCGATGCCGTACTTGGACCCTTCGCGGCCGAGGCCCGATTGCTTGATTCCTCCGAAGGGGGCCACCTCGGTTGAGATCAGGCCTTCGTTGATGCCCACCATCCCGTATTCCAGCGCTTCCGCGACGCGCCACACCCGCCCCACGTCGCGGGAATAGAAATACGAGGCCAGCCCGTGTTCAGTGTCATTGGCCATGCGGATGGCGTCCTGCTCGCTCCTGAAGCGAAACAGCGGCGCAACAGGACCGAAGGTTTCCTCGCTTGCCACATCCATCTCCGGCGTGACATCGGCCAGCACCGTCGGCTGGAAGAACGTGCCGCCCAGGTCATGGCGCTTGCCGCCGAGCAGTACGCGCGCGCCCTTTGACACCGCGTCATGAATATGCGCTTCCACTTTTTCGACCGCCCCCAGATCGATCAGCGGTCCTTGCTGGGCGCCTTCTTCGAAACCGTCGGCAACCTTGAGCTGCGACACCGCAGCGACCAGGCGTTCGGCAAATGCGTCGTACACGCCGTCTTGAACCAGGATACGGTTGGTGCACACGCAGGTCTGGCCGGTGTTGCGGAACTTCGATGCCAGCGCACCGGCCACCGCGGCATCCAGATCGGCATCGTCGAAAACGATGAATGGCGCGTTCCCGCCCAGTTCCAGCGAGACCTTCTTGATCGTGCCGGCGCACTGCGCCATCAGCGCCTTGCCGATCTCGGTCGAGCCGGTAAACGAGAGCTTGCGTATCAGCGGATTGCTACTGAGTTCGCCACCGATGGCGCTTGCCGATCCCGTCACGACATTGACCACGCCGGGCGGTATGCCTGCACGCTCGGCAAGCTCTGCCAACGCCAGTGCCGAATAGGGCGTGGCGCTCGCAGGCTTGATGACGACGGTACAGCCTGCCGCCAGCGCGGGGCCGACCTTGCGGGTGATCATGGCGTTGGGGAAGTTCCACGGTGTAATCGCTGCCACCACCCCGATCGCTTGCTTGATCACGGCGATGCGCTGGCCGGAACGCGGCTCGGGAATCATGTCACCGTAAATCCTTTTTGCTTCCTCGCCGAACCATTCGATGAAGGATGCGCCATACAGCACTTCGCCGCGCGCTTCAGCCAACGGTTTGCCTTGCTCGGTCGTCATGATCGTGGCGAGGTCCTCCTGGTGCGCGATGATCAGCTCGTACCACCTGCGCAATAATGCAGCGCGCTCTTTACCGGTTTTGGCGCGCCACATCGGCCACGCGGCATTGGCAGCCTCGATCGCACGACGCGTCTCATCGACTGCCAGGCGTGGCACAACGCCGATCTTTTCCCCTGTCGCGGGGTTGCTCACGTCAAGCGTCGCAGCGTCATCGGCGCGGACCCATTGGCCGCCGATGTAGCAGGCTTGTCGAAATAGTGCACGGTCCTGAAGTTGTAGCATGATCAATCCTGTCTGGAATGGGGTGCGAGGCTACCGGAAAGCCCGGCATATTCCTCGAGCAAAGTTATATAGGAGAAGAAGTCGGATTCGCCGTACCCGGAAGCGACCATCTCGCCGAAGAACTGCCTGGTCAGTGCGGTGATCGGCAATGGCACGTTGACCGATCGGGCCGCGTCAAGCGCGAGATCGAAGTCCTTGGCCATCTGCGATGTCGTGAACATGGGGGTAAAGTCCCGCTCGCTTAGCATCTTCGCCTTGTAGCCGACCAGGGGGGAAGCAACGGCGCTGTTGCTGATGACCTCGATCATCTGATGCCAGTCCACCCCGACCTTCTCCGACAGAACCATCGCTTCGCTCATCATGGCCGCGGTTATGCCGAGCATGATGTTGATCGACAGCTTCATGTAACGGGCCTGCTCGTCGGCGCCCAGATAGTAGATCTTCTTGCCCAGCACCCTCAACAGTGGCTCGACTTCCTGGTACCCGTCCAACGGCCCGGACACGAGGATCGTCAGGCTGGCCGCCGCCGCCATTGAGGTGCTGCCGGAGACAGGCGCGCGTAAATAGCGCACCTGCCTGCTTTTCGCGAGCAGCGCAACGCGTTCGGATGCGCTTGGCGATACCGTGCTCATGTCGACAAACACGCCCCCCGGCCGAAGGGCGTGGAGCGCGCCGGCGTCGCCCGTGGCAATGTCGAGCAGCGCCTGGTCGTCCGCGACCATGGAGAACACGATGTCGCTTTCTCTTGCCAGCTCCTGCACCTGTTCAACGCAGCGTGCACCTTGTGCTACCAGCGCTTGGGCCTTCTGCGGCGTCCGGTTGAACAGCGCAACCGGATAACCGGCTGCGACGAGCTGCGCCGCCATCGGCAAGCCCATCTTCCCAAGTCCGATCCAGCCGATCTGTGGTTTTTTCATGGTAAGTAATCCTCAAGCCGGTCGGTGCGGCGCCATGAAAACGATCATGCGCAACGTGTTCTCGCCCGCGGGGCGAACCGAATGGCGCGCGCCGCGAGGAATGAAAAGGCAATCGTCAGGTTCGAGCAAGAATCGTTCTTCTTCCACCTGCGCCTCTCCCTTGCCCTGCAGGATGAAAAACCCGTGGTCGCAGTCCGGGTGGATATCCTGTTCGCCTTCGCCGCCTGGGAGAATGTCCACCAGGTAAAGCTCGAGCTGTTCCGTGCCCACGCTGTGGCGGTTGATCACCGCTCTCCCCTGCGTGAGCCGATGTTTTGGCGGGCAGGTGGCAGGCAAAGCGGCTGCATGGATCAGTTGCGCGCGATTCGTCATTGCGTCCTCTGCAGGTTCTGTTTACTCGTGAGAAATCTGCGGCGCGGCTCAGGGCCGTGTCGCTGCGGGATGGTTCGGGGTCGCGCTTCGCGAACCCCTCGGCGATGCCCTAGCGCTGCTTGGGGGTCTTGCCTTCGAACGAGATCACCCTGCTGCCGGACCCGTAATCCTGGCCGTTGAATTGGAACAGGCTCAGCGATTCGATCGGGAAGCTGTCGTTGCCCGCCTTGGTGGTCAGCGAAATCCCAGGAAGCAACAAGCTCAGGTCGACCGCGCTCATGTTTCGCGCAGCGTCCATCAGCGCTCGCCGTGTGGGTTGCTTCATGCTCTGCAGCACTTGGACGAGCGCCTCGCCGGTCGTGTACCCGACTTGGCCGAGGTTGTCGCCTTTATCAAACCGTGGCTCGTATTTCTGATAGTCGCCCAGGTACCGGAGCACACCCGCATCTGTCGGATACGAGGTGATCGGTTTCAGGAACTGCGCCGTGTGGATTCCTTTTGCATTCTCGAAGCCGGCCGCCTTCAGCGCCGGCATCGACGACGCGGCATAACTGACGATGGTGATCGGGTTCCAGCCGCTTTCCTTCGCGAAACGGATCGCTTGCGCACCTTGCTTGGGCTGGGTGACGATGAGCAGCGTGTCCGCGCCCGATGCCTTGAGCGTATTGAGCTGGGTATCGACAGTCGGGTCCGTTGGGGTCGTCGGTTGAGTCGCCACCACCGAAATGTTCGAGCCTGCAATAGCCGATTTGAAGCCCGCCTGGAAATTCAAGCCCATGTCCGTGTTCACGTACAGCAGCCCGACTTTCGCACTCGGCTTGGCCCCTTTCAGATACTGCGCATAGATTGCCGCTTCCGTACTGAACGACGGCACCAGGCCGATGGTCCATGGGTTTGCCGTCTCGTCGCCCCATTCGTACACCGCGGAGTACACGAACAGGTTGGGCACGCTGTGCTGGCTGAGATAAGGCTTGAGAACCTGGCTCTGCTGGGTACCGGCCGTGCCGACCACTGCGAAAACCCCGGAGCCCTCGACCATTTTGCGCACGTTCGTCAAGGTGCGCTGTGGTTCGAATGCGTCATCGAGGATAACGAGCTCGATCTTTCTGGTTTTGCCGTCCGCCATCTTTACGCCACCGGCGGCATTGACAGCCTTGACCTTCAGCTCGATGCCGGACGCAATGGCGCCCAGCGCGGCGGTCGCGCCCGACATCGGCGCCGATACCCCGATCTTGATCGATGTATCCGTCAGGCCCGGCGCCGTGGTTTGCTGTGCATGGGCGAAGGCGGCCACCGTCATGGGAAGAATGGATAGAAATCCACGGATATAGTTATTCATGCTCAATATCTCCTAGTTGATCGTTTTAATTAAATCCGCGGCACTGGCATCGGCTACCGTTCCGCAGTTGGGCACACTCGTTGCGCTCTCATGTCGAGCCCTTCTTGCTACAGCTGATGAAATCCATCGCTCAATCAGCCCCATGAAACCGTCTTTCATCAACAGCATCGTGATCACCAGGCACCCGCCGTATACCAAGCCTGCCATGGCGAGATTGATCTCGGCGGTCCACTCGGGAAGAAACAATACGAAGAAGGCGCCGAAGAACGCTCCCGTGATGCTCGTCATGCCGCCCACGACGGAGCCGACCAGGAAGTCGATTGATTTGAGGGCAGTAAAGGCGTCCGGCCCGACGAAGCCGGACAGCATGGCAAAGAGCCCGCCCCCGAGTCCCGCGAAGGCCGCGCTGGTGGTGAATGCCATGAGGCGGACCCTGGCAATATTGACCCCCAGCGAACCGGCGATCAGGCTGTTATCGCGCATCGCGCGCAGCGAGCGCCCGGTATCGCCGTGAATGAGCCGCCACATCGTCCCCAGGCAGATCAATACACCGGCGACACAGAGCAGGAATATCCATGTTTCCTGATTACCGGGGAACCAGAGCGGCGCAAGCGGCTTGTTGAAGCTGATTCCCGAGGTGCCTTTCGTGATGCTGTCCAGTTTGAGGATCAGTTGGGGAACCAGCGCCGACAAGCCGAAAGTAACGATTGCCAGCTGCAAACCTTGCAGACGCAGGACAGGCGCGCCGATGACGACCCCCAAAAGTCCGGAAGTGAGGACCCCGCAAGCGAGCGCAAGGACGTAGTGCACTTCGTGTTGCGATATCAGGATGGCGCTCGTGTAGGCGCCGCAGGCGAAAAATACGCCCTGCGCCAGCGACACCAGGCCAGCCATTCCGAGCAGGAGATTCACGCCGAGGATTGCCATGGCATACGTCAGCATCAGACTGAACTGATAAATATGGAAATCGGAAAGCAAAGCCGGTGCGGCGGCGAGCATGACAAGCGCGCTTCCTGCGAGCCAACGCAGCTGTTTTTGATAAGCTTGGTTTTTCATACGCGCACCATCGCCTTTCTTCCAAAGAGACCTGCCGGGCGCATCATCAGCACAAGAAAGGTCAATGCAATCGGGATCGCCAGACGCAGTTCCACGCCGATAAAGCTGAGACGGGCCGCGCCCACCGACTCCACCACGCCGATCACCAGGCCGCCGATGACGGCGCCGATCGGACTATCCCAGCCACCCACGGTCGCAGCGGCCAGGCCGTAGATCAACACCGACACCATCATGCTCGGCGACAGGAACAACTGGGGCGCAACGAGTACCGCGGCAAGAAAGCCGACCACCGCTGCCAGTCCCCATCCCAGGGTCAGCATCGTTTCAACCCGAATGCCGACGAGAATGCTTTTCTCTCGTTCGGCTGCCGCAGCACGCATCGCAAGACCCAGGCGCGTGAGCCGGAACAAGGCTGCCAACCCCAGGGAAACAAGCCCGAGCACCACAAGAATGCCGAGCAGGTCAGGCGTGATGCGGATCGATCCGATGCTCCAGCCGCCCGTGAAGAAAAGCCGCGGAAAGGTACGCCCGTCCGAGCCCCACAGCCACAGGCTGGCGGCCTGGTAGGCGATGAACAGGCCGAGCGTCACCACCACCACGCTTTCCTGCGAGGACGCATTGAGCACCGGCCGCACGAACGCCTTGAAGGACAAGGCGCCGATGCAGAACGAGGCGACGGCGCCGATGACGAGCGCGGCAGGGATCGGCAGCCCCCAGTCGTGCAGCTGCCAGGCGAGATAGGCGCAAAACGTTGCCATCTCTCCTTGGCCGAAGTTGACGATGCGCGTTGCGCGATAAATAAGCACGAGGGCGAGCGCGAATGCCGCGTAGATCGCGCCGGCCCCGATGCCATCGACGACTTGTTGCAGAAGTACGCTCATGTCAGACTCCAAGGTAGGCGCTTTGAACGGATGGATCCTTGAGCAGCTCTGCGGCCGAGCCTTCAAGCTTGATCTGGCCCACTTCGAGAACGTAGGCCCGATCCGCGATCGTCAAGCTCAGGTCGGCGTTTTGCTCGACGAGCAAGATGGCCATTCCTTGCGTGGTATTGAGCTCCTTGAGCTTGGCGAACAATTCCTGGGTGATGGCGGGAGCCAGTCCGAGGGAGGGCTCGTCGCACATCAGTATCCTCGGGCGCAACATCAGGGCGCGCGAAATCGCGAGCATCTGCTGCTCGCCTCCGCTGAGGCTGCCGGCGATCTGCTTGCGCCTTTCCTTTAGCCGCGGGAACACATTGAACCAGCGCTCGATGTCTTCCTGGATTTGCTTGCGCGACTTGATGGTATAGGCGCCGAGCTCCAGGTTTTCCTCGACGGTGAAGTCGACAAACGTGCCGCGCCCCTGGGGCACATGCGCGATGCCGCAGCGCACCCGCTCCGACGCATGCATTTTCATGAGGTCCTTGCCGTCCAGTTCGATCCTGCCGGTGGCCGGAATGAGCCCGGACAGCGCTCTCAAGGTCGTGGTCTTGCCGGCGCCGTTCGCGCCCAGCAATGCGACGATGCTCGCCTCCTCGACCGCGATGTCGATTGCGCGCAAGACTTGGATCGGGCCATAGCCGGCTTCCAGATGCGTGACTTGAAGTGTCTTCATGCGGCATGCCCCAGATACGCGGCGATGACCGCCGGGTTCGATCGCACCTCGGATGGCGTCCCCTCGGCCAGCAGCTTGCCGACGTTGAGTACGACCAGGCGATGGCATATACCCATCACCAGGCCCATGTGATGCTCGACCAGCAGAACGGTCAGACCATACGTGCTGCGCACCTTCATGACCAATTCGCCGAATTCCGCAACCTCGGCGTGCGTGAGGCCCGCAGCCGGTTCGTCGAGCATGAGCAGTTGAGGGCGCGAGGCCAGGGCCCGGGCAATCTCGACACGCTTGAGCGTTCCGTACGGAAGGCTGCCAGCCTTGCAGCCGGCAAGGGCGCCGAGGCCCAGATCGGCGATAATCGACAGACACATGTCTTTCAGAACGGCTTCTTCGCGCGCCGCGCGTCCAGGGCGAAACAGCGCGCCGAACACGCGCTCCTTGACCGCGTGATGTGCGCCAAGCAGGACGTTTTCCAGCACCGTCATGCCGGGATAGATCCCGAGGTTCTGGAAGGTGCGGGCAATCCCGCGTGAAATGATGTCGTGCGGGCGAACGGCGTCGATTTTTTCACCGTTGAAGTGGATACTCCCGCTGCTGAGGCGGTAAAGATTGGTGACGCAATTGAACAATGTTGTCTTGCCGGCGCCGTTTGGACCGATCAGGCCGCATATCTCGCCAGCCTTGACCTGGAACGACACGTTGTCGAGCGCCATCAGGCCGCCAAACCGAACCGTCACCGCCGACGCGCGAAGGATCTCTCTACATTCCGATACAGTTCCCACAATTCTCTCCAATTTTCTGTGTTCTCTATTCGCGCTTCTCAAGCGGCGCGATATCGGTTCGCTTCAGATGTGGATGGCATGACCGAATGCGCTCAAGACCGCCTCATGCATCGCTTCCGACAAGGTGGGATGCGCGAACACGGTGTGCATCAAATCGACCTCGGTCGCCTCCAGGTTGGCGGCGATGGCATAGCCTTGAATCAGCTCCGTCACCTCGGCGCCGATCATGTGCGCACCGAGTAACTCACCGGTCGCCGCATCGAATACCGTCTTGACCAGGCCCTCGGTTTCGCCCAGCGCGATGGCCTTGCCGTTGCCGGCGAAGGGGAAGCGCCCGACCTTGACCTGATAGCCCAGTTCAACGGCCGTCTTCTCGGTGATGCCGATACTGGCAACTTGCGGCCGAGCGTAGATGCAAGCGGGAATGCGCCGCGGATCGAGCGCTTGCACCTCGGCCATGCCGGCAATTTTTTCGACGCAGATGACCGCTTCGTGACTGGCCTTGTGCGCCAGCCATGGCGGCGCAGTGAGGTCGCCAATCGCGTACACGCCGGGCTCTCCCGTCTCGAGCCATTGATCGACCGCGATATGGCCGCCTTCGATCACCACGCCCGTTCCTGCCAGCCCCAGGTCGCCGGTATTGGCGGTAACGCCGGTCGCGAGGATCACACGCTCGGCGCGCAGCTCTGACGTTCCTGCAGCCGTTGCGATCGTGGCCGTGACGCCCTCGGCATCCTTGCGCAAGGACTTCACGCTGGCCGATGTCATGATCGTCATGCCCTGCTGCTCGAACGACCTGCGGGCAAGCGCGGCAATTTCCTCGTCTTCGAGAGGCAGAATTTGATCGCGTACTTCGACGATCGTGATCTGCGCGCCCAGGGTCCGGTAAAAACTGGCGAATTCGACGCCAATCGCGCCGGACCCGATCACCAGCAGCGACTTGGGCATGCTCGTCGGCGTCATCGCCTCCTTGTAGGTCCAGATCTGTTTGCCGTCGCTCTCCAATCCGGCCAGCACCCGCGGCCTGGCGCCGGTGGCAAGAATGATGTGCCTGGCCTGCAATTGCAGCACCTGGCCATCGGCCTGCGTTACCGCGACTTGCCCCTTGCCTGCGAGACGGCCATGCCCTGTGACGACAGCGACCCGGTGCTTGCCAAGCAGGTGCCGGACCCCGGCCTGCAATTGCGCTGAAATCGCACGGGAGCGCTTGACGATCGCCCCCAGATCGAATCCCGCCTCGCCCGCCGATATGCCGAAAGCACCGGCGTGGCGGACCGTGTGCAGCACTTCGGCCGAGCGCAGCAATGCCTTGGTCGGAATGCAGCCCCAGTTCAGGCAGATGCCGCCAAGGTGCTCGCGCTCGACGAGCGCCGCCTTCAGTCCCAGCTGCGCGGCGCGGATCGCCGCCACATAACCACCCGGACCAGCGCCAATGACCACGACATCGAATGAAGAAGTTTCCATGTCCACGCCTACACCAGCATTGAAAAAGGCGTTTCGATAATTTTCCGAAACTCGCGCAAGAATTCGGCGCCGAGCGCACCATCGACCACGCGGTGGTCGACCGACAGCGTGCAGCTCATCTGGGAACCGATCCTTACTTCGCCATCACGCACCAGCGCGCGTTGTTCGCAGGCGCCGACGGCGAGAATGCAGGCTTGCGGCGGATTGACGATCGCCGCAAACTCACTGATGCCGTACATGCCGAGATTGGAGATCGTGAACCCGCCCCCCTGAAACTCCTCGGGCCGCAGCTTTCCGTCTTTCGCGCGGGCCGCAAGGTCCCGGGTCTCGGACGATATGCACGCGAGGCTTTTCTGATCGGCATTGCGCAGGATTGGCGTCATGAGGCCGCCCGGGGTCGCCACCGCAATCGAGATATCGACATCGCGGTGCCGTCTGATTGCGTCTTCCGTCCAGGAAGCGTTGATGCCCCCATGACGTTTTAGTGCGATCGCCGTTGCCTTGACGATGAAGTCGTTGACGGAAATCTTCACACCGTCAAGCTGTTGCGAGATCTGCTTGCGCAGGGCAAGCAGCGCGTCCATGTCGCAATGCACCGTCAGATAAAAATGCGGGACAGAACGTTTGGACTCGCTCAAGCGTTGCGCGATGACACGGCGCATGTTGGAGTGCGGGATGTCATCGAAGTCGGATGGCCTGCCCGGGCCTGGCTGCGCCTTTGCCTGCTGCGCCATGAGCGCCGGTCCGGCCTGCACCGCCGCCGCCGCACGTTCCACGTCGGCTTTCAAGACACGCCCCTTCGGGCCGCTGCCGGCAATTTTTTCCAGGTCGACAACGAGATCCTTGGCTACCCGGCGTGCAAGCGGACTGGCGAACACGCGCCTGGCGTCGGCCGGGTTCGGGTGCGTGGCGGCCGGCGTCGCCTGCGCGGCAAACGCCTTCGGGTTCTCGCCATTGGTGGCCAGCAATGCGATCAGCGCGCCGACCTTGACGCTCTTGGCGCCTTCGGCAACCAGGATCTTTCCGAGAATGCCATCATGCTCGGACACGACTTCAATGACCGCCTTGTCGGTCTCGATCTCAACGAGCACGTCGCCGCACTTGATGGATTCCCCTTCCTGTTTTCCCCAGCGCGCAATACTGCCGTCGGTCATCGATGGACCGAGAGCGGGCATTAGAATCTCAATTGGCATTGTCTGCACTTTCAATATTGATACGGCTTTCAGATTCCGGGCGGGCGGGATGCCACAGGCGAGCCTTGGTCTCCCGTTCATAATGCTTGCCCTCCGGATAACTCACCAATTCAAGCTGCATGTCCCAGGGGGTGAGGAAATACACCCATGTCTGGCCGCCGCTTGGTCCCGACTCGCGTTTGGTGGGCGCGCCGAGAATACGCACACTGCATGATTTCAGATACTCGACGGCGGCATCGAGGTCGTCGACGTAGAACGCGAGATGATGGCCGCCGACATCGCTATTGCGCGGCTGCTGGCGATGTTGCCCGGGCGACGCGTACTCGAAGATTTCGAAATTGACGCCGTTCTTGCATCGCAAAAAACTGAGCTTGCGCATCACGCTGCGCGGATGCACATTCAAGCGTTCCAGCATCCAGTTATCGTCGGCCTGGAAGGGTCCTAGCTCATAGAACGCCTCGCAGCCGATGACATTGACGAAAAAGTCGACCGCCTGCTCCAGATCCGGCACGGTGAAACCGATATGGTCGGTGCCGCGCAATCCCGGAAGACCGGCATCAAGAACAGTCATGTCGCGCTCCTGGCTCACGCCGCCTTGACCAGGGCGAGCGCCCTGCCCGCATCGGCGAGCATCTGGGCAAAGCCGGTACGAACTTCCTCCATCCCGACATAGGCTGCCCGCTCGAGCACCCTCGAAACGCTCGGCGAAGACTCGCCGCCGTGAATGCGCTTGACGGGCTGATCGAGGTAGTCAAAGAAACGCCGCTGGATCTCGTCGGTCAGCATGGCGCCGTACGAACTGGTCAGCGTGCCCTGCTCCAGGACGACAACGTTGTTCGTCTTGCGGATGCTGGCGCCGAGCGTTTCCCAGTCGATCCCTGCACGGTCGAGCGAACGCAGATCGATGACTTCCGCGTCGATTCCCATCTCGTTTGCCGCCTTGACCGCAAGATGCGTCATCGAGAGGTAGGTCAACACCGTAAATGCCGTGCCCGAGCGCACTACCTTCGCCTTGCCGAACGGTATGCAGTAATCGAGATCGTCGGTGGGCCCCATCCCCATCGTGTTGTAGAGTTCCGTATGCTCGATGACCAGGACCGGGTCCTCGCACAGCAAGGCGCTGTTCATCAAACCGACATAGTCGAACGGCGTCGATGGGGCGACGATGCGCCATCCGGGCCACATTGCGTACAGGCCGGCCGGGTCCATCGAATGCTGGGATCCATACCCCGTGCCGATCGCGCATTTGCTGCGCAACACCAGCGGCATGCGGGTTTCCCCGCCAAACATATGGCGGGCCTTGGCGATCTGGTTGAACACCTGATCGGCCGCGACAAGGGCGAAGTCCGGATACATGAACTCGATGACCGGCCGGTATGTCCCTTCCATCGCGACGCCACCGGCAAGGCCGGCAAAGCCCTGCTCGGCAATCGGGGTCGGCAGGATGCGGTCGGGAAAGCGCGCCGACAAGCCGCGCGTGGCGCCGTTGGTGCCGCCCTTGAGGCGATGGATGTCCTCGCCAAGACAGAAGATCCGATCGTCTTGCTCCATGCGCCGTTCCATGACGGCTGCCACCGATTCGATGAACTTGACGTCGGCCAGCTTGCCCGACGCCGTTTCCACTTCCTCGAAGCGCGCGTTGGCGAACTCGGACAGGTCGCCGCGCAGGCCATGATCGCGAAATTGCGTCTTCGGCCACAACGCCTCCTTGATCGAACGCTTGCCCGCCTCGACGGTCGTCAAGCGATCGACCGCCTCGCGCATCGTTTGCTGCGCCCTGGCACGCAGACGCTCATTTTCCTCATTGGTGAGCCATTTGCGCTCGATCATTTCGTCCGCGATCCGTGCCAGGGGATCGCGTTTGCGCCATTCCTGTTCTTCACCCTTCGAACGGTAGCCGAAGGCGCTGCCCGGCAAGCCGCCGCTATGATGGAAATAGCGATAGACCTCGGCCTCGATGATGACCGGCCCCTTGCCGGCGCGCATATGATCGGCTGCCATCCGGGCGGCGATCTTGACCGCAACCGGATCCATGCCGTCGACCCGATAGGCGGGAATGGCGTACGCACAGCCACGCGAGGAAAGCCGTTTCTCATGCGTCTCTTCTGCGAGCGTGGTGGAAACCGCGTACAGGTTATTTTCGATAAAAAAGCAGATTGGCAGGGACCACAGCGCAGCCAGGTTCATGGTCTCCGGTACGGCGCCGATGTTGACCGCGCCATCGCCAAAGAAGGTAAACACGACGTCGCCCTGACCGTGGCGTTTCTTGGCCCAGGCCACGCCGGCGGCGGGAGGCACACCTCCGCCGACAATGGCGTTGGTGCCGAGCGCGCCGGCCTCTTCCCAACGCAAGTGCATGGAACCGCCGCGGCCCTTGCAATAGCCGTCTGCCAGGCCGAGGATTTCCGCAAGCGTCTTGTACAGCACCGTCTTCACAGCCTCGGGCAACTCCGGCTCGCGCGGATTGTAGTGGGCCGCTTCGACATGCTGCAGGCACTTCACGAGGAACTGGTGGTGCCCGCGATGGGACCCTGTCACCTGGTCGCTCGAGCGCAATACACTGATCGCGGCGACCGCACTTCCGTCCTGTCCGATGCTGGAATGGACCGGACCGTGCACCAGGCCCTGGCTTTCCATCTCCAGTACCGACTCTTCGAAAGCGCGGACCAGATGGAGGTAGTTCAGCATGCGCAGCAATGCCGCTTCGCCTTCCAGCGTCCAGTCTTTGGCGCTGGACGAAATCTCGATCCAGGGCGCGTCGGGAATCAGATTCACCTGTTTAGGCATGCTTAGCTCCAGTTAAATTGATTGGCACGGCGGCCGTCAGAACACATCGCAGCCAGGCAAGCCGCAGGAAATGAGACGATCGGACGGGAAATTGGTGATCACCTCGCATCCATCCTTCGTCACCACCACTTCTTCCTCGATGCGTGCCGCCCCCGAACCATCCTCGGCGCCTTTCCAGGTTTCCACCGCGAAGACCATGCCTTCCTTCAGGACCGTGTTCTGTCCCTTGAAGCGACGGCTGATGATCGGGCGTTCCCACAGGCTGAGGCCGATTCCGTGACCGTATTGCAGCAGGAAAGCTTCGTCTTCGTCGCGGTAGCCAAACTCCTCCGCGCCTGGCCAGGCATTTGCCACGTCCTCCACGGTCGCGCCGGGCCTGATCGCGTCGATCGAGGCGCTGATCCACTTCGATGCCTGCTCGTATGCTTCGATCTGGTGCTTGTTCGGCTGGCCGCAGACGAACGTGCGGTAGTAGCAGGTGCGGTAGCCGTTAAATGAGTGCATGATGTCCAGGTACACCATGTCGCCGGGCTGGATAATGCGGTCGGAAAAGGTGTGCGAGTGGGGATTGCCGCGCGGACCGGAAACGGAATTGACGCACTCGACGCGCTCCGATCCCATGCGGAACAGGCGGTCGTTGGCGATTGCCACCAGCTCGTTTTCGCGGGCGCCAGGGCGAATCGCCTTGCAAATATCGTAATAAGTGGCGTCGACCATCGATGCCGCGACCTTCAGGATTTCGATCTCGTCGGCCGTCTTGATCTCGCGCGCGTCCATCATCGCCTGTTGGCCGTCGACGACCTCAATGCCTTCCTGCTCCAGGGCGCGCAGCATCGGCAGTTCCAGCAGGTCGATTCCCAACGGCTTCTTGTCGATGCCGTAGTGCACGAGCATCTTCTTGATCTGCTTGGCGAATTCCTGCTGGGCGCCGGCGGACGGCGGCAACGCTCCCTGCATGTTGCTCACCGGTGCGCCGACACGGTCTGCAATCCACGGTGAGCTGATGCGCTTGGCAGGCGGGGCAGGATCCCACAGATACGCTTCCCCCTCTGCCGGGCAAAGCGCGTAGCGATCGAACTTGTCCCGGGCCCATTCGCCAATATGCGTGCCGGTGATGTAGCGCACGTTGTCGACGTTAAAACACAGGGCGGCGCCCAGGCCCGCTGCCTTGACAGCGGCCTGCGCGCGCTCGAAACGCTGGCGCACCAGTCGCTGGTAGTTGACGCCTTCTTCCCAGTCTTTTGCCATGGTTCCCCAACTGGCAGTCGCATGCGGGCGGTTGTATTTCATGTTTCTCTCCTGTTTCGCTGATGTGTTTTTACTCAGACCAGTCCGCTTGCGCGTGCCTGTTCTTTTGCCAGGACGGCCCAGTCTTTGTTGCCGTCACCCTGTGCGATCACGCTGATCAGGCGGTCACGCAGCGTATTCACACTGGGCAGCGGGACGCGCGCCGTATCCGACGCGGCCAATGCCAGGTTGGTGTCCTTCAATCCCAGCAGTGCGGTGAACCCGACCTTCTCGTACGATTCATCCGCAATGATCTTTCCGTAGATGCTGTATGCGGGCGCGGCAAACAGCCCATCGGTCAGCACCTCATATAAGGCATGCGGCGAGACGCCATGCTTGCGCACCAGGGAAAAGGCCTCGGCCATGGCCTGGATGGCGCAACCGAGCAAGAAGCTGTTTGCCAGCTTCATCGCAGCCGCGCCTTCCTGCTTTTCGCCGGCATCGAATACGCGCCTGCTGATGAGCTCGAAGATTGGCTGGCATGTGCTCACTGCCTGCTGCGGGCCCGCCGCAATGAGGCACAGCTGGCCTGCCGCCGCAACGTCAGGCCGGCCGAGTACCGGGGCGGCAATGAAAAACTGGTCCGCTAGGGCATGCGCGGCTGCCGCCGCGCCGATGGCCGCGACGCCATGCGTGCCCAGTGCGATATGAATTGCCTTCGGCGCCAGGGCGTCCCGGATACCCGGCTGGCCGAACACCGCCTGGTGCAGCGAGGGGTCGTCCGGAAGCATGGTAAAGACGAGCTCACTTCCTTCACAGGCCTGTGCGATCGATTGCGCGACCGACGCGCCCGCGTCCGCCAGCTGTGCGGCCTTCCCGTGCACAGGATCGTAGGCGCTCACTTCGTGGCCGCCGCCGAGAATTCGGCGCGCGACCCCCTCGCCCATTCGGCCGAGGCCGATGAAGCCAACTTTCATACTCTTCTCCAGCTAATGGTCCGAGGTGCGCAACGCGGCGGGCCGCGTCAACGGCGCCGCTGTCGATGAAGTGGTCAGCGCAACAGCCAGCCGCCATCAATGATCAGGTTGACACCATTGATCGACCTGTTTTCCAAGAGAAAGATCACGGAATCAACGACGTCCTGCGTTTCCACCAGGCGTCCGGTCGGGGTGCGCGCCCTGATCGCCTCGAGCACTTGGTCGGGCTTTTCGCTCCAGGCCGGGGTGTCCCCGACGATGCCGGGGTGGACCGCGTTCACGCGGACCGGCGCCAGTTCGACCGCCAGCGTGCGAATCATGCTGGTGACGCCGCCGTTGACCGTGGTTACCGTTGTTGAGCCCGGATAAGGGCGCTCTTTTGCCAGGCCGCCGAACATCAGCACCGACGCGTCCGGAACGAAGCGAGAGACAAGCTGGTGTACGACCTCGGTATAACCGACCAGCTTGAGCACGACCAGCCTGACGGCGCGATCGATGTCATATTCCCTCGCACTGTTTTCGTCGCGCTCGATGGCGGCAAGGACGACGTGCTTGACCTTGCCCACCCCTGCAAGGCACTGTGCAATCGTCTTCGGCTGCGCGAGGTCCATCGCGATACCAGTCGTCTTCCCGCCGATTTCGGCAGCAATGGCTTGCGTACGGTCGCGATCGCGGCCAGTGATCACGACGCTATCGCCGCGGTCCGCAAGAGTTTGCGCAAGTTGACGGCCAATACCGGAAGTACCACCGACAATAATTATGCTTCCCTGGTTAGACATACCACCCCTCATCTTATGATTGAATCGATCTGTTCTGCACTGATCAGGCCTGGTTGCCTGCGAGCTCAGGCGTGGAAGGCCGGGCCGCAAGTTTTTCCTTGAGATACTCCCAGTCACGGCTGAAGCGGTAACCGTGGCGCCCGGGCAGTGGCGGCGATTGCGTTTCCAGCCAACGCACCTTGCCTGGATTGTTGTTGTAGAACGCATGCACGCAGCCCACCCCGGTCCAGAAGATGTCGCCCTTCTTCAGGGTGTAGCGCTGCCCGTCGGCGACGACATCGACTTCACCGTCCAGGATCACGTAGGACTCCTCCATGGGATGATCGTGAGGGTGCGCAACCCCGCCTGGCTGGTACTCGACCATGAACATTGAATGGAGTTGCGCATCGAGTCGCTGGTCGACCAGCATCTTTACCGCAATGCCGCTATACGCCAGCAGTGCGGTCGACATGCTGGCCGAAACGGTCGGAGCAGCGACCTGGGCGCCAAGCTTCAGGTGGTCAACATCGATGTCATTGTCCGCGATATAAAAAAAGTTGCGGGAGCGCGGGTCACGGATATCGAGCTCGGCAAGCTCGTAGTCGGCCGGAACACCGAGAAAAAATGTGTCGTCGTCTTCGCCGCAGGTTCTCGGCTGGGGAGCCATCATGTCGATCCACCGGGCTTCGCCGGCCACCGGCCCGAGCCAGGCATGGGGGACGCCAACGGGAATGACCCCGCACGCACCTGGCTTCAGGGGATAGCCTCGGCCGTCGAGAATCAACATCGGCGTCCCTTCGGTAACGAAAAAACTTTCCTCAAACGAATGAACGTGAGTATTCACCCGGCCGCCAGCCTGAAGCGCGCACAAGCCGAGCCCCATGTGTACAGAGCCTTCGGCCCCGTCAACCAGAGAACACCGCGTAAAATGGTCGCTGTTTCCCGGATAGACAGGCTTCAGTTCCAATTCCGTGGTGCGAAGTATGTGGTGCACGCGAGAGCTCCTTTTGAAATAACGGGGTAGGCATAAATGTACAGTCGGGCAAACACTTTCTTTGAAGAGGTGTTTAGTTAGACTGTACATTAGGCTCACTTTCGTACATTGTCAAGACACTTATACCGATTTTTCGTCCATTTTTGATACCATCCGCTGTACACATTGCCCGGCGTCCCACCGAGCGCCGGACTTGTGTTAATTTATGCTATACAGTTATTTTTGATATTTAACTTCTTTAACAATTTCCCGCATGGCACGATTAGGCCGAAAAACCACAATGATTGACGACCCAGGTAACATCTCCAGCCCGATGCAAAACGCGGACGGCCTTGGCTTGCGCTTGCGAGAAGTGCGCAAGGAAAGAGGTCTGAGCGTTCGCGAGCTTGCGCGTCGCGCCTCGGTCTCCGCGAGCCTCGTTTCGCAAGTCGAACTCGGCCACGTAACCCCGTCGGTGTCGACCCTATACGCGATCGCACAGGTCTTGAACCTGGCGATTGACGAGTTGTTCAAGGATGCAGGACAGGAAAAAAAAGGCAGTGACAATGTCGCCGAGAGTGAAACCGGGGCGACGAAAGGGCCGGTCCAGCGCGCCGCGGCGCGGCAAGCGATCAAGCTGGCGTCGGGTGTTGTGTGGGAACGCCTGACCACGATGCCGGACGAGGATGTCGAGTTTCTTTATGTGACGTATGGCGTTGGCGGCGCCTCTTGCCCGGCCGATGCGATGATCCGCCACGGCGGAAAAGAATATGGCTATGTGGTCAGCGGACGCCTTGGCATACAAATCGGGTTTGATGAATACGAACTGGCTCCGGGCGATTCTTTTTCGTTCAACGGCCATACGCCTCATCGTATCTGGGCCGTCGGCCAGGAGCCGGCCGCGGCGATCTGGTTTGTCTTGAGCCGGCACGGTGACGATAAAAGGCGCCTTGCTTGAGCGCACTTCGCTTGCCCTCTTTCCATGCAGCGCACTTCACTTGTCTTGTGCAATGTCAACACCAACGAATATGGGCCCGTTAAGATACAGATCTGCCCTAGACAAGCAGGATTAGCGTTCACCAGAGACGTTACTACCGGCGCCGGCGGTCGGGAAATATACCGGCACCAATTCAGTGAAGCCCGCTCAGTGTATCGAGCGGGCTTTTTTACGTTCCGCCCTGCCCGCGCCGCTCAGTAGATCCAGGGAATCAGCTTCTTCACACGCGCTTTGTAAGCTTCGTACGCCGGAAATTTTTCCTGCAGCCAGATTTCTTCCCGGCGCGCCTTCATGTCGAAAAACACGAACAGGCTGGCGGTGAGTCCGAGCCGCAGCCAGCTTTCCGTTGCGAGCGACAAGCCCAGCGCACCGATGACGCTGCGCGCGGCTGGGCCGACAAGATCGAGGGCCGCACCATCCCCACCGACGGCTACATGGGCATGAAGACGCTGTCCTACACTCAGCGCGAGCCGGTCGGCGTGGTCGCCGCCATCGTGCCGTGGAACACGCCCCTCATGATCACCTGCTGGAAAGTGGCGCCCCTGCTGGCCGCCGCCTGCACCGTTGTCATCAAGCCGGCCGAGGAAACGCCGGAATCGGCGCTGCACCTTGCCAGGCTGTGCAAGGAGGCCGGTTTTCCGGTCAATGTGGTCACCGGCGACGGCGAAGTGGTAGGCTCTGCCCTGTGCACGCATCCGGGCATCGTTTCTTGGCGTATCGCCTTCGAAAAAGAACATCTACCGAAAAGATTCAAGCATCTGTCCGATTTCGATTGGCAGTGGCACCCTCAATGTTCACCGAGCGGGCGCATGGCATTGGTCAGCACGCGCGAGCTGAAGGTAACGCGATCGGTAATGAACGGTTGCCGCCTCTCGCTGAAAACGGTCTTGGAGACGACGATGCTCAAACTCCCAATGATCATGTTTTCGCTGTCGAACACCGGCGCGGCGACCCCGACCACGCCGGGCGTGACTTCACCGCGCGACAGGCAGTAGCCCAGCTGGCGTATTTCCCGCAGATCTTCCTGCAACTCCTCGAAGCTCTTGTTGCTCTCATTCCTGGACGACCCGCTCGAGCGCTGATCGAATAGCTGGCGCAGCTGCGGCAGTTTGAGGTGGGCGAGAATGACGCGCGATGTTGCGCCGACGGTGATCGGCATGGCTCGGCCGCGCTCGTAGCTGCTGTGAATCTCGCTGGCGCTCGATTCCTGATGCACGCACAGGACACGGTCCTTGTAAAAGCGGCACAGGAGCGCGACGCCGGCAATTTCCTTGACCAGCGCTTGCAGCAGCGGGCGGCCGTTGGTAATCAAGGGATCGCTCGACCGCATCATGTAGTCCATCTCGACGATCCTCGGCCCCAGCGTATAGCCGGTATTCGACAGCGACATGACCAGACCGGCATTGGTCAGCACACGCAGATATCGGTAAAGGGTCGAGCGCGGGCACTGCAGCCGTTCCATCATTTGCTCGGGCGTCCAGTGCAAATGTTCCTCCTCGAATAGTTCGAGGATTTCTATCAGCTTCTCGGGGCTGGTCCGGCGGGCATCGCCACCGTTTTTTTCCCTTGTGCCTTTTTCTTCCATGACTCCGGTTCCACATCAAGTTGCTTCGCCTCCAAGCGCCGGCGAATTTAAGCGAACTTTACTGCATGTTCCGGGGTCGCGGCAAAAGAATTTCTGTTTAATTGAATTTTTAAGTCTCATTACTTGAGAATTAAATATTTGAAGCCACATGCCTGCCGCTCCCTTGCGTTGATCGCGGCAGGACTATAGCTACGGCATGCGCGAGAATAGGCATCTTTTTTGAAAGCTGCATCGAATGCTTGACATGCATATAAAAATCTCAGATTATGAGACTCAAAATAGGAATTTAGGGTCGGTGTCGCTCGATAAGCGGCGGATTCATTACTCGGAGGGTGTGTGACATGGACGTGAAAAAACGCAGTGAAAAGCCAGAGGCATCACAAACATCGGCAAGCGAGCCGATTCAAGATCTGCGCGAGTGGCTGACGCGCGTGGAGGACATGGGCGAACTGGTACGTGTGAACGAGCCGGTGGACCGTGACGAGGACATGAGCGCGATCGGCTATCTGCTGGCCAAGCAGGCACCATCGCCTGCAGTGCTGTTCGAGCAGGCCGCCGGGTTTGAAAAAAGCCCGATCGGCGCAAAACTGTTGTGGAACATCCTGGGACCCAGTCTCAAACGTGTTGCGTTGACGCTGGAGGAGCCGGCCGATACGCCGGCGGTGGAATTGATTCGCCGGGCCAAGGACAAGCTCAAGCGCCGCATTCTCCCGCGCGAGGTGCCGGCCAACGAGGCGCCCGTGTACGAGCATACCTTGACCGGCGACCAGATCGATCTGGACCTGCTGCCGATCCCGAAGCACTGGCCCTTGGACGGCGGGCGCTACGCCGGCACCGCCGATGCAGTGATCACCCGCGATCCGGACACGGGCTATCTGAACATCGGCACCTATCGGATGATGCAGCAGGGTAAAAAACATGTGGGTCTGTACATGTCGCCGGGCAAGGACGCTCGCCTGCACATCACGCGCGCCTGGCAGAAAGGCGAACCCATCCAAGTGGCGGCGGCCTGGGGCATCGATCCTCTTTTTATGATGGTCGGCTCGCAGACCTTCCCGAAGAATATTTCCGAGTACGAGTTCGCGGGCGGCATCAAGGGCCAGGCCATTCCGGTGGTGCGCGGCACCACCACCGACCTGCTGCTGCCGGCCAATGCCGAGCTGGTGATCGAGGGCATCATCCGGCCGAATGCGGTGAAACCGGAAGGCCCGTTTGGCGAATTTCCGGGCTACTACGGCAGGCCTGAGGCCGGCTGCCCGCTGGTCGAGGTCACCGCCGTTCATTACCGCTCCAAGCCTATCCTGACCAACGCCCTGATGGCTGACTATCCGTCCTGCGAACAGAGCGGATTTTTCTCCATCATGCGCTCGGCCAAGATCTGGGAGGATCTGGACAAACTGGGCATTCCTGGCATTCACGGTGTGTATGCCCACCCAGCCGCGGCCGGCGGCTTCGGCATGACGGTGATCAGCCTCGAGCAGCGCTACGCCGGCCATGCGGCCCAAGTGCTGGCCTTGGCTGCCCAGTGCCCGGGCGGCGCGTATTACACCAAGTTGATCATTGCCGTCGATGAAGACATCGATCCGACCGACACCGATCAGGTGATCTGGGCCATGGCGAGCCGCTGCAACCCGATCGACGACATCGACATTCTGCGCAATACCTGGAGCACCTGGCTCGACCCGACCCAGAACCCGCCGGAAAAGCGGCCGTACGGCTCGAAGGCATTGATCAACGCCTGCAAGGAGCACCGTCATCTGCCGGTGTTCTCCAAGCGCACTGCGTTGAGCAAGAGCACCTACGACAAAGTCGCGGCGCGCTGGGACGAACTTGGCTTGCCCGGGAAAATCCCGAGCGTGCGTGCGTTCGAGGAGGAAAACAAGATCGTCTACCACGAGGTCGGCGGGTTCGAGCCGGGCAAGCAGCCAGGGGAAGCAGACTGAGCTGAACTAGCGTGAAGAACATGAAAATCGCGAAGCCGGAAGTCGCCAGCCATCGCGGTTTTCTGTTCTGGCCATCGTGGTACGTCATATATATGCAATTGGTATATTAAATAATATAAAAAGATCTTTAATTTGCTATATAGTTATTACATATTAGACTCAAGGTATTCCAAACGACATTCGCCGCATGTTGAAGGACGGAAGACATGAAGATCACCCACGTTGAAGTTATACCAATCTCGACTCAGATGAAGCGTGCCCGGCTGATGCGGGGTGCGACGCTGTCGCGCATCGACAGCGTGGTACTGAAGCGGCACAACGGGCCGGGCCTGGGGATCGGCATCAAGGAGGACTTGCTCGGGCGCCTGATCCCGCCCGGCAGGAAACTCCGGACTGTCAAGGCATGATCGGCCGGAAAAAACGCCCCTTGGGAATGCGCCATCGCGTTAAATTAGCAACACGTTTTCAGGCCGGCTCGGGCATTCATCCGGCCGCATCTGAAAGCAGCCGTCGGTGAGAAAAAATGGACGCGGATCGGCGACAGCTCTCCGCAAGTCCTGCACTGCCACGAGAAATACACAGACTCCCGCGCTAAACGGGGAACATAGGAGGGACATCATGATAGACCGCAACGCAGTCACCGCCGCACCATCGGTCCACTTTTCCACGGGGTACAAAGTATGGCTGTTGTTTTTGCTGGTTGCCGTTTATGCCTGTAGCTTCCTGGATCGGATCGTCGTCGCCGTTTTAGCGCAGGCCATCAAGACCGACCTTGGCCTGACCGATTTTCAGATGGGGCTTATCGGCGGCTTGTCGTTTGCCCTGTTTTTCGTGATCGGCTGCATTCCTCTGGGGCGCATTGCGGAGCGCCACAACCGAGTGCGCCTCATCTCGGTTTGCGTCGTTGTCTGGTCGCTCTTTGCCACCCTCTGTGGCTTTGCGCAAAACTTCTGGCAAATGATGCTGTTCCGTTGCGGTGTCGGAATCGGCGAGGCGGGCACCACCCCCGCTGCCCACGCGCTGATCGCCGATCACTTCCCGCCCGAGCGACGCGCCACAGCCCTGGCCATTTACGCACTCGGCGTGCCCTTGGGCGTGCTGATCGCCGCTTTCGGGGGGGGCTGGCTGGCCCAGTCGTTCGGCTGGCGTTCCACCTTCATCTACCTCGGCTTGCCCGGCGTGGCACTCGGGGCGCTGACCTGGTTCACGTTGCGCGAACCGCCGCGCGGACTGTCCGATAAGATCCATGTCGGCGACGACGTACCGGCACTGGCTGCGGTCTTTCACCGCATGTGGTCCAACCGAACCA
This sequence comes from Telluria sp., assembly GCA_049301315.1. Taxonomy (GTDB): domain Bacteria; phylum Pseudomonadota; class Gammaproteobacteria; order Burkholderiales; family Burkholderiaceae_D; genus JBAQKU01. Next base: position 44,187 of record JBAQKU010000524.1, read on the forward strand.
CCCGCAACATGGTGCTCGGTACCGCCATAGGGGCTTTTGCCCTGCAAGGCATCAACATGTTCATTCCGATGTATCTGTCGCGCGTCTTTGGCATGAGCCTGTCCCAGGCCGCGTTCACCTTCGGCAGCATCATCGGGGTCGGTGGATTCATTGGCATTGCCCTGGGCGGCATCATGGCTGACTGGCTCAGCCCGCGCGACCAGCGATGGTACGCCTGGGTTCCGGGGGGCGCCACCCTGATCGCCGTCCCGGTCGCCGCTTTTGCGTTTCTCCAGAACGACGCGCTGCTGGCGACCGGCGCGATTTTCTTTTTTGCCGTCCTCACCTTGTGCTGGAACGGCCCAACCTTCAGCACCATCCATCGTATGGTCGAACCGCGCATGCGGGCAACCTCGTCGGCCATCATGATGATGACGATGACGCTGATCGGGCATGGAATGGGGCCGCCGGTCATCGGTTTTCTCAGCGATTTTTTTGCTTCACGGGCATTCACCGGCGGTCTGTACAAGGGGCTCTGCATGGGTGGGGCTGCGGCACCGGCGCTCGGCTCCGCTCTCGCAGATGCCTGCCTCAGAGCCTCCGCGGCGGGTATTCGCAACAGCATGCTCTGTTTCGTGCTCGTCCTGGTGTGGGCGGCGCTGCTGTATCTGCGTGCGGCCAAGACCTATCGGGCGGATTTGCACGAGCCGAGGGAGACAGCTGTTGTCGCCCCCGGCTTGGCCGTGAACCTGGCCAAGAACTGAGCATCGCCCGCGAAACGAGAGGAAGAACCATGCAAGCCTATTCCAAAGTCGTCGACTATGTCGTCATCGGGGCGGGAACGGCCGGCTGTGTTATTGCGAATCGACTGAGCGAGGACAGTGACTGTTCGGTGCTCCTGCTCGAAGCCGGTGGTCGTGACTGGCACCCGCTATTGCGCATGCCGGTCGCCTTCGTGAAAGCCATGCAGGCGCCCGCCTTCAACTGGCGCTACAAGAGCGAACCGGAGCCGCACTTGAATGGCCGGGAGATTGAGGTTCCACGCGGGCGGGTGCTGGGCGGATCGTCCTCGATCAACGGCATGTTCCATATACGGGGCCATCAGCGCGACTTCGACGAGTGGCACGCATTGGGCTGCGAGGGGTGGGCTTACGCGGACGTCTTGCCGTATTTCAAACGCTATGAAGCCAGCTGGCGCGGAGCAGGGCAATTTCACGGCGCCGAGGGGCCGGTGTCGGTCAGGGCAATAGACACCAGCAAGCTCGTATCGGAGCCGTTGAAGCAGGCTGCAATCGAAGCCGGTTATCGACTGACCGATGACTACGATGGACAACTGCAGGAAGGGTTCGGGTGCGGCGACGTGACGATCGACGCCAAGGGGCGCCGCGCCAGCACCTCGCGCGCTTACCTGCATCCGGTGCGCAGCCGCCCTAACCTCGGCGTCGAAACACGGGCACTTACCCACAAGATACTGATCGAGAACGGGCGCGCGGTCGGCGTCGAATACAGCAGATCGGGACAGTTGTTTCGGGTGCGGGCCATGCGTGAAGTGGTCGTTTCCGGCGGAGCCTACAATTCACCGCAGCTTTTGATGCTTTCCGGCATAGGTCCGGCCGACGATGTGCGCCGATGCGGCATCGAGCCGATAGTGGACTTGCCGGGGGTCGGACGCAACTTGGTGGAACATGCGCGCTTGCCGCTCACGTTTCTGGCGTCCTCGCCTGTGACTTTCACACGGGAATTGCGGCTCGACCGCGCCGCGCTGTCGGTCTTGCGCTGGGCACTGCTTGGGAAAGGGCCGTTCGCCACCCAGATATGCAGCGGCACCTTTTTGCTGCGCACGCTGCCCGAACTCGAACGCCCCGACATTCAGATGCTCTGCAACCCGGTCGCGATGGATGCGAGATTATGGTTCCCGGGGGCCATCCCGGCGAAGCCGCACAGCTTTTATGTCACCCTGTGCCTGGCCCATCAGAAAAGCCGTGGACACATGACCTTGCGCTCGGCCAGCCCGTCCGATGCGCCGCGGATTTCTTTCAATCTCTTTTCGGATCCTGAGGACCTGGCTACCATGCGGCGCGGCATCCGCGCGGCGCGCGCCATTTACCGTTGCGGGCCGCAGGCAGCCCTCACCGGCAGGGAAATCCTGCCAGGCGACGCCGCTGTGTCGGACGCGGCGCTCAACGCGGCGATCGCCCAGTACGCGGGGATCACGCATCACCCGATCGGGACCTGCAAGATGGGGCTGGACCGGGATGCGGTGGTCGATCCGCAACTGCGCGTGCGCGGCGTAGCCGGGCTGAGGGTGGCCGATGCTTCCGTGATGCCCACCATCCCGGGCGCCAACACGATGGCGGCGACCATCATGATCGGGGAAAAGGCCTCCGACCTGATTCGCGGCAGGAAGCTGGCGCCCGAATATGTGGGGCGCGGGTAATCCCGGCCGCGCTCGGCCGGTCAGGCGGCGCCGCTGTGCAGCTAGCAGCTTGTCGGACTTTACGCTGGAAAACAGTGGCTCCGTTGGGTAAAATGTTGATGAGCACAACGAGACGAACGGGGTAGGAATGCGCGGCTTCATTACAGTAGATCGTCAGACGGATTACC
>JBAQKU010000525.1:0-5592 GCA_049301315.1 Telluria sp.
GCTTGGCGCCGCGTTGCGGCACGCTGTGGCAGCGCTCGCACGCGAGGTGGGTGATGAAGGCGACCCGGCCATGGCAGGCGCCGCAGTATTGGCCGCGGAAGATCTTGTCCATGTTGATCGGATTGGCTCCCGCTTTCGGCACGAACAGGCTGTCGTGGCAGTTGCCGCACGCGAGCCACTCGGTATGGGCGCGGTGCGGGAAGCGCACATACGGCATCTCCTTGGTATTTTTTAAAAGCACGTCGAGATCGAGCACCTGGGCGCCTTGCCGTCCGTCCAGGTCGGCGCGCGGCGTGATGACGCCATTGCGCAGCGCGCGTACCCAGTCCACCGCATCGTGTTTGTCTCGCGGCAATCCCTGCACGGCCTCGGCACTGCTTTGCAGCTGCTGCCGCGCGGGGTTGGTCGCGTCGTGGATCTGCTCGTCCGGCTGTGCCCCCGCTTGGGCCAGCACGACGGCGCTGGCGCCGGGCAGGCATGCGGCGGCGAGAGCAAGGCAAAACACAAGGCGGGCGCGCATGGTGGTCATGGTGGTTGGGCCGGGGAGAAGATGATCGAGCCCGACTGTATCGATGTTTACCGGAAATGCGTTTGACCGAAGTCAAAAATTTGAAAGCAAATTGATGTTGGGCGCCGCGCACTTTGCGCTGCCCGGGGGTGCTTTTCTCAACTTTGGGGAGCCTTTTTTTGGCTTTTTCCCGAGGTCGGGAAATCCGCCACAAGCTTTCCGTGATGTCAATACAACATCGCAGGATTGCTTGATATTTATCAATGTTTCATTCGGAGTTTCTCGTGGATCATCGACCTATGACTTAACGTGTTGCAACTTTTCTGGCTTGACCGGAAGAAAAATAAGATTGGCAAGCAAGGAATGGGCAACAGCGGTACCCGGCTTCATTCTTGCTAGGGTCAAGGCGTATCAACAATAGATGTATTACGAATTCACAAAACCAGGTGAGGAAACCATGAATCTCAAACAAGCCATGAACAAATCGTTCGCACTTGCCGTGCTGGCCACGGCGGGCGCGGCATCGCTGCCGGCACATGCCGTCGACGCCGCCGCGGCCGAAGCGACCGCGCGCCAGAACGGCTGCCTGAAGTGTCACGCGGTGGACAAGAAAAAGGACGGACCGACCTACCGCGAGGTGGCCGCGAAGTACAAGGGCAAGGCCGGTGCCGAGGAACGCCTGTATACCCACATCACCAGCGGCGAGAAGGCCAAGTTCCCGGACGGCCATGAAGAGGAGCACAAGATCATCAAGACCAAGGACAAGGCCGAGATCAAGAACATGATCCAGTGGATCCTTTCGCTCTAAAAGTTTAACAAGAAAAGGGGATGGCCACCAAGAGCCATCCTCATCCAGAACGCAATCGCACCGGGAGAAAAATAAATGAAACACTGGCATCGAGCCCTCGCAACACTGGCGGTTGTCGCCGGCCTGGCGGGCAGCACGTCCGCACTGGCGGCGGACGCACCCACGACCAAGCTTAGTGCGGACACCAAGGACATCGTACTGAAGGGCGATGCCAAGTGCACCCGCTGCCACGACGAAGCGGACGCGCCGGCGCTGCTGTCGATCGGCAAGACCCGACACGGCAGCCGCGCCGACAGCCGTGCACCGACCTGTACCAGTTGCCATGGCGAGAGCGACGCGCACACCGCCAAGGTCGAGAACGGCAAGGAACGTCCGCCGGTCGACCGCCTGTTCGGCAAGAGCAGCAAGACGCCGGTGGCCGCGCGCAACGAGGCTTGCCTGACCTGCCACCAGAAGGACGCCAAGCGCAGCCACTGGGAAGGCAGTGTCCACCAGAGCCGCGATGTGGCCTGCACCTCCTGCCACCAGGTCCATACGGCGCACGACAAGGTGCGCGACAAGCGCACCCAGCCTGAAGTGTGCTACGCCTGCCACAAGGAACAGCGCGCGCAGGTCAACAAGCCCTCGCACCATCCTATTCCAGAAGGCAAGATGGGCTGCTCGGACTGCCACAACGGACACGGCTCGACCGGACCGAAGCTGCTGGTGCGCGACAGCGTCAACGCCACCTGCTACACCTGCCACATGGAAAAGCGCGGCCCCTTCGTGCATAACCACGCGCCGGTCAGCGAGGACTGCTCGATCTGCCACAACCCGCACGGCACCACTGCCGAGAACCTGCTCAAGGCGCGTCCGCCCTTCCTGTGCCACCAGTGCCACACACCGCACGGCGGCGTGATCGCCTCGCTCACCAGCCAGGTGCCGGCGCCCACCACCGTGGGCAGGAACAGCGTCACCGTCACCCAGGGACGTGGTTGCGTGAACTGCCATACGCAGATTCACGGCAGCAACAATCCGGCCAACAGCAACCCCAACCCGCAGTTCAATCTGCGCTAAGAACAGGGAGATCAGCTTATGAACACGCTTCATCACAACGCCGCCTTGCGCCATACGGTGCTGGCGCTGGCCCTGCTCGCGGCCTTCGCGCCGGTCCATGCCGACGACGATATCGCGCAATACATCACGCCCCAAAGTTCGGTCAGCGCCGGGATCGCCGGCCTGACCGGCGACAGCGCCGACCGCGCCCTGTTCGGGCAATACAACGGGATGCGCCGCCAAGACGTGTACGGAGTGCTCGACGTGAACTATGTCACGCGCGACGAGGCCAGTGCGCTCTGGACCATCCTGGAGGGGCGCGACCTGGGAACGAGCAGCCGCGAACTGCGCTTCATGCAGCAGCGGCAGGGCAACTGGATGTATTCGGCCGACTATAGCGAGCTCGAACGGGTCTATCCGCGCACCATCAACACCGGCCTGGCCGGGGTCGGCACCAGCACGCCGGTCGTCACCCGCCTGGCCGCGCGCGGCACCGGCAGCGACCTGGACCTCAAGACCAAGCGCAAGGCAGCCCGCCTCGGCATGGAAAAATGGATCACCCCCAACCTGCAGCTCGAAGCGAGCATCAAGAGCGAAGACAAGGACGGGGCCCGGATCTTCGGGCGCGGTTTCAACTGCAGCGCCACGTTCGGCTGCGTCAACGGCGGCGGCACCTCGCCGGTCGGTGCCGGCGCGATCCTGCTGCTGCCCGAGCCGATCAATTCGACCACGCGCCAGCTCGACGCCAGGCTTAATTTCTCGACCGATCGCCTGTTCCTGAGCGGCGCCTATTACGGCTCGTTCTACAGCAATTCGAACCGCGCGCTGACGCCGACCTTTGCCGGGCTGCTGTACAACCCGAATGGATCGGACCTGAATCCGGCTGTGATCGGCGGCAACAACCTGGCCTCGCCGGTCAACCTGATGGGCGCGCCGATCGCGCTGCCGCCGGACAACAGCGCGCACCAGCTCTCGCTCGCGGGCAACTACGCGTTCACGCCGTCCACGCGCGCCACCTTCCGCTATGCCTACACGCGCGCCAAGCAAAACGAGAACTTTGCCAGCCTCGGCTTGCCGGTGGCGCCGGCCGGCGTGACCAGCCTTAACGGCAAGATCAACACCACCCAGGCCCAGGCCGGAGTGACGGCGCGCCCGCTTGCCAAGCTCGAGCTGCTGGCCAATGTGCGTTACGACGACAAGGACGACCGCACCCCGCTGGCCCTGTATTCGCCGATCCCGGGCCTGACCCAGACCGACAGTTCGATGAGGAAGCTGGCGGGCAAGCTCGAGGCCAGTTACCGGCTCACCGGCAGCTACCGCGCCACGCTCGGGGTGGACTACGACATGGTCAACCACGGCGTGCCGGCCCCCACCTATCGGCCGGGCGGACTGAACCTGCTGCGCGAGGAGACCCGCGAGACCGGCTACCGCGCCGAATTGCGCCGTTCGATGTCCGAGACGGTCAATGGCAGCATCAGTTACACGCGCAGCAAGCGCGACGGATCCGGTTGGCTCAACGCGGTAACCGGCACGCCGCCGGTCACCGATGCGCAGGCCGCGGCGCTGGGCAACAACCGTCCGGTCACGCCGGTCATGTTCATGGACCGCACGCGCGACAAGGTCAAGCTGTCGGCCGACTGGTCGCCGACCGAGCGCTTCTCGCTGCAGGTGTACGCGGAAGACGCCGACGACCAGTACGAGGCGCCGAGCAATGGGGTGCGCAAGGGCCTGCAGGAAACCGGCGCCAAGATGGTTGGCATCGACGCCGCCTTCACCTTGTCGGAGGCGTGGAAACTGAGCGGCTACGCCAGCCGGGGCGACCAGAGCCAGAACATCAACCACAGCCTGTACCTGGCCAAGCTGACCAGCAAGAGCGATGCGGCCGGGCTCGGCGTGACTGGCAAGCTGTTCGGCAACGTGGAGGTGGGCGCCGACCTGTCCTATCTGAACGACAAGAACGGATACCGGCAGGATGTCGAGACCACGGCCAATACCGCCGCCACGGTCGCAACCAACCTCGCCTTCCTGGCTGCCCAGGGCGGTTTGCCCGATGTGGTCTACCGCGCCACCACGCTCAAGATGTTCGGCAAGTATGCGCTGAACCGGCATGCCTCCTTGCGCTTCGACCTGGTTCATTATCGCGCCAGGCTGAACGAATGGACCTGGGGATATAACGGAGCGCCGTTCTTCTACTCCGACTATTCGACCGTGTCGATGCTGCGCGACCAGAAAGTGACGATGGCAGGCGTGACGTACGTGTATCAGTTCTAAGCACACAGCCAGGCCGGCGCGCGTGGGAGGAGGGCGCGCGCCGCGCCAGTTCGATTGAAGGAAAGGAAACACCGATGACTATCAAAGCATTCCTGGGCGCGCTTGCCGGCAGGGTGTTGCAGCAAGCCTGCCGCGCCTGTATCGAGCGCTGCCACACGATCGCCGGCCAATCCGGTTGCGCCGATTCGGCCAGTGCCGCTTTTTTCGAGCGGCATGCCAACCAGATTCGCCGTTAAGGTGCCGGCTTGCCGGCCACGCCGCTGGCCCGATTGCTGGCCTGCGGCACAATTTATGTAAAGAAGAAATATCATGAACGATAAAATCATTCCGAAATCCCGCCTGAAAAGGCTGTGGGGCTTCTTTCGCAAGCCGAGCGCGAAGTATTCGCTGCTGTCGCTGCTGGCGGTCGGCTTTGTGAGCGGCATCCTGTTCTGGGGCGGTTTCCATACCGCCATGGATGCGACCAATACCCTCCAATTTTGCACCGGCTGCCACGAGATGCGCGACACGGTCTACGAGGAATACAAGGAAACCGTGCACTATACAAACCGCACCGGCGTGCGCGCGGTCTGCTCGGACTGCCACGTGCCGAAGGATTGGGCGCACAAGGTGGTTCGCAAGATCAAGGCCAGCAAGGAAGTGTACGGCAAACTGGTCGGCACCATCGACACCAAGGAGAAATTCGAGGCCAAGCGCATGGAAATGGCCGAGCGCGAATGGGCTTCGATGAAGGCGAGCGACTCGCGCGAATGCCGCAACTGCCATGCTTTCGACGCCATGAGCGTGCAAAAACAAAAGCCGAAGGCGCGCGAGAACCACGCCAAGGCGAACAAAGAGGGCAAGACCTGTATCGACTGCCACAAGGGGATTGCGCACTTGCTGCCGAAGGAATACGTCGACCCTGACGAGTAAGACGAGGCGCGCCTGGCAGCGCTGCGTGAGACAAACGGCACTGGCCGCGCTCGAAAGG
>JBAQKU010000526.1:0-2107 GCA_049301315.1 Telluria sp.
CGCCAGCGCCGCGCATGGCGCGCCGACTCCAACACCTTAGGACATACTAATGAAACCATCGATGCTGGCCAAGCTCGACCAACTGGCCAACCGCCTTGTCGAACTCGACGAACTGCTGATGCATCAAGAGGCGACGTCGAACATGGACAACTATCGCAAGATGACGCGCGAGCACGCCGAGATCGGGCCGCTGGTCGCGCTCTACAAGCAGTTCCAGGCCGCCAACGCCGATATCGCCGAGGCCCAGGAGATGCTGTCCGACCCCGACATGAAGCAGTTCGCACAGGAGGAAATCGAGGCCGCCAAGGGGCGCGTGGCGCAGCTTGAACTCGACCTGCAGAAAATGCTGCTGCCCAAGGACGTCAACGACGAGCGCAACATCTTCCTCGAAATCCGGGCCGGCACCGGCGGCGACGAATCGGCCCTGTTCGCCGGCGACCTGCTGCGCATGTACACCCGCTTCGCCGAACGCAACCGCTGGCAGGTCGAGATGGTGTCCGAGTCGCCGTCCGACCTGGGCGGCTACCGCGAGGTGATCGTGCGCCTGGTCGGCAAGGGCGCCTATTCCAGGCTCAAGTTCGAGTCGGGCGGACACCGCGTGCAGCGCGTGCCGGCCACCGAGACCCAGGGCCGCATCCACACCTCGGCCTGCACGGTGGCGGTGATGCCCGAGGCGGACGAGGTCGAGGACGTGAACATCAACCCGGCCGACCTGCGGGTGGACACCTTCCGCGCCTCCGGCGCCGGCGGACAGCACATCAACAAGACCGATTCCGCGGTGCGCCTGACCCACCTGCCGACCGGCATCGTGGTCGAGTGCCAGGACGACCGCAGCCAGCACAAGAACAAGGCACAGGCGCTCAAGGTACTGGCCGCGCGCATCAAGGACGTGCAGATGCGCGAGCAGCAATCGAAGGAAGCGGCCACCCGCAAGAGCCTGATCGGCTCGGGCGACCGCAGCGAACGCATCCGCACCTACAACTTCCCGCAGGGGCGCATGACCGACCACCGCATCAACCTCACGCTCTACAAGCTCGATTTCATCATGGACGGCGACCTGGCCGAGCTGACCGATGCGCTGGCCGCCGAGCACCAGGCCGAGCTGCTTGCCGCCCTCGGCGATTAAGCTTTCCATAAGTCGAAAAGGCTAAGCTGGCGGCAGCGTCCTGCGCGCAACTTTATGCGAAAATACCGGCGCTGCGGCCGCGCCGAGAAACCCACGAAAGAACCCGATGCCCACTTCCCGCAACCTGCTTCTCACCATCGCCCTGATCTGCTTCGGCCTGATCGGCGCCGCGCTTTACCTCCAGGTCAGCAAGGACCTGCTGCCCTGCCCGCTGTGCGTGATGCAGCGCTACCTGTTCCTGTCGGTGGCGCTGGGCTGCCTGCTGGGCGCCTTCAGCGGCAAGCCGAAGCTGGGCGCGGGCCTGGCCCTGCTGGGCGGCGTGGGCGGGCTGGCGGTGGCCGGCAAGCACCTGTGGCTGCTGGCCCATCCAGGCCTGTCATGCGGCATCGACCCGCTCGAAACGGCCCTCAACAAGGTCTGGACCGCCGAACTGCTGCCGTTCGTGTTCCGCGCCGACGGCCTGTGCGAAGACGCGCGCGAGACCATCCTTGGCCTGTCGATCCCGCAATGGTCGGCGCTCTGGTTCGTGCTCATCACGGCCGCGCTGGCAGCTCTGCTGGTACGGCGCCGCCGGTAAGCATGCGCATCGCCCCCGGCATCACGCTAGGCAGGCTGCAAACCACGCTGCCGCTCGATGCGCTGGAAAACCGCATCCTGCTGGGCCACGCGCTCGGGCTCACCCGGGTCGGCCTGATCACGCAATCGGAGCGCGCCTTGAGCGCAGCCGAAGCGCAGGCGCTGGAGGCGCTGGTCGAGCGCCGCCTGAAGGGCGAGCCGATCGCCTACATCGTCGGGCGGCGCGAATTCTTCGGGCTCGATTTCCACGTCACCGGCGCGGTCCTGATCCCGCGCCCGGACACCGAACTGCTGGTCGAACTGGCGCTCGAACGGCTGCCGCCGCAAGGCCGCATGCTCGACATGGGCACCGGCAGCGGCGCCATTGCGGTGGCCGTGGCCCATACCCGAGCCGATGCGCAGGTG
>JBAQKU010000527.1:0-7330 GCA_049301315.1 Telluria sp.
GTCCGGGCTTCCTTAGTGAGGGGATGAAGAGGAAATAGCGGGCGCTCCATTGAGCAGGGCCAGGCGCTTGCCGGCGGACTTGACGTGGTTTTCCATCAGCGCCGCGCAGCCGGCGACGTCGCCGGCCGCAATCGCCGCCACGATCTTGTGGTGCTCGCGCAGCGATTCGAGCATGCCGACGTCGGACGACAGGTTTTTCAGGCGTGCCAGGTGCAGGCGCTGCACGATGCCGCGATAGACGTCGCAGATCTGCTGGTTGCCGGCGGCGCTGACGATGTCCCAATGAAAATGCAGGTTTGCGTCGTAGTAGCTGGTGACGTCCTTGCGGGCCGCCGCCGCGTTCATTTTTTCGAGCCGCGCATCGAGCGTCGCGACCAGTGCTGCCGATGGAGATGCGGCAACGGCTCGGCCGGCATGGGCGTCGAGCACGCCGCGCAATTCGTACAGCTCGGCGGTCTCCTGGCTCGAAACATGGCGCACGAATACGCCGGAATGCTTGCGCGATTCGACCAGCCCGGTGCTTTCAAGATCGCGCAGTGCCTCGCGCACCGGAACGCGCGACACGCCAAGCCGGGCCGCGATCACGGGCTCGGTAATCCGTTCGCCTGGCGCCAGTTCGCCGCGCAGGATCGAGGCCAGGATTTCCTCGCGTATCACGTGGGCCAAAGGCACGTCGCGAATCTGGGTCAAGGCGCTGTCGGCGCTTGGGGAAGTATTCCAGGGCATGACAAAAGACATAGGATTCCATAAAAACGTATAACGTATACGATATACGTTACGGCAAAATTGTGTTCTGGTCAATCGGTAAATGGAGAAAACGGCTGAAACGCCCCGCCTTGAGGACGGGCCGCGCGGTTCTTTGAAGAACGATAGCCCGCGCCTGGCGGGCTATCGTTCGTCTGCTTACGCGGCGACCTTGCTGCTCTTGAATGCCGCTTTCAGCGACTGCGCGGTAAACGGCACGCGCCTGATGCGCACTCCGGTCGCGTCGAACAGGGCGTTCGCGATCACTGCGGCGACCGGACGGGTTGCCGGCTCGCCGGCGCCGAGCGGCGTCGCATCGGGACGGTTATTGAGCAACACGATATCGACCGCGTCCGGCACTTCCGTCATGTCGAGCATCGGATAGCTTGCCCAGTCGACGCTGGTGACTCGGGTCGGGGTAAACATCACCTGCTCATGCTTGGCCCGGCTCAACGCCTGCATCAGGTTCGCTTCGATCGTGCCGTTCAGGCTCATCGGATTGATCACGTGTCCACAGTCATGCGCGACCACGAAGCGCGTCACCCGGAAGTCGCCGGTGTCGAGGTTGGCTTCAACTTCGGCCACCATCGCCACCACGGTCTTGGCGCGCGGCGCATAAGCGATGCCGCGCCCGGTCACGACGCGGCCCTTTTGCCCTGCCTTGGGCGAGACCCTGGTGTCCCAGCCCGCGCGTTTGGCAACCGCCCTGATCGCTTCCTTGTCGCGCTCGTCGGTCAGGTGCGCCAGGCGGAACTCCACAGGGTCGGCGCCGGCGGCAAAGGCCATCTCGTCGATGAAGCATTCGTTCGCGAAGCAGGTCGCCATCCCGTCCGGGTCGCGCAGGTGGGCCGTGCGCAGGCCAGTCGCCAGCGATTTTTTCCAATCGATCAGATGACTGGTCCTGCGCTGGCTCGCGAAACGGTAGGACGCATCGGGAAACTGGAACAGGTTGGTGCTGGCGGCGGTCATGCCGCCGATCAGCTGGCCGGACAGGGTAGAGGCTATGTCGTCGGTACCGGACGGACGGATGCGGCCCGAATAACCGCGCGCTTCGTAGTCGTATGCGACGATCTTCTTCTGCGCGTCCAGGCCTGCACGCAGCCTGAAGGCGATCGGCGGCCCTTTCGGATCCCATGCGGTGCCGTCGTGGCGCATGTACTGCACCCGCACCGGACGCCCGACCGCCTGAGACAGGAGCACTGCATCCATGGTTGCGTCGTCGGCGTCGTTCATGCCGTAGGAACCCGGACCCGGCATCCACGTCACACGCACCTGTTCCGGCTTCATGTCCAGCATGGCAGAGAACGTTTTGCGCAGCGGATAAGGCTTTTGCCCGCCCATCCAGATCAGCGCTCGTTCAGCGGTGATGTCGGCCACCCCGCAGCCTGGCCCCATGCAGGCATGGGATTGAAACGGATATTCGTACTGCCCTTCGATCACCTTGCTTGCACTGGCGAGCGCGGCATCGACATCGCCGACATGTTCCTTCGTCTGTATCTGGGTTACCGTCGGGGGCGTCGCGCGCAAGGACTGATACAGCTCGTCGTAGGACTTGGCGAACATCGGCGCCGGCTTGGACCAGTTGATTTTCAGGCTGCGTGCGGCACGAATCGCCTGCTCTTCGCGCTCGCATACGACCCCGACAAATTCGCCGCGCGTGACGACCTTCACCAGCCCGGGAAACTTCTGGTTCGGCACGACGCCGAGCAGTTTGGCGCCCGCCTCGGGCGGGCGGATCACGCGCCCGTGCAGCATGCCAGGCACTTTCAGGTCGACCAGGAACTTATATTGACCGGTCATTTTCGGCGGAATGTCGACCCGCGGGATCGACTTGCCGACCAGCTTGTACTGGCTCGCCGGCTTGGTCTTGGCCTTGCCCGTCATCGTCAGGTCGAAGCGTTTTCCGCCGATCAGGTCGCCATACGTGACCGAACGGCCCGGCTCGCCAATCACGCCGACCACGCCATCGGTCACAGTGAGCTGTTCGGGCTTGACGTTGAAGCGCTGCGCTGCCATCGCCAGCAAGGCCTGGCGCGCTTCGGCGCCCGCCTTGCGCAGCGCCGAGCCACCCTGCATGATGCCGTTGCTCGATCCCGTGCCGCGCTGGTCCACCGTGGTGGCGGTGTCGCCCATGTTGAGCGTCACGCGATCCATCGGCACGTCGAGTTCGTCGGCGATCATCTGGATGAACGATGTGCTCACGCCCATGCCCGCCTCGATCTTTCCGACCGCTGCCACGACGCTGCCGTCGGGCAGGACCGCCAGCCATGAATCGAGCAATTCCGGCGCAATTTTTGTTGGCCAGGCGCCGGCAGCGGCGGCCATGCCGGGTATCGGCAGCGCAAAGGAAACGACCAGGGCGCCTGCGCTTCCCAGAAAGAAGCGCCGCGATTGTGATGTGAGGTTGTCCATCGTCGTCTCTCCTAGGCCATGTCTTTGGCCGCACGCTTGACTGCGCGCAGGATGTTCATGTGGGTGCCGCAGCGGCATTTCAAGCCGCTCAGCCCTTCGCGTATTTCCGCTTCGGTCGCATCGGGTTTTTCGTTCAGCAGCGCGGCCGACGTCATCACCCAGCCGTTGATGCAGTAGCCGCATTGCGCCGCCTGCTCGGCGATAAACGCCTTTTGCACCGGATGCATGTGCGGAACCTCGGGCATCGCTCCCTTCGGCGGGACGGTAGCGGCAAGGCCTTCGAGCGTGGTGATCCTCTTGCCCTTGATGGCCGAGACCGGCGTCACGCAGGAGCGCGTTGCGACGCCGTCCACGTGCACGGTGCAGGCGCCGCACTGCGCGAGACCGCAACCGAAGCGCGGCCCGCTCAGGTCGAGCTCATTTCTCAACACGTACAGCAGCGGCGTGTCCGGCGTCGCCTGAACGGGGTGGCGCTTCCCGTTGACGGTGATTTCAAGCGGTTTTGTCATGGTCTCCTCCAGTGATCTGATCCTGGTTATAAATGCTTTTATTTAACGATTTTATACGCGGGCATCTCCAGCGTGTCAAACAGGTGGACCGCGATTCCTCATGCCGGAACGCCCGTTCCAGCGCAGCAACAATCGGTCTGCAGCTTGCCCCGCAGGGGGATTTTCAACTTGTCATTTGCAATAAAATAATCTAGTATCGAAACGGCGTTCCTCATGTCGGAACGCGAGAAGACGCCATCGATGACACGGCCATCGGCCGCAAGCGGACACAAGAATCCGCCGGGGCTGGCTATACCTGAAATTAAAATGGAGGAGATACCAATGCTGAACCGTCTTGCCGTTTCAATCTCGTTGCTGCTGAGCTGCGGCACGCTGGTCGCCGCCGAGTGGCAGCTTCCGCCCGACAAAGGAACCCTGGAGCCGGAAGCGATCTCCACCATCCTGGCCGGCAATGACTATCCCGAAACGAGCGGCTATCGCCGCAAGACCGAATATATCGACTTCAGCGCCTACGGACAGAACTTCACCCAGGTGGTCGTCACGCTGACGCCGGACAAGCCACGCAAGCACAAGGGCCGCAAGCTGGTGGTGGTGGGCGGCGAGCCCGGCAGCGAGTACGCGATGGACTTCCTCGAAACGCCGGAAGGCAAGGAAGGCCCCGGCATATGGCTGGCCAAGCGCGGCGTGACCTTCATCGGACTGACCCGCGTCGGGCGCTGGAATTTCTTCGACAAGAGCGGCAACGGTTCCTGGAAAGACATCCCGCTCGAGGTGCGCATGCCGATTTTCAATCGCCAGCAAAGCGCGCCGTGGAGCGCCGCCGATTTCGACGTCAAGACCAATAATGGCCAGGCGCCGACCTCCGGCGACAGCAACCTGTACCGCCTGCCAAAGGACGGCAGCGCGCTGTACAACCAGATGCTGGCCACGACCGCGCACACTTACCTGACCGGTTACCAGAAGGCGATCGAACACGCGCTGCCGCCCGCCCAACGCAAGAAGTCGTTCATGCTGTACTGGGGCATGTCGACGGGAGGCGCTTTCCTGTACCCGCTGGCGAAGTACCTGCCGCCGGACGGCTACCTAGGCTGGGGCACCAGCAGCACCGGCCTGGCCTACGCCTATCGCAAGGCCTCGCAGAATGACTACAAGAGCGCCTATGCGAAAACGGCCATGCGGCTGCGCGAGCGCGGCCTCGACGACTTCGGCTACTACACCAAGGAACTCGATGCGAACACGCGCGAGCAATGGTGGCAGGGCGTGCTCAAGAGCCCGCGCTTCAAGAGCGGCGAGGATGCGCCCATGCAGTTGGGCGCAGCCGCGCTGACCGAGAATGCATTGCGGCTGTGGCAGGCGGAGTGGCTGCCGGCGCAATACCGCCAGCGTGGCCTGGCCGCACTGGTGAACGAAGTCATGGAGCCGAGCTTTCCGCCGGTTGCGCTGAAAAAGCTGGCGGTGCTGGACATGAACGGCCTGAAGGACGAAGCGATTCCGCCCAAGGTGGTCGACGCGCACCGCGTGGTGATGGAACCGTACGTCGGCAAGTACCGCGTCGCCCGCGTGAGCGGCTTCCAGCATTACCTGTACAAGCAGGACAGCATCAAGGTGGTCGGCAGCCTGTGGCTGCGCTTTATCGAGTCGGGCTATTTCGACGCGAAGTGAGGAAAAGCGTCGCGATCGGAGGGGGCGCCCAGCCGGGATTCAAACCCCTTCCACATCTTCCAAAGCGCCACGGCCAGAAGGCCTGGCGCCGTTCGATTGGCTACGAAGTCGCCGCCGCATCTTTGACCTGGCCGTCGAATCCCATCTTGCGCGCGATCTGGCCACATACCGTTTCGCACATCATCAGTGTCTCGGCACTGTCGATGCGGTAGTACACCATGGTCCCTTCCTTGCGCCGCGCGAGGATCTTGGCTCGATACAACATGTTGATCTGGCGCGAGACGTTCGCTTGCGTCGAGTCGACCACGGTCACGATTTCCCCGACCGATTTTTCGCCATGGCAAACGGCACTCAAGATCTTGAGTCGGGTCGGTTCGCACAGCAGCGAGAAGTAATTGGCAACTTCCTCGAACAGGGCCTGCGCTTGGGGCTTGCTTAGATTCTCGTTCACGGGATGAGAACTTCGTTAGTCGTCATTGTTAGCTATATGATCAATTATACCCGGACAGCCATCGCAGCGCGAGCCGCCATTTTCGGCCGGACGCAGGCGAACGCCCCGTCCCGTCGGGTACGTCGCGGAACTCGAACGCCACGCGAAACGGCAGTCCCATCAACATGCGGGCGCCCATTGCGGGACCAGCTTGCGGCCGAGCGGTTGGCACTTCATATGCGAGTGCGAGCCGGCCTCATTCGATGTCGCATCCGAAAACCGGCTCCAGTTGGTGCCGAACTGGAATGGCATGAGGGTCCCGGACACCCCATGCCGAAGGAAACGGCAAAGATCGTGGTCCAGAACGCGGACAGGCGCCGGATCACATCGTCCTTGGTCATCCGTCCGAGACACGGGAAGACATTTTGGCGCGCGCCGGAATTTCCATCCGTGTTCTCAGGGAAGCGCCCAGCGGCGCCGGGAACATGCTCGCGTCAACCTTGAATATGCTGACCACCTGCGCGAGCTTGCCGGCCTGATCCTGCATGGCGCGCGCGGCGCCTGCCGCCTGCTCCACCAGCGCGCTGTTTTGCTCGGTTACCTTGTCCATCTCGACGATGGCGCGGTTGACCTGCTCAATGCCCGCCGACTGTGCCTGGCTGGCCGAGCTTATGTCGGCCATGATGTCGGTGACCCGCCGCACGCTCTCGAGCACCTTCCCCATCGTATTGCCCGCCTGTCCAACCAGCCTGCTGCCGGCCTCGACTTTTTCGACCGAATCGCCAATCAGATCCTTGATCTGTCTGGCGGCGCCCGCCGAGCGTTGCGCCAGCGTGCGCACCTCGGCAGCGACAACGGCGAAGCCGCGGCCCTGTTCGCCCGCGCGCGCCGCCTCCACCGCCGCGTTGAGCGCCAGGATATTGGTCTGGAAAGCGATTGCGTCGATCACGCCGATGATATCGGCGATCTTCCTGGCCGATGCATTGATCGCGCTCATCGTCCGGACCACTTCGCTTACCTCGGCTGCGCCGTCCAGCGCCACCTGCGCGGCCGATTGCGCCAGCAGGTTCGCCTGGCGCGCATGGTCGGCGTTCTGCCTGACGGCGCCGGTAAGCTGTTCCATCGAACAGCTGGTCCGCTCGAGCGAGCCGGCCTGTGCTTCGGTGCGGCGCGACAGCTCCAGGTTGCGCGCTGCGATGTCGCGCGACACGGCGCTCACCGTGTCGCTGCTGCTGCGCACCTGGCCCACGGTGCGCGCAAGATTGTCGTTCATCTCCTTGAGCGAGCGCAGCAATTGACCGGTCTCGTCGCCCGGCCCGGCCTCGATGCGCGCAGTGAGGTCGCCGCTGGCCACGCGCCGCGTCAGCTCGACCGCCCGGGTCAAGGGAACGGTAATACTGCGGATGAAGAAATAGCCGATCACCAGGCCACACACGGCCGCCATCGCGAGCATGCCGAGAATCAGGTCGCGGCCATTGCGGAAGGCCGCGGAACTTGCGCCTCGCGCCTGGGCAATATGCTGCTCGTTCGCGGCCTGCAGCGCGTCGATGTGCTGCAGCAGCCTGTCCCTTGC
>JBAQKU010000528.1:0-17866 GCA_049301315.1 Telluria sp.
AGGTATGGCGCCGCAAGTTCGGCACGCTTGCCGCCGACCCCGCCGAGCGCAACAAGCAGATGCGCTTTCTGCTGCAGCGCGGCTTTTCGCAGCAGGCCGTGCGCGCCGCCCTGCAGGGCCGCGCGGACGACGACGACGCATAAGCGTTGCCAAACACTGGCGGCCGGTGACGGTTCGCCAGGGCGCAAGAGCGGAGGGTTCGGCGCCGCCCCGGCCATCCATCGTATGCATGCGTCCACATGGGCATGCATACTCCTCACCGGTGGATGGTCGGGGGACGCCGAGTCCTGCGCTGTTCCGCTCCCACGCCTCAACATTGCCATTATTGCAACGCCCCTCCGGAAAATCGCCACCATCCCCTCCAATATTCCATGTTGCAGTGCAACTGCAGGCACCACATGTGATAAACTTTCGAGGTTTTAGCAGCGCCGCATGAGCGGTTGTTGCCGTAGAAGCTGCGGCAACGTGCATTAGCACAACGGCTGCAACTATTTACCGCCGCATTGCCGGCATTGGTCTTTTATGCCCTTGTCTCCTCCCGTCCCTCGCGCGTTACGGCATACCCGCGCCATCCAGGTCGAAGCGTTCGCGCGCGACGATGGCTTGTGGGACCTTGACGCACGCATCTCCGATATCAAGGAGCGCGACATCGCGCTGGCCTCGGGCGTGCGCGCGGGCGGAACACCCATTCATGCGCTGAGCCTGCGCGTCACCATCGACCGCGAGCTCGTCATCGTCGATGCCGAAGCGGCGTCCGATGCCGTTCCCTACCCGGGCCACTGCGACAGCTTCAGCCACGCCTACAAGGGCCTGATCGGCTTGTGCCTGACCAAAAACTTCCGCCTCGGCCTGAAAGAGCACCTGTCCGGCGTGCTCGGCTGCACTCACCTGACCGAGCTGGCCCAGATCCTGCCGACCGCGGCGATCCAGGCCTACGCCAACGATGTATTCAAGACCCAGGACAGTCCCGGCGAACCGCTGCCGCATCGTCCGTTCCAGATCGACCGCTGCCGCGCCTTGCGCGCCGACGGCCCCACCGTGGCCAAGTACTTTCCACGCTGGGTGTTGAAGGTGGCCAATGAATAAAATGAAGTCCCCCCGTTTTTTTTGCACTCAACGTCCGTAACTAAACCGCATTTCTACAAATCAGTATCAGAAGAAGGGAAGCCAGCATGAAAATCCATGAGTATCAAGGCAAAGAAATCCTCCGGCAGTTCGGGGTAACGGTACCTCGCGGTATCCCATGCATGTCGGTGGAAGAGGCCGTGAAAGCAGCTGAAACGCTGGGCGGCCCGGTCTGGGTAGTCAAGGCGCAGATCCATGCAGGCGGGCGCGGCAAGGGCGGCGGCGTGAAAGTGGCCAAGTCGCTCGAGCAAGTCAAACAATTCGCGCAAGAGATCCTGGGCATGCAGCTGGTCACGCACCAGACCGGCCCTGAAGGCCAGAAAGTGCGCCGCCTGCTGATCGAAGAAGGCGCCGACATCAAGAAGGAACTGTACGTATCGATGGTGACCGACCGTGTCAGCCAGCGCGTGGTCCTGATGGCATCCTCCGAAGGCGGCATGGACATCGAAGAAGTGGCGCACTCGCACCCCGAAAAAATCCATAACCTCGCAATCGACCCGTCGGTTGGCCTGACCGACGCCGAAGCGGACAGCATTTCGGCCAAGATCGGCGTGCCGCCCGAATCGATCGCCGACGCGCGCAAGCAGCTGCAAGGCCTGTACAAAGCCTACTGGGAAACCGATTCGTCGCTGGCCGAAATCAACCCGCTGATCCTGACCGGTTCCGGCAAGGTCATCGCGCTCGACGCCAAGTTCAACTTCGACGCGAACGCGCTGTTCCGCCATCCTGAAATCGTGGCCTACCGCGACCTGGACGAAGAAGATCCGGCTGAAGTCGAAGCATCGAAATTCGACCTCGCCTACATCTCGCTCGACGGCAACATCGGCTGCCTGGTGAACGGCGCCGGCCTGGCCATGGCCACCATGGACACCATCAAGCTGTTCGGCGGCGAGCCTGCCAACTTCCTCGACGTGGGCGGCGGCGCAACGGCAGAAAAAGTGACCGAAGCGTTCAAGATCATGCTCAAGAACCCCGGCCTGAAAGCCATCCTGGTCAACATTTTCGGCGGCATCATGCGCTGCGACGTGATCGCCGAAGGCGTGATCACCGCATCGAAGGCAGTGTCCCTGAAAGTGCCTCTCGTGGTGCGCATGAAGGGCACCAACGAAGATTTGGGCAAGAAGATGCTGGCCGAATCCGGCCTGCCGATCATCGCCGCCGATACGATGGAAGACGCAGCCAAGGCCGTTGTTGCCGCCGCTGCCGCTGCTGCCAAAGCCTAATCCGAAGGAATAAACATGTCGATCCTGATCAATAAAGATACAAAAGTAGTTACCCAAGGAATTACCGGCAAGACCGGCCAGTTCCACACCCGCGGCTGCCGCGACTACGCGAACGGCAAGAACTGCTTCGTCGCGGGCGTCAATCCGAAGAAGGCCGGCGAAGATTTCGAAGGCATCCCGATCTTTGCCAACGTCGCTGAAGCGAAAAAAGAAACCGGCGCCAACGTGTCGGTGATCTACGTGCCGCCGGCAGGCGCCGCCGCTGCGATCTGGGAAGCGGTCGAAGCCGAGCTGGACCTGGCGATCTGCATCACCGAAGGCATCCCCGTGCGCGACATGATGGCGCTCAAGGACCGCATGGCGAAAGCCGGCTCCAAGACGCTGCTGCTGGGCCCTAACTGCCCTGGCCTGATCACGCCCGACGAAATCAAGATCGGCATCATGCCCGGCCACATCCACAAGAAGGGCCGCATCGGCGTGGTATCGCGCTCCGGCACCCTGACCTATGAAGCAGTCGGCCAGCTGACCGCCCTCGGCCTGGGCCAGTCTTCCGCGGTCGGCATCGGCGGCGACCCGATCAACGGCCTCAAGCACATCGACATCATGAAGATGTTCAATGACGATCCCGAGACCGATGCGGTCATCATGATCGGCGAAATCGGCGGCCCGGACGAAGCGAACGCGGCTTACTGGATCAAGGACAACATGAAGAAGCCGGTGGTGTGCTTCATCGCCGGCGTCACCGCGCCTCCAGGCAAGCGCATGGGCCATGCCGGCGCGCTCATCTCCGGCGGCGCCGATACCGCGCAAGCGAAGCTCGACATCATGGAAGCGTGCGGCATCAAGGCGACCAAGAACCCGTCCGAGATGGCGCGCCTGCTCAAGGCGATGCTGTAATTTGTAAGTACGCGCCAAGGTAGCCGATAATAACGGGGAGCAGTTGCTCCCCGTTTTTCGTATACGCGACCCGAAGGGAAACCGACAGTGGCGAGAATTATCATATCGCGCGAAGCGCGGGTCTTGCAGCAAGTTGAGCTGAGCAAGGCGCGCATGACGATCGGCCGCCATGCGCACAACGACATCGTGATCGAGGATCGCGCGGTGAGCGGCGAGCACGCCGCCATCACTATCGGCGCCGGCAATACCGTGCTGGAGGACCTGGGCAGCACCAATGGCACCTTCGTCAACGGCCAGCGCATCACGCGCCACCAGCTGGCCGACCTCGACCGCCTGACCGTGGCCAAATTCCAGATCGAGTACCTGGCCGACACGCAGCCTGTCGCGCGCGCGGTGCCGCTTGCCGTGGGCCGCATCGAAGTGACTAACGGCGCCAACGCCGGCCACAAAATGCAGCTGACCAAGCCGCTCACCACGCTCGGCATCCCGGGCAAGCTGGTGCTCGTGATCAGCCGCAACGCGGACGGCTACTATGTCGCGCGGGTCGAGGGCGACGCCCCGGTACTGCTCAACGGTCGGTCGATCGACGCGGTGCCGGGCCTGTTAAGCGACGGCGACCAGCTTGAGCTGAGCGGCACGCAGTTGCGGTTCTCCCTGCCTGCTGTCTGAAATGGCCGTTTATTGGCTTGAGAAATGACAAACTTTGATGGTACGTGACAATAATCGTCATGCGAAACGACAAAAAATGTCGATAATGCCGCCATTTCAATGTCAAAATAACATGAAAACAAGCCAAAACGGGCTGGCACAGCTATTGCTCCATGTAAAGCAGTAACGCGCAACATACAACCCAAACACTAAGGAGCAGCAAAATGAAATCGATGAAAATGGTTAAGAAGGTGCAAGCTGGCTTTACGCTGATCGAACTGATGATCGTTGTGGCAATTATCGGCATTTTGGCTGCTGTCGCACTGCCGGCATACAGCGACTACACCCTGAAGGCGAAAGTGGCGGAAGCGAACAACATGTCGGCAACCGCGCGCGGCAATATCGCCCTGGCGTTTAACGACGGTTCGCTGTCGGCTACCACCGATAATGCTGCTCTGGGCCTGGCCGCAGCTACTGCCATCACCAGCAAATACGTCACGTCGGTCACCGCCGTTGGCACCAGCGCAACCGTTGGCACCGTCACGGTTGTCATGCAAGGCACCAACGACACCACCGTCGACACCAAGACCGTCGTCTACAAAATCACCTGCACGGCCGGCGCCGCATGCATCACGACGGTTGACGCTACCTCGACCGTTCCAACCAAGTATCTGCCTAAGGTCTAAGTTGTAAGGCAGGCTCAAGCAAAAAAGACCAGGTCGCAAGACCTGGTTTTTTTTTGCCCGGAGCTTGATCATGTTAGCCGAGCGAAACCGGGGTGAGGCAAATGGGGCTTGACAACGACTTGCGTTCCGGACTTCAATTCGCTCTCCACGGCGAAGACCAGCCGGTCAAGTCAGTTACACACAGTCAGGGCCCACAGCATGCGCGTCAACACTCAACTCGGCCACGCTGTGGTCGCGATCGCCGCGGTCACGTCAGTGACATTCGCCACGAACGTGCATTCCCAAAATCAATCAATTCAAGCCCCCAATGTCGTTGTCATCTCGCCGAGGGTGGTAACGTCCGGCCAGCCAACTGCAGACGCACTCGCCCATCTGGCGCAACAAGGCTTCAAGGCGGTCATTTACCTCGCCCCTCCCACTGTCCCGGACGCCATTCCGGACGAAAGCGATATCGTTCGCCGGCAGGGGCTC
Organism: Telluria sp.; assembly: GCA_049301315.1. Taxonomy (GTDB): domain Bacteria; phylum Pseudomonadota; class Gammaproteobacteria; order Burkholderiales; family Burkholderiaceae_D; genus JBAQKU01. The sequence continues at coordinate 5,051 of JBAQKU010000528.1, forward strand.
GAGTTCGTCAACATTCCCATCGCGTTCGGAGAGCCTTCCGAAGCAGACTTTGAACAATTCGTCGAGGCGATGAACCGGTTTGGAGATCGGAAAGTATTGGTCCACTGCCAGGTCAATATGCGCGCGTCGACCATGACGTTCCTGTATCGCGTGATCGTCGCGCGTGAGCCGGCTGAACAGGCCTACGAATCAGTTGCGCGAATTTGGTCACCCCGAGGACCGTGGAAGGCACTGCTAATCTCCCAGCTTGGCAAGGCGCGGATAGCCTTCGATCCGTACTAGGCCGTGCCGCCTGACACTGCCATCGAGCGGACGAGCACGCGCACATTGGTCATGATCATGCCGCGGTCGACCGCCTTGCACATGTCGTAAACGGTCAGCAGGCCGACCTGGATCGCGTTCAGCGCTTCCATCTCCAGGCTCCACCTGCGCGCGGCACACTATTTCTTGCCTTCCTGAAGCTCCCTTTTGAGGGCACTTGTTGCAAGACCTTGCAGGATGAAGAATAATCGTCGGTTTCGACCCAGAAGGTATAAGATGAGTGAACCAGTACGGTGGCTAATGATTGAGGGAATTGCTGCGTTATTCGGTGCAGGCGTTTTGTATCTTTTGGTAGGTGTAGCCTTTAAAGTCGTCGGTAGTACGACACCGTTTGCTTGGCGCGAAGCAGTGGACTCAATGGGGTGGCTATACGGAGCGATGCTCATTGCAATTCAATCTAGTGCGCGGTTCTTCAACGCCGTTGAGCCAAGTCCTTTAAGAGCAGTCGGCTGTATTGTTGCTACTGGGGTTTGTTGTCTCTTGTTGATTGCTGCAATGTATTTGCGGGGAGCAACAGCAGGATGGACACCTCCAAATTCAATGAAATTAGTCGTCGGCATGTTCGCGATTTTCATACTTGTGCTTGGCTATCAAGCGCGAGTAGAGCCACAAATTGATGTGCCAAAAGCCGAAAATCGTAAGGTGGCTAAAGTATCAATAGAGCAAAACGGAGGTCCGCATGAATAAGCCTGCACGTAAGAAAGCAACCGGGAGGCGCGGGACCGATCAAGTCTTAAAAATAGTGATCGATCCTGACGCGATCAACGCAAGAATTCGCTCCCCTGAGATGGAACGTGTCACCAAAGAACTTTCAGAGGGGCGGGAAGTTCAATTGATGCCAAAAGTAATGCCGCTTGCGCGAGAAGACATTGCCAAAAGACTTGCATCGAGCAATAACTTGCTTAAAACTAGTCGGGTCGTCACGATGGTTACGGGTGGCACTGCGTTGGGACTCGCTTCCTTAGCAGTTGCGCCTGCATCCCTGATAGCGGCATTTTTGTCTGCTGGTGTGGGCGCAATTATCGGAAATGTGGCGACCAGGCTCGATGATAGTCCAACCAAATCGCACTCGACTAAAGCTGGTAGGGTAAAGGACCGCTGAATACGCGGTTCAGCGTTCTCCCACGTCAGAGTATTCCCCGCCCGTCCCGGCAAGCCGGTGAGAAAAAGCCGCTAAAGGTTTTGCTCCCTAATTGTTATTCTCAGTCAAAAAGAGGTGAATGTTTCGGTATTCGCAAGACGATCGATCACTTAGACTTCCGCTGTCCAGTCCCCGCTCTTGCCACCGTGTTTTTCCAGCACCCGCACATTGGTCATGACCATCCCGCGGTCGACCGCCTTGCACATGTCGTAAATGGTCAGGAGGCCGACCTGCACCGCGGTCAGCGCTTCCATCTCGACCCCGGTCTTGCCGACGGTCTCGGCCTGGGCTTCGCAGTGCACGCTGTTGGCGGCCTGGTCGACCGTGAACTCGACCGTCACGCGCGTGAGCGCGAGCGGATGGCACAGCGGGATCAGGTCCGCGGTGCGCTTCGATCCCATGATCGCGGCGATGCGCGCAATGCCCAGCACGTCGCCCTTCTTGGCGCTGCCCGAGACGATCAGGGCCAGCGTTTCGGGCTTCATGCGGATGCTGCCGCCGGCCCGCGCGATGCGATGGGTCTCGCTCTTGTCGGTCACGTCGACCATGTGCGCCTGGCCTGTGGCGTCGAAGTGGGTCAATCCGCCTGTGGCGGTGGTGTCGGGTGTGGTGGTCATGGTCTGGTTCCGGCTAAATGCGCGTCGTAACAAAGTGTTTCAGTGGCCGCCGGTACGATGCCCCGGAGCGCTGGTTGCGGGTATCATATCATCGTGAATCCGAAAACCGCCCCTGTCCTTCCGATCCCGACCCGCCTGCGGCGCCTGCTCGCGGCACTGTGCCTGTCCGGCTTCGGTTCGCTGGCCTGCATGCCGGGCACCAGCCTGGCCCAGGCGGCACCCAACAACGCCAACCTGCCGACCTTGGGCGACACCGCACGCGAAGACCTGTCGCCGGTGCTCGAACGCAAGCTGGGCGAGGAAATCATGCGCGACATCCGGCGCAACCACGATTTCCTCGACGATGACCCGATCCTCGAATACCTGAACAACTTCGGCAGCGCGCTGGTCGCGGCCCATCCGGGCGCGCGCGGCGAGACCGGGGCCGATTATTATTTCTTCGCGGTGCGCGATCCGATGCTCAACGCGTTCGCCTTGCCGGGCGGCTTTATCGCGGTGCACTCGGCGCTGCTGCTGGCGGCGCAGTCGGAGTCGGAACTGGCGTCGGTGATGTCGCACGAGATCGGCCACGTGGCGCAGCGCCACATCGCGCGCATGCTGGGACAGCAGCGCCAGGATGCGCTGATCCCGCTGGCGGCAATGGTGCTGGCCGCACTGGCCTCGAAAGCCGGCTCGGACGCGGCGGTCGGCGTGTTCATGGGCGGCCAGGGCCTGGCCATCCAGCGCCAGCTCAACTTCAGCCGCGATGCCGAGCGCGAGGCCGACCGCGTCGGCTTCCAGATCATGGGCACGGCCGGTTTCGACACCTCGGGCATGGTCGCCTTCTTCGGTCGCATGCAATCGGCCGGCCGTTCCTATTCGGACCTGACCCCGGCCTACTTGCGCAGCCATCCCTTGACCTCCGAGCGCATCGCCGACATCCAGGCCCGCATCCGCGAGACGGCGTACCGGCAGCGCGTCGACAGCCTGGAGTTTCACCTGGTGCGCGCGCGCGCGCGCGTACTGCAGGACGAAAGCCGCGCGGGTCAGGCGGAAACCAAAACCGCATTCGAAAGCCAGCTGACCCAGCAAAGCCGCCAGCAACAGGCGGGGGCGAACTACGGGCTGGCCTTCCTCGCGCTCAGGCAAGGGCAGCTGGCCAAGGCCCAGGGCTGGCTCGACAAGGCGCGCGCGGTGATGCGCCCCATCGAGGGCGCGGTGTTCTCGACCGGCCAGAGCACCTCCGACGGCGCTGCCATGTTCGCCAGCATGGCGCTCGAGATCAAGCTCGCGCCCGGCCAGCCGGCAGCGGTGGCCCAGCAGGCGCTCAAGGAGGCCGAACAGGCACAGTTGCGTTATCCGCTCCCGCGCGGGATCGCGCGCCAGTATGCCGATGCGCTGATCGCCAACGGCAAGCTGGACGAGGCGACCCGCTTCCTGCGCGACCAGGTGCAGTTGTACCGCTCGGAGCCGAAGCTGCACGACCTGCTGGCCAAGACCTATGCTGCGCAGGGCAAGCTGGCGCTGCAGCACATCGCGCTGGCCGAATCGTACGCACTGAGCGGCGGGGTGCTGGCCGCGCTCGACCAGCTCGCCATCGCGCGCAAGTCGGGCGATGCCTCGTTTTACGACCTGGCGCTGATCGACGCCCGCGAGCGCGAGTGGCAGGCGCGCCGCCGCGAAGAGTTAAAGGAAAACGAAAAGAACAAGTAGCGCGCCGCCTCACGCAGGCGAGGGGGTGCGCACGAAGTTGAAGCGGGCCGGTACGTCCGCGCTCGCGATGCGCCCGAGCACCAGGCGTTGTCCGCGATAATGCAGGGCGAGTTCGCCGGCGCCGCCGCCCAGCCATGCCATCAGGGCCTCGTCCGAGGCCCGCTTCCCGTCGATCTCTATTGCTTCAAGCAATTGGGCGACGTCGCGGTCGTCGATCTGCGCGACTTTGTCGCCGGCTTGCACGATCAGTTCGCCGTTTTCGGTGAGGTAGGCCTGCGCGGGCGCGCCCAGCGGCTCGCCCGTGTGCAGCACCAGCCCGAGCTGCGGGTCGGTGCGCGCGATGTACGGCGTCGCTTCCAGGTTCAGGTAGACGCGCTGCGGTCCGTTCTGGAAATACCAGCATCCGCGCTCGTCGGGCGCAATATTTCTGTTGATGAAGCCGAGCAGCGCCGGATGGGCGAGCTTGTCGCCCGGCAGCCCTGATTGCTGGGCGCGCTCGTCGCGCATGCGCCAGGCGCCGCGCGCGTCCAGCGCGAGCCAGCCGTAGCAGTGCGGCACGCTTGGCCATTTGGCCATGGCTTGTCTTACGATGTCATCCACGGGGTGTCGCTTTTACGAAGTTGGGCGGGCGAGGGCGCACGCGAGGGAGTCGCGCCGTCGAGAAAATCGAGCAGGCGGCGCGACAGCCAGTCGGGCTTGCCGCTCAGGCCGCCGGTCGGGAAACCGACATGACCGCCTTCTTGCGGATAGTCGAGCGTGACGCTGCGTGATGCGAGCGAGGGCAGGTGAATGCCGGGCAGGAACGGGTCGTTGCGGGCGTTGAGCACCAGGGTCGGCACCGTGATGTCGCCCAGCACGTGCTTGGCGCTGGCGCGGTCCCAGTAATCTTCCGTGTTGCGGTAGCCGTGCAGGGGCGCCGTCACCACGTTGTCGAAGGCGTACAGGTCGCGCGCGGCCAGCATGGCGTCGCGCTTGAACAGGCCGGGGAACTGTTCCAGCTTGGCCAGGCACTTCGGCTTGAGGGTGCGCAGGAACATGCGCGTGTAGAGCCGGTTGAAGCCGCGCGCAAGTGCTGCGCCGCCGCGCGCCAGGTCGAGCGGGGCCGATACCGCGCAGGCGGCGTCGACAATCTCGGCCTGATGCTGCGCTTCGCCCAGCCAGCGCAACAAAGCGTTGCCGCCCAGCGAAACGGCGGCCGCGTACAGCGTGCCGCGGGTGCGCGCGCGCATGCGCCGTACGATCCAGTCGATTTCGCCGGCGTCGCCCGAATGGTAGAAGCGCGCCGCGCGGTTCAGCTCACCCGAGCAGCCGCGGAAATGCGGCACCGCGCCCGACCAGCCGCGCGCGGCAACGGCGGCCATCATGGCGCGCGCGTAGTGGCTGTCCGACGAGCCTTCCAGCCCGTGGAACAGGATCACGAAAGGCCGGCTCGCGTCGCCATCGACAAAATCGACGTCGACGAAGTCGCCATCGGGCGCATCCCAGCGCTCGCGCCGGAACGCCACGGCGGGCTTGCCGATGCAGGTGGCGGGGTAGATGGTTTGCAGGTGGCCGCTGGGCAACCAGAGAGGGGAGATGTATTTCATGGCAACCAGCGGCGCGCCAGTGGGGGTCAGTGGTGGGCGAGGACGGTGCCCGGCTTGAGGCGGTATTCGGTGCCGCAGTACGGGCACTTGGCCAGGCCGTCGTGGCCGAAATCGAGGAACACGCGCGGATGCGAGGACCACAGCGGCATGGCCGGATTCGGGCAGTGGGCCGGAAGGTCTTTGGCGTCGAGTTCAACCGCGGGCGTTTGCTTGTTGTTCATTTGTTCTCCGTCTGCTAAGGCAAAACCACGATTTTAGCGGATTCAGGCAGCGTGCCGAAATGATCGGTAAAATAGCACTCCAACAAATTGCGCCGAGTTCGCCTGTTTTGCACGAATGACAGCTGCGCGGCGCTTACAATGAATTGTGCTGCATGCCCTACCGTTTCTTCTCCCCGCACGACCCGTCAGCGCCTGCCGTGGCAGGAAAACAACATGAATGAGCTGCAAGCGACGGCGGCCCCGGTGCGCCCCGACGACCACGACGACGCCGCCTGGCGCGCAGGCCTGAAGATGGGCCTGCCGACCCTGTTCGGCATCGGCGCCTGGGGCCTGGTGGTCGGGGTTGCCATGGTCAAGACCGGCCTGTCGGTGCCGCAGGCGCTGGCCATGACCTTGCTGGTGTTCGCCGGCTCGGCCCAGCTTGCCTCGCTGCCGCTGATCGCCGCCGGCGCGCCGATCTGGGTAGTATTCGCCACCGCGCTGGTGGTCAATCTGCGCTTCGTCATCTTTTCGGTCTTGCTCGCCCCCCATTTTGCGCACCTTCCCTGGCGCAAGCGCTTCTTGCTGGGCTACGTCTCGGGCGACATGTCGGTCGCGCTGTTCCTGCAGCGCTATCCGAGCGAAGATCCGGCGCCGGGCAAGCTGTCCTATCTGAAAGGGCTGCTCTACCCGAACTGGGCCGCATGGCAGGTCGGCTCGGTGGCCGGGGTGTTGCTCGGCACCGCGGTACCGGCCGAGTGGGGCCTGGGCTTTGCCGGCACGCTCGCCATCGTCTGCATCACCGTGCCCCTGATTATCAACAGCGCGGCCCTGTGCGGGGTGCTGGTGGCCAGCGTTACCGCCGTGCTCGCGTACGGACTGCCGTACAAACTTGGCCTGCTCGCCGCCGTGATGCTGGGCATGGCCAGCGCCATGCTGATCGAAGAAGCACTTGAAAAAAGGAACAAGCGTCATGGCTGACTGGGAAATCTGGGTCACGATCGGGGTGCTGGTGGTGGCGACCGCGGCCACGCGCAGCTCGTTCTGGCTGATCGGGCACCACATCACGATCCCGAAGCGGGTCCAGGAGATGCTGCGCTACGCGCCGGCCTGCGCACTGGCGGCGATCATCGCGCCCGACATGCTGCTCGCTAATACGGGCGCGCTGGACCTGGGCTGGTCGAACCTGAAACTGGTGGCCGGGGTCGCCGCCATCGTGTTTTACCTGGTGCGCCGCAACATGCTGCAGACCATCGTGTTCGGCATGCTGTTCTTCACCGGGCTGCGCCTGCTGCTGGGCTAGCCGCGGGCGGCGCAGGCCGTGTTCCTTGTTTGTCGTGAAACGGTTTTTCCGGCTGCGCCCATGCGGTAAAATAGCACTTTCATCCATTTGACTTTTTGGCTAGCCATGAACGCTGCTCTCAACTTCACCCGTTTGCAAGACCTGATCGACCAACACGCACTGCAAGGCAAGCGCGTCTTCATTCGCGCCGACCTGAACGTCCCCCAGGACGAGGCCGGCAATATCACCGAAGACACGCGCATCCGCGCTTCGGTGCCCGCGATCGAGGCCGCGGCAAAGGCAGGAGCGGCAGTGATGGTCACTTCCCACCTTGGCCGCCCCACCGAGGGCCAGTTCAAGCCGCAGGACAGCCTGGCGCCGGTCGCTGCGCGCCTGTCCGAGCTGCTCGGGCAGGAAGTTGCTCTTAAGCAAAATTGGGTCGATGGCGCGGGACTGGAAGATCTCAAGCCGGGCCAGGTGGTGCTGCTGGAAAACTGCCGTGTCAATCCGGGCGAAAAGAAAAACAGCGACGAGCTGGCGCGCAAGATGGCCAAGCTGTGCGATATCTACGTCAACGACGCCTTCGGCACCGCCCACCGCGCCGAGGCCAGTACCCACGGGATCGCGAAGTTCGCGCCGGTGGTGTGCGCCGGCCCGCTGATGGCCGCCGAACTGGACGCGCTGGGCAAGGCCCTGGGCCAGCCGGCGCGTCCGCTGCTGGCCATCGTGGCCGGCTCCAAGGTGTCGAGCAAGCTGTCGATCCTCAAGGCGCTGGCCGGCAAGGTCGACCAGCTGATCGTGGGCGGCGGCATCGCCAACACCTTCATGAAGGCGGTCGGCCTGAACATCGGCAAGTCGCTGGCCGAGGCGGAACTGGTGGGCGAAGCGAAGGCCATCATCGACATGATGGCCGCGCGCGGCGCACAGGTGCCGATTCCGGTGGACGTGGTGTGCGCCAAGGAGTTTTCGCCGACCGCGGCAGCCACCACCAAGGACGTGGCCGATGTCGCCGACGACGACCTGATCCTCGACATCGGTCCCAAGACCGCGGCCATGCTGGCCGAGCGCATTGCGCAGGCCGGCACCATCGTCTGGAACGGCCCGGTCGGCGTGTTCGAATTCGACCAGTTCGGCGCGGGCACCAGGACGCTGGCGCTGGCCATCGCCAATTCCGGGGCATTCTCGATCGCGGGCGGCGGCGACACCCTGGCCGCGATTGCCAAGTACGACATTACCGATAAAATCGGCTATATCTCCACCGGCGGCGGCGCCTTCCTCGAGTTCCTCGAAGGAAAAACGCTGCCGGCGGTCGAGATCCTGTTGCAGCGCCGCAGTACCTGACCGGCTCCTGGCGCGGCCCCGGCTGCGCCGCCCGGCTTGTTTCGCTTCCACTTCAAGGATAACTATGTATCGTGGCACCAAGATCGTCGCAACCATCGGCCCGGCTTCCACCGACCTCGACATCCTGATCAAGATGATCCGCGCCGGCGTCGACGTGGTGCGCCTGAACTTCTCGCACGGCAAGGCGCAGGACCACATCGACCGCGCCAACCTGGTGCGCCGCGCGGCGGCCGAGTGCGGCATCGAAGTGGCCATCATGGCCGACATGCAGGGCCCCAAGATCCGGGTCGGCAAGTTTGAAGAAGGCAAGATATTCCTGGAGAACGGCGCCAGGTTCATCCTCGACGCGAAGTGGGGCGAGAACGGCGAACTGGGCAACCAGGAGCGCGTCGGGCTCGACTACAAGGCGCTGCCGCGCGACGTGCGGCCCGGCGACAAGCTGTTGCTCAACGACGGGCTGATCGTGCTGATCGTGGACCGCATCGTCGGCCATGAAATCTTTACCATCGTGAAGGTCGGCGGCGAACTGTCGAACAACAAGGGCATCAACCGCCAGGGCGGCGGCCTGACCGCGCCGGCCCTGACCGCGAAGGACATGGAAGACATCAAGACCGCGATGAGCTTCCAGGCCGACTACCTTGCCATCTCGTTTCCGAAAAGCGCGACCGACATGGAAATGGCGCGCCAGCTGGCCAACATTGCGGGCGAGCCTTACCACCACAAGCCGATGCTGATCGCCAAGATCGAGCGCGCCGAGGCCATTCCCGTGCTGCAGGAAATCCTCGACGCCTCCGACGGCATCATGGTCGCACGCGGCGACCTGGCCGTTGAGGTAGGAAACGCTGCCGTTCCGGCCTTACAAAAGCGCATGATCAAGATGGCCCGGGCATCGAACAAGCTTGCCATCACCGCGACCCAGATGATGGAGTCGATGATCGTCAACGCGGTGCCCACGCGCGCCGAAGTGTCGGACGTGGCCAACGCGGTGCTCGACGGCACCGATGCCGTGATGACCTCGGCCGAAACGGCGTCCGGCAAGTACCCGATCGAAACGGTCGAAATGATGGCGGCGATCTGCGCCGAGGCCGAGCAGTCCGAATACAACAAGCTCGACGCCGACTTCCTGAATGTGCGCTTTACCCGCATCGACCAGTCGATCGCCTACGGCACCTTGTTTACCGCGCACCACCTGCGGGTCAAGGCGATCGTGGCCCTGACCGAGTCCGGCTCGACCGCGTTGTGGATGAGCCGGCACAGCATCGACACCCCGATCTACGCGCTGACCCCGAGCACCACCACCCAGCGCAAGGTGTCGCTGTACCGCAACGTGCGCGCCTACCACCTGCTGCAAACGGGCGACAGCGGCGCCGTGTTGAAGCAGGCCGAAGATTTGATGGTCGCCAACGGGATCGTGAAGAAAGGTGACATGATCGTCGTCACCTGGGGCGAGCCGATGGGGCAGGTCGGCGGCACCAACGCACTGAAGATCGTGCGGGTCGGAGAATTCGAATAAGAAGGCAGGCGCGCTGAACCGGGCGCGCCACGTTGCTGCACGAGACGGGCGCTACCCGCGCTTCCCATCGAAACACAGGTTTTTCTATTAGTTGGAGTTCAATCATGTCTCTCGTATCCATGCGTCAACTGCTGGACCATGCCGCCGAAAACGGCTACGGCCTGCCAGCGTTTAATGTCAACAACCTCGAACAGGTCCAGGCCATCATGGCGGCGGCCGACGCGGTCGGCGCGCCGGTGATCATGCAAGCGTCCGCGGGCGCGCGCAAGTACGCCGGCGAAGCGTTCCTGCGCCACCTGATCGAAGCGGCCGTCGAATCCTATCCGCACATCCCGGTCGTGATGCACCAGGACCACGGCCAGTCGCCGGCGGTATGCATGACCGCGATCCGCTCCGGCTTCACTTCGGTGATGATGGACGGCTCGCTCGAAGCGGACGGCAAGAGCGTGGCCAGCTACGACTACAACGTGGAAGTGTCGCGCGAGGTGGTCAAGTTCGCCCATTCGATCGGGGTGACGGTGGAGGCCGAACTGGGCGTGCTCGGTTCGCTCGAGACCATGAAGGGCGACAAGGAAGACGGCCACGGCGCGGACGGCCACATGACGCGCGAACAGCTGCTCACCGACGTCGCCCAGGCGGCCGACTTCGTCGCGCGCACCCAGTGCGACGCGCTCGCCATCGCGATCGGCACCTCGCACGGCGCCTACAAGTTCTCGCGCAAGCCGACCGGCGACATCCTCGCCATCGACCGCATCAAGGAAATCCACGCGCGCATCCCGAACACCCATCTGGTGATGCATGGTTCCTCGTCGGTGCCGCAAGAGCTGCTGGCCGAGATCCGCCAGTTTGGCGGCGACATGAAAGAGACCTACGGCGTGCCGGTCGAGGAAATCCAGGAAGGCATCCGCCACGGCGTTCGCAAGATCAACATCGACACCGACATCCGTCTTGCGATGACCGCCGCGATCCGCCGCTACCTGTTCGAGAATCCATCCAAGTTCGATCCGCGCGACTACCTCAAGCCCGCGCGCGAGGCGGCCTCGATGATCTGCAAGGCGCGCTTTCTGGCCTTCGGCTGCGAAGGACAGGCTGCCAAGATCAAGCCGGTCACGCTGGAGAAAATGGCCGAGCGCTACAAGTCGGGTGAACTGTCGCAGACGGTCGCCTAATCATAAAATTTATTATAGGTACGGATATGGCTGAAAAAACATTGGTAGGTATCGTGATGGGGTCCACCTCGGACTGGGACACGATGAAAGAAGCGGCGCAGGTATGCAAGGATTTCGGCGTGAGCTACGAAGCGCGCGCGCTGTCGGCGCACCGCACCCCGAAGGAACTGGAAGCCTGGCTGGCCGACATGGAAAGCCGCGGCGCACAGGCCTTCATCGCCGGCGCGGGCGCAGCCGCCCACCTGGCAGGCGTGGTCGCGGCGTCCACCATCTTGCCGGTGTACGGGGTGCCGATTCCGTCGAAATACCTGAAGGGGATGGATTCGCTGCTGTCGACCGTGCAGATGCCAAAGGGCATTCCGGTCGCCACGCTCGCGATCGGGGAAGCCGGCGCGGCCAATGCGGCGCTGGCGGTGGTGTCGGTGCTGGCGCTGAACGACGCGGGCCTGAAGGCCAAGCTGGCGGCGTTCCGCAAGACCCAGGCCGACAAGGTGCGCAGCGCAACGCTGCCGCAACTCTGAAGCGCCGCACCACATTCACAAGGAAATATGATGGCTGGAATTCTCGAAACAAATCTGAAATCGCTGCCGTTCCTGCACCGCGGGAAAGTGCGCGACATCTACGCCGTCGGCGACGACAAGCTGCTGGTGGTGCAGACCGACCGCCTGTCGGCGTTCGACGTGATCCTCGACGATCCGATTCCGAACAAGGGCAAGATCCTGACCGCGATGTCCAATTTCTGGTTCAAGAAATTCGGCGGCATGATGCCAACCCATGAAACCGGCATCGAGGCGGTCGACGTGGTCGCCCCGGAAGAGCGCGACCAGGTCGAAGATCGCGCCATCGTCGTCAAGAAGCTGCAGCCGCTGGGCATCGAGGCGATCGTGCGCGGCTACATCATCGGCTCGGGCTGGAAGGATTACCAGCAGAGCGGCAAGATCTGCGGCATCGCCCTGCCGGCCGGCCTGAAGGAAGCGCAAAAGCTGCCGGAAACGCTGTTTACGCCGTCGACCAAGGCGCCGGCCGGCCAGCACGACGAGAACATCTCGTTCGAGCAGGCCGAGAAGATCGTCGGCGCCGACGTGGCGCGCCAGGTGCGCGACCTGTCGATCAAGCTGTACACCAAGGCGGCCGAATACGCGGCCGAGCGCGGAATCATCATCGCCGACACCAAGTTCGAATTCGGCGTCGACCAGCATGGCGTGATCCACCTGATCGATGAAATCCTCACGCCCGATTCCTCGCGCTTCTGGCCGATGTCGAGCTACCAGGTGGGCAGCTCGCCGCCATCGTTCGACAAGCAGTTCGTGCGCGACTGGCTCGAGGCGCAGCCCTGGAACAAGAAGGCGCCCGCGCCGCGCGTGCCGCAGGACGTGCTCGACCAGACCTCGGCCAAGTACGCGGAAGCGCTGCGCCTGCTGACGGCCTAAGCTACAGATGCAGCCTGCGAGCACGCAGATCGCACGGGCCGCCGCGATTCTCGAATCCGGCGGCCTCGTCGCTTTTCCAACCGAAACAGTGTACGGACTCGGCGCCGACGCCGAAAATCCCGCGGCGGTCGCGAAGATCTACGCCGCCAAGGGCCGTCCGCAAGACCATCCGGTAATCGTGCACCTGGCGCCGGACGCCGACCTGGCGTACTGGGCCAGCGAGATTCCGCCCGAAGCGACCCAGCTCGCGTGCGCGTTCTGGCCCGGCCCGCTGACCCTGATCCTCAAGCGCGCACCGAACATTCCGGCCGCCGTCTCCGGCGGCCAGGACACGGTCGGGCTGCGCTGTCCCTCGCACCCGGTCGCCATCGCGCTGCTGGCCGCCTTCAAGGGCGGCAAGGGCGGCATCGCGGCGCCGTCGGCCAACAAGTTCGGCCACGTCAGCCCGACCACGGCGCGCCATGTGCACGACGAGTTCGACGCCGACGGCACGGTCGCCATGGTGCTCGACGGCGGCCAGAGCC
>JBAQKU010000529.1:0-2062 GCA_049301315.1 Telluria sp.
CTTGCGCACCGCGCGCGACTTCTTGACCAGCGGTTTGTCCGGCGCGCCGGCAGCAGTGCCCGACTGCGCCCGGGCGGCCGAGGCGGGTGTCACGATCAATAGCAGGGAAACGAGGGCACCGAGCACGAGCTTATACATCTGAAAATCCTTTGGTGCGAACGACGACAATCTTTATTGCAGTGTAGCAAAACACCGGTCCGGCACAAGCGAATTTAACACTTGCCTGACATTTCGGCGCGGGCGCGCAACGGTTTTCAGGAACGAGGTGCTCCTGCCCTGGCAGTATACGCGCTTACTCGATGAATTGGACGAACTCGGCCAGCGGAGCGCGCTCGGTGCGCAAGGTATTCTCGATCTTGGCCGGGTCGGCGAAGCCAAGCGACATGCCGCATACCACGATCTGGTCGGCCGGCAGCTTCAGGTGCTCGGCAATAATACGGTGAAACTGGGTGAAGGCCGCTTGCGGACAGGTATCGAGCCCGCGCGCACGCGCCGCCACCATGATGTTCTGAAGAAACATACCATAGTCCAGCCACGAGCCCTGCTGCAAGACCCGGTCGAGGGTGAACACCAGCCCCACGGGCGCATCGAAAAAGCGGTAGTTGCGGGCATGCTGGGCAGCCATGCCGGCCTTGTTCTCGCGCGTCAGGCCAAGCAGGCGGTACAGGTCCCAGCCCACCTTGCGGCGCCGCTCGCTATAGGGCGCCACCCATTGGTGCGGGTAATAGCTGTACTGTTCCGTATGTTGCCGGGAAAGCAAGGGATCGTGGTAGGCCGCGACGGCAAGAACGCGCGCACCGCGCGCCGCGCGCCGATGGCGGCATCGACGGTTTCCTGTTGCGGGCTTGAAATCATTATTTTTCCTGTTACTTCACCATGAACCGGAACTGTACAACAGGACAAGAAAAGCCGCAGCGCTGCCAGCCAGGGCGCTGGCTGGCGCGGCGCAGCATTATTTATCGGATTGTTTGACATTTATCAATATACCTGCCCGTTGGAAAATCGCTTGATGCGCCGAACCAGCAGCTGCTTTTGAGCAAAACGGCCAGTCTGGAATGCGTAACTAAAAGCAACTAAAAAACCCGCCCCCTCCTATGACAACGAGGCCGGATACGGATAACGACAGCTCGCCGGGCGGTCGCTGAAATGTTGCCAAATGGCGACATAAATTCTTATGCTGCACTGCACAAATTACGCTTGACTTGTTCATGGAACTCTCTAGAATATGCTTTGTTGCGCCGCACAATACATATTCGGCAAGATTCACCAGGATTTCATGCTTCACCGGCAGTACGCAAATTTAACCAACACGACATTTCACCAAAATTTGGAGAGTCATATGTTTGCAATCCCAGAGCAGTTTTCGAACGCTACCAAAGCCAATTTCGAGTCCCAATTCGCAATCTTCTCGTCCCTGACCTCCAAGGCGTTTGAAGGCATTGAGAAGCTGATCGAACTGAACATGACCGCTGTCAAGGCCTCGCTGGAAGAGTCTTCGGCGGCCACGCGTCAGCTGATGGGTGCAAAAGACCCTCAAGAATTCTTCACGCTGTCGGCAGCGCAGGCACAACCGACCGCTGACAAGGCAGTATCGTACGGGCGCCAGCTGGCCTCGATCGCAGCCGGCACCCAGGCTGAATTCAACAAGGCCGCCGAGACCCAGATGGCCGAGACCAACCGCAAGGTCGTGTCGCTGGTTGACGAAGTGAGCAAGAATGCGCCGGCCGGTTCGGAAAGCGCCGTTGCCGTGCTCAAGGCGACGATCGGCAATGCCAGCGCCGGCTACGAGCAACTGGCCAAGACCACCAAGCAGGCGGTCGAAGCGCTGGAAACGAACATGAACGCGGCAGTGACCCAGTTCACCCAGGCTGCACAAAAAGCGGTGCCGAAAGCGGCTGCCCGCAAGTAATTGACATTGCCCGTCCGGCTGCACGCCGGCGCGACGAAAAAAATGCCCCGGTCATCCGGGGCATTTTTTTATCTCGTCGTTTTCCCGTCGTTCCCGACATTGGCGACACCGACTTCCCGCGTTTCCCCGTTTCCCCGTTTCCCCGTTTCCCCG
>JBAQKU010000530.1:0-2233 GCA_049301315.1 Telluria sp.
GCGCAGCCCCAGGTTCAGCCCTTGCCCGGCGACCGGGTGCAGCGTCTGCGCCGCATTGCCGATCGCCACCGTGCGCGCGCTGGCGCCCGGTTCGGCATTGAGCCCGAGCCGGTACACGGCGCGCGCGCTGGTTCCCGTAAAACGCCCCAGGCGTGTGCCGAACGCCTGGCCCAGTTGCGCCAGGAAGTGTGTCTCGTCCTGCTCCAGCAGCGCTTGCGCGCTGGCCGGGCGCATGCACCATACCAGCGCATATTGATGGCCGTCGGCGCCATCCTGCGGCAGCAGCGCGAGCGGGCCTTCGTCGGTGAAGCGTTCGTACGCGCGCTGGGCAATCGGGGCGCTGGTGCTTACCCTTGCGATCACCGCGCTCTGCTGGTAGTCGCGCTGCAGCGCCCTGGTTTGCTGCTCGCCGAACACGCCGCCCTCGGCCTGCACCGCCAGAGCGCAGCGCAGCTCGCGCCCGTCGCCCAGGCGCAGCAGCACGCCGTCGGTCTGCTCGATACTGGCGCTGACGCGCACCGGACGGATGACGTCGACCCCGGCGCGGGTGCAGGCGCCAGCCAGCGCGTCCACCAGTTCGCCATAGCGCGTGACGTAGCCGAGCGCGGGCAAGCCATGCTCGCCGCGGTCCATCATGCTGCGCCCGAACTGGCCGCGGCGCGAAACATGGATCTGGTGAATCGGCGTGGCCGGCACCGGCCAGGCGCCGATTTCCTCAAGCAGCTGGCGGCTGCCGTACGACAGCGCCAGCGAGCGCGGATCGTCCACTGCGTGGGCCAGGGGCTTGGCGTCGATCAGGGCAATCCTTGCGCCCGGCATGCCGCGCCCGGCTAGCAGTGCGGCCAGCGCCATGCCGGCCGGGCCTGCGCCGCAGATGGCGACGTCGTAGGTGTTCTGCACGATCGCCATCAGTGCTGCCGCATGATCTGTTCGATATCGGAAACCTGCTTGGGCGCGGCCTCGCTCAGGACCTGGTGGCCTTGCGGCGTGACCAGCACGTCGTCCTCGATGCGGATGCCGATGTCCCAGAAGCGTTCGGGCACGCCCGCCCCCGGGCGCACGTAAATGCCCGGTTCCACGGTCAGCACCATGCCCGGCTGCAGCTGGCGCGAAGGCTTGTCGGGCGCTGCCAGGTCGCGGTACGCGCCGCTGTCGTGCACGTCCAGGCCCAGCCAGTGGCCGGTGCCATGCATGTAGAACTGCAGGTGCGCCTTTTCGGCGATCGCGTTGTCCGCGCTGCCGTAGCGCGCCTTGTCGAGCAGGCCGAGCTCGAGCATGCCCTGCGCCAGCACCTTGACGGCGGCGTCGTGCATGTCGCTGTAGCGCCGGCCCGGGCGCGCCAGCGCGAGCGCCGCCGCTTGCGCCGCCAGCACCAGTTCGTACAGCGTGCGTTGCGGATCCGAGAAACGGCCGTTGACCGGATAGGTGCGGGTGATGTCGGACGCGTAGCTGTCGAGTTCGCAGCCGGCGTCGATCAGCACCAGTTCGCCGTCGCGGGTTTGCCCGTTGTTGGCGTTGTAATGCAGGATGCAGGCATTGGCGCCGGCGGCCACGATCGGCGTGTAGGCCGGGAACTGGGCGCCGTTGCGGCGGAACTCGTGCAGCAGTTCGGCCTCGATCTCGTACTCGTACATGCCGGCGCGCGTGGCGCGCATCGCGCGTTCATGCGCCTTGCCCGAGACGGTCGCGGCGCGCAGCATCAGGGCCTGCTCCACGTCGTCCTTGAACAGGCGCATTTCGTCGACCAGCGGCAGCAGGTCGTGCGCGCTGGCCGGCGCGCTCACGCCGGTGCGCGCCTGGCGCCGCACGCCCTGCAGCCAGTTCCTGAGCTGCAGGTCGAGCTTCTCGCTGTGCCCGAGCGCATAGTAGGCGGCTGGCGCGTTGGCCAGCAGCTTGACCATTTCGGCGTCGAGTTCCTCGATCGGGTAGGCCGCGTCGAAACCGAAGGCCGCGCGCGCGCCGTCCGGGCCGTAGCGGAAGCCGTCCCAGATTTCGCGCTCGCTGTTTTTCTGGCGGCAGAACAGGATCGAGCGTTCCGGCATGCCGGCGCTTGCGGCCACCATCACCAGCACGCTGTCCGGTTCGGTGAAGCCGCTCAGGTAATAGAAATAGCTGTCGTGCCGGTAGGGATAATCGCTGTCGCTGTTGCGCGCCGCTTCAGGTGCGGTCGGCACGATCGCCACGCTGCCCGCCTGCATGCGCGCGCACAGCCTGGCGCGCCGCGCCGCTATCG
>JBAQKU010000531.1:0-1524 GCA_049301315.1 Telluria sp.
AGGTACACCTGCGAGGCGCCGGCGCCGAGCGCCGATTCGCGGATCGCGCGGCGCGCGACCTGGGTCGAGCCGCACGGCACGCAAATGATGATGCGCGGCGAAGGCCGGAAAAATTTGGAATCGTGCACCATGCGGATGAACTGCTTGAGCATCTGCTCGGTGACGGTGAAGTCGGCGATCACGCCGTCTTTCATCGGGCGGATCGCCTCGATATTGCCGGGCACCTTGCCCAGCATCTGCTTTGCTTCCTTGCCGACCGCCTGGATCGTCTTCTTGCCGTTCGGGCCGCCCTCCTGGCGGATCGCCACGACCGACGGCTCGTCGAGCACGATACCGAGGCCGCGCACGTAGATCAGTGTGTTCGCCGTACCCAGGTCGATTGCCAGGTCATTCGAAAAATAGCTGCGTAAAAAACCAAACATGTCTGTCCTGATGCGCAACCGTGTGCGCGCTAAGCATTAATAGGAACTCTCGCCACCCGCGTTCCCTGAACTGCGGCGCGGTCTTTTTATATGCTGCGACAACCTGTTTCGGCGCCGACAACGCATTAGCCCGCCATTCTACCTTATAATTTGATCGTTAAATGCCGAAAACCCGTCGATTTACACCCCTGTTCGCAAGCGGCGGATCGGCGGTATTGGAAAGCTTTTACCAGAACTAGCGCGCTGTTATCCAAGATTCAATACACCCTCAACACACAACCGCGGCCCGCGCCGCGCAACCTGCCATGTCCCTGACACTTTCAGACGTAAAACGCATCGCCCACCTGGCCCAGCTTGAGATGGACGAGTCCCACGCCCAGACCGCACTCGGGGAGCTGAACACGATTTTCGCCCTGGCCGAACAGATGCAGGCGGTCGACACCAGCGGCGTCGCGCCCCTGTCGCACCCGCTGGCCGCGGTCATGGGCACGCTCGCGCTGCGCCTGCGCGAGGACGTGGTGACCGAAACCGACCAGCGCGAACGCTACCAGGCGCCGGCGCCCAAGACCCAGGACGGGCTGTACCTGGTCCCGAAAGTCATCGAGTAATCCAGCCATACCAGAATCCGACATCGAGCCATGCACACAAAAACCATCAAAGAGCTGTCCGCCCTGCTGCACTCCAAACAGATCTCGGCCACGGAACTGACCACCCATTTCCTGCGGCGCGCCCAGGCCAGCGACCTGAACGCCTTCCTGCACATCGAGCCGGCCCTGAGCCTGGCCCAGGCCGGCGCCGCCGATGCGCGCCTGGCCGCCGGCAGCGCCGGCGTGCTGACCGGGATCCCGATCGCGCACAAGGACATTTTCGTCACGCGCGACTGGCGCTCGACGGCCGGCTCCAAGATGCTGGGCAATTACAGCAGCCCCTTCAACGCCACCGTGGTCGAGCAGTTCGCCGCGGCCGGCATGGTCACGCTCGGCAAGCTCAACTGCGACGAATTCGCGATGGGCTCGTCGAACCAGAACTCGGCCTTCGGGGCCGTGAAGAACCCGTGGGACAAGCTGGCGGTGCCGGGCGGCTCCTCGGGCGGCTCGGCCGC
>JBAQKU010000532.1:0-11790 GCA_049301315.1 Telluria sp.
GCTTGCCGAGCAGCCGCTGCCCGAAGCCGTCGCCAGCGCCGAGCCGGGGTTGATCACGCCGGCGGCCGAACTGGCCACCAGCCTGGTCGATCCCCTGATCGACTGCCTGATTCCGCTGGCGCTCGAGATCGCGGTGCGCGGCGACAAGATCCTGCCGGTGCTGCAAACGCTGCGCCATGTCGGCAACAAGCCGATTCACTACATCGGCCTGCACGTGAACGGCGACTGGGAGCCGATCACCCACGGCGGCGTGTATACCAAGCTGCAGGCCGGGGTGCAGATGGCCAGCCGCACCACCGCGCTGAACGAACTCGAATACTCGGAACTGGTCACGCGCTTGCGCGTGCTGGCCGACGAGATCGGCGCCGAGCCCGAGATACCGGACATGATCGAAGTGATGGGCGAGGCGCGCACCTTGCACCGCTTCGTGGCAGGCCACGACGCCCAGCTTGGCGTGAACCTGATGTCGAACGGCGCGCCGTGGGCCATCTCGACCCTGATCGGCGCGCTCGAAAAACAGGGCTTCGACGTGCGTCCGGACGGACGCTACGTGATGTCCGACGGCGAGGGCGGACAACTGTTCTCGCTCTCGACCAATGTCACGCTGGGCGCCGACACCACCTCGCGCCTGACGTTGCTGCTCGACGTGCCGTGCGTGGCTCCCGCGCGCGACGGCTTCGGCTCGATGGTGGCCTGCGCCAAGTCGCTGGTGGCGCGGCTCGACGCGACCATCGTCGACGACAGCGACCAGCCTTTGTCCGATGAAGCGCTGGCCGGCATCAACGAGCAGGTGCTCGAGTTCTACCAGGAGATGGAAGCGGCCGACATCGCAGCCGGTTCGGTGCGCGCGCTGCGCCTGTTCAGCTAGGAACGCGGCGCCGTGACCACAGCCCACCGCGATGACCTCGAGCGCATGCGCCATCTGACCGAGGAACTGAACCGCCACATCTACGCCTATCATGTGCTCGACGCGCCCACCATCCCGGACGCCGAATACGACAGGCTGTTTCGCGAGCTGCAGCAACTCGAAGCGGCCCATCCCGAGGCGGTGTCGCAGGATTCGCCGACCTTTCGGGTCGGCGCCGCGCCCATTCCCGAGTTCCGCCAGGTCACCCATACGGTGCCCATGCTCTCGCTCAATAACGCGTTCTCCGAGGACGACGTGGTCAATTTCGACCGCCGCGTGCGCGAAGCCCTGGGCGAGGCGCAGGTCGCGTATGCGAGCGAACTGAAATTCGACGGCCTGGCCGTGAGCCTGCGCTACGAGCGCGGCGTGTTCGTGCAGGCGGCCACGCGCGGCGACGGCAGCACCGGCGAGGACGTCACCGTCAACATCCGCACCGTGCGTGCGATTCCGCTGCGCCTGCACGGCGCGGCCATTCCCGAGGTGCTGGAAGTGCGCGGCGAAGTGCTGATGTACAAAGCCGATTTTGCCCGCCTCAATGCGCGCCAGCGCGCCGCCGGCCAGAAGGAGTTCGCCAATCCGCGCAACGCCGCCGCCGGCAGCCTGCGCCAGCTCGATTCGCGCATCACGGCGCAGCGCAGCCTGCGCTTTTTCTCGTACGGCATCGGCGCGCTGGAAGGCGCCTCCATGCCGCCTTCGCATTCGGGTCTGCTCGACTGGTACCAGGCGCTTGGCCTGCCGGTCTCGCCCGAGCGCGCGGTGGTGACGGGCGCGAGCGGCATGCTGGCCTACTTCAACGACATCGGGCGGCGCCGCACCAGCCTGCCGTATGAAATCGACGGCGTGGTCTACAAGGTCAACCGGCTCGAGGACCAGCAGCGGCTCGGCTTCGTCTCGCGCGCGCCGCGCTTCGCGCTGGCGCACAAGTTCCCGGCCGAAGAAGCGCTCACCGAAGTGCAGGACATCGAAGTGCAGGTCGGGCGCACCGGCGCCATTACCCCGGTGGCGCGCCTGGTTCCGGTATCGGTCGGCGGCGTGACCGTCACCAACGCCACCTTGCACAATGAAGACGAAGTGCGCCGCAAGGACGTGCGCATCGGCGACACCGTCATCGTGCGCCGCGCCGGCGACGTGATTCCGGAAGTGGTGGCGGTGGTGCCGGAGCGGCGCCCGCTTGATGCGCGCGACTTCGTGATGCCTGCCCATTGCCCGGTGTGCGGCTCGCCCATCGTGCGTCCCGAGGACGAATCGGTGGCGCGCTGTTCGGGCGGCTGGACCCATTGCAGCGCCCAGAAGAAGGGCGGCCTGATGCACTTCGTGTCGCGCCGCGCGCTCGACGTCGAGGGCTTGGGCGACCAGCTCATCGAGCAATTGGTCGACAAGGGCCTGGTCTGCACCGCCGCCGACCTGTACACCAAATTGAACATGGAAACCCTGTCGGGCCTGGAGCGCATGGGCGAAAAATCGGCGCGCAACGTGCTGGGCGCGCTCGACAAGTCGCGCCACACCACGCTGGCGCGCTTCATCTACGGACTCGGCATCCGGCACGTGGGCGAATCGACCGCCAAGGCCCTGGCCCAGCACTTCGGCAACCTCGACGCGCTGCTGCATGCGGCAAGCTGGGAAGGCGGCTTGCAACTGCTGGAGGTGCCCGACGTCGGGCCGGTGGTGGCGCGCTCGATCGCGCAATTCCTGTCCGACCCTGAAAACGCCGCGCTGGTCGAGCAACTGCGCGCGGCCGGACTGACATGGAAGGAGGGTGCCCATGTGATGAAAGCGCAAGGCGGCCTGGCCGGCAAGACCTTTGTCCTGACCGGCACCCTGCCAAGCCTGAGCCGCGACGAAGCAGCCGCGCTGATCGAGGCGGCCGGCGGCAAGGTATCCGGTTCGGTGTCGAAGAAAACGACGTACCTGGTCGCTGGCGACGACGCCGGCAGCAAGTTGACGAAGGCGCAGGAATTGGGCATTACAATACTGGACGAAGCAGGCCTGCTCGCATTATTGGAGGCCGCCGACAACGGCGCGGCCGGCGCCGGATAAGCAGGGGAGCTGGCAACCATGCAAACAATCAGGAAAGCAGTATTCCCCGTGGCCGGCCTGGGCAGCCGTTTCCTTCCAGCCACCAAGGCCCAGCCGAAGGAGATGCTGCCGATCGTCGACAAGCCGCTGATCCAGTACGCGGTCGAGGAAGCGGTGGCGGCCGGCATCACCGAAATGATCTTCATTACCGGGCGCAACAAGCGTGCGATCGAGGACCACTTCGATACGGCCTACGAGCTCGAATCCGAACTGGCGGCGGCAGGCAAGACCGAGCTGCTCGCCTTCCTGCGCGACGTGGTTCCGAAAAACATCACCTGCATCTACATCCGCCAGTCCGCCCCGCTCGGGCTCGGCCACGCCGTGCTGTGCGCGCGCCCGGTGGTCGGCAACGAGCCGTTCGCCGTGCTGCTGGCCGACGACTTCATGGATACCGAGGCCGGCACACAGCCGGTGCTGGCGCAGATGACCGCGCTGTACGCGCGCGAGCACTGCAGCATCCTGGCGGTGCAGGACGTGCCGCGCGAACTGACCGGGCAATACGGCATCGTCAGCACCTCGCCCTACCGGCCCGGACTCGAACGGGTGTCAAGCATCGTTGAAAAACCCCAGCCCACGCTGGCGCCGTCGACCCTGGCCGTGGTCGGGCGCTACGTCCTGTCGGGGAAGATCTTCGACTACCTCGAGCATCTCGGGGCCGGCACCGGCGGCGAAATCCAGCTCACCGACGGCATCGCCGCGCTGATGGCGTCCGAATGCGTGCTGGCCTACCGTTACGCCGGACGGCGCTATGATTGCGGTTCCAAGCTCGGTTACCTCGAAGCGACGACCGCGATGGGCCTCAGGCATCCGGAAACCGGCGCGCAGTTCCGCCGGTTCCTCGACCAGTTACACAGGGAGCAAAGTACCAAATGAGCGTTCGGGAAATTTTGAAGATGGGCGATCCGCGCCTGCTGCGCGTGGCCGAACCGGTGCGCGAATTCGGCACGCCCGCCATGGACGCGCTGATCGCCGACATGTTCGACACCATGCACGCGGCCGATGGCGCCGGCCTGGCCGCGCCCCAGATCGGCGTCAACCTGCAACTGGTGATTTACGGCTTCAGGCAGAACCAGCGCTATCCGGATGCGCCGGCCGTGCCCGAGACGGTGCTCATCAATCCGCTGCTCACGCCGCTGTCCGAAGAGATGGAAGAACAGTTCGAAGGCTGCCTGTCGGTGCCGGGCCTGCGCGGCAGCGTGCCGCGCTACACCCGGCTGCGCTACCAAGGGGTCGACCAGTTCGGCAACCAGATCCTGCGCGACGTGGAAGGCTTCCACGCGCGCGTGGTGCAGCACGAGGTCGATCACCTGCTCGGCATCCTGTACCCGATGCGCATCACCGATTTTTCGCGCTTCGGTTATACCGACGTGATGTTCCCTGAACTCGACCCGGACGACGACGAATGACAATCGACAGGAATGCGCTGTGCGGCGCCTTTGCGGTGCTGCTCGCGGCAGCCGGACCGTCCATGGCGGGAGAGATATTTAGCGTAATCGATGCAGGAGAGCGCAACCAGTTTTGGCTCGACACCGGATTTGCGACCTGGCACTTCGACAGCGACAAGGGGCTGAACGGCCGCAATCCGGGCGTGGGGATGGAATACCATTTTTCGAACCGCTCGGCGATTACCGCGGGACGCTTCTACAACAGCGACCACCAGCACTCGCACTATGCGGGCCTGGTGTTCCAGCCGTATGCGATCGGCCCGGTGCGCCTTGGCGCGGTGCTGGCCGCGTTCAACGGCTACCCCAAGATGCGCGAGGGCGGCTGGTTTCCGGCCCTGATCCCGGCCGCGAGCATCGAATACCGGCGGGTCGGCCTCAACCTGGCCTTCGTGCCCGGCTACAAGGACCGCCTGCACGGCGGCATCTCGCTGCAGCTGAAAGTGCGGCTGTACTAACAACCACGGCGCTCGATCATAGGGCGAGTGACGCATGCGCTCATGCGCCTTACCACGACGTAGCGTAAGTGGCTCAGGCCGATAGCCCAAGACGGGTGCTTGCGGCAAGCAGGCGCTTGTCGCGCGTCCAGAGCAACGTGCCTGGTGTAAGCCGCACGGCCGCGAGCAGGTGAGCATCAATGTATCCGATGCCAATTCCGAAAAGCGCGTGCTGCGCGATGAAACGCATCACTTCAACGTCGGTGGCAACACTGCTTTGCGGTAAGTCTTGTAATGCACCGAGAACGATATCGCGCTGCTGCAAGCGGCCCAATGCCAGTTCCCCAGTGACGAACGGATGGCCCACCACACGACCTGCATTTAATAGTGTCGTTAATTGAGCATCGCCGTACCGAAGGTGATCCACCCACACCGAGGTATCGACCAGGATCACGCCGGATCCGTTTGGCGCCTCGACACCGAAGCGAGCAAAGGTTCCGTTCCCCCCAGCAAGGCTAGTCGTTTGGCGCTCTCGCGCTGGATCAACGCCTTGAGCGCTTCCCGGACTAAAGCGGTTTTGTCCATCGGGCCAGTCAAAGACTGCACTTTTTCAAGCAAGTCATCATCAATTGCCAAGGTCGTGCGCATGAGCCCTCCTACCAAGCATTAATTTTATCATCAAATGATGTGATTTTTGATGCTATTAAGACATGCAGGCGTTCTATCAGAACTGCTCGTCGGCGCGCAGGTCGCACAGCTTGACGCACCCGGCGCCGATATGCGGTTTCGCTCAGCGCTTGACCTGCCCAAGCGGATCGTTCGCTTTCCAGGTCGGCATGCTTTTCGCGTTGGCCACCTCATAGCCGAGGTTGAGCGTGAACTGCGCCTGCTGCACCATTCCCGATAAATCCCACTCCGGGTTGTAGTCGTCGCTGACCTGGTGGTAGTGATCCTTGAAGCCAACCATGCGCGCGCTCGATCCCTTCTGGTCGTTGGCGAATTCGAACAAGCCGTCGCCGGAAAATACGGCGCCACCGACGTTAAACGCCGGCACGCCCGCTTTCGCAAAACTGAAATGGTCGGCGCGGAAGTAACTGCCGGCCAGATCCGGTGTGGCCGGCGCCAGCCGCAGTCCCATCGACTTCGCGACCTTCGCGGCGCTCGCGTAAAGGCTGCTGCGCTCACTGCCTGCCACGCCCATGTCGCGCGTCTTGCCGACGAAGTTCATGCTGTCGAGGTTCAGGTCGGCCGCCGTCCTGGCCAGGGGCCAAAGCGGGTTGCGCACGTAGGCAAGGCTGCCAAGCAGGTTTTGCTCTTCGGCCGCCGGCCACAGGAAGATCTGGGTGCGCTTGGCCGGCCGCCTGACTGCCGCCTGCGCCATCGCCAGCAGCGCCGCTGTGCCGGAAGCATTGTCGATCGCGCCGTTCCAGATGTGGTCAGGCTTGCCGTTGGCCGCGCCCATGCCCAGGTGGTCCCAGTGCGCCGAATAGATGACCGCCTCGCGCTTGAGCTTCGGGTCGGTGCCAGGCACCATGCCGGCCACGTTGAACTGCTCGACCTGACGGATTGCGCTGTTGACGCTCGCATGCATGAGCGCGCCCAGTTCGACCGCCTTGAATCCACGCACTTCCGCCTGCGCGCGCAGCGCGTCCAGATCCTTGCCGGCGGCGCTGAACAGGGTGCGCGCCATCTCTTCCGTGATCCATCCCTGCAGCGCGTTGCCCGGACCGGCCAGGTGGAATTTGTCGTCGCCGAAGCCGTTCGCCGGTACGCTCCAGCCGTACGAGGCCGATTCGGTGGTGTGGATCAGCAGCACGCCCGCCGCGCCCTGGCGCACCGCTTCCTCATACTTGTAGGCCCAGCGGCCATACCAGGTGAGCGACTTGCCGCCGAAGCGGTTCGGTTCGGCAGCGGTCGGCTTGGGATCGTTGACCATCATGATGAGCAGCTTTCCCTTGACGTCGCTGCCCTTGTAGTCGTCCCAGTGCTCGTCGTCGGCATCGATGCCGTAGCCGACGAACACGATCGGCGCGTCGATGCGCACCTCGCTCTTGCCGTTCGCATTGCCGAATACGATGTCGGTGCGCGCGACCGGTGTGAGCGTCTTGCCGCCGGCCTCGAAGCGCACCGAACTGGTCGGCAGGGCACGGATTCCGATCACCTTGACCGACTGACGGTAGCTGTCGCCCGCGACCGGCTTCAGGCCGATCGCCTTCGCCTGCGTTTCAAGGTAACGTACCGTCAGGGCGCCGCCGCGCTGGCCGGTGCCGCGCCCTTCGAGCAGGTCGTCCGACAGGAAGTCGAGGTGGGCACGCAGCGGGGCTTCGGCGACCATCGGCGGCTGCGCAAATACGTTATGGCTGGCCAGCACGAGGCCGGCCGCGAGCATGAAAAACTGGGACATTGAAGCTCCAACAAAAAAGGGGAATGAGCGAAGCTGAACGATCAGAACTGCTCGTCGGCGCGCAGGTAGCGCCACTGGCCGACCGGCAGGTCGCCCAGCTTGACGCGCCCGATGCGCACCCGCTTCAGGCCGAGCACCTTGAGTCCGACCATGTCGCACATGCGGCGGATCTGGCGTTTCTTGCCTTCGCGCAGGGTGAAACTGAGCTGGTCCTCGTTCTGCCAGCGCACCTTGGCCGGCAGCAGTGCCTTGCCGTCCATCCACAAGCCGTGATTGAGTTTCTTCAGGTCGGCATCGGGCAGCTTGCCCGGCTTGCTGTACTGCACCCGCACCAGGTACTCTTTCTCGATCACGGTGTCCTGCCCGATCAGCTGCTTGGCGATGCGCCCGTCCTGGGTCAGGATCAGCAGCCCGACCGAGTCGATGTCGAGGCGCCCGGCCGGCACCAGGCTGCGCAGCTGGGTCGGATGGAACTGCTCGGGTGCGGGGTCGTCCGCCCAGCGCGTCTCGGCCTTGATCAGCGCCACCGCGGGGGTGTAGCCGTCCTCGGCCTGGCCGCTCACGTAGCCCATCGGCTTGTTGATCAGGACCGTGACGCGCTTGGACTGTTCGGCCGCGGCCTGGCGTTCGACCGTCACCTTCTGGCCGGGCAGCACCTTGCTGCCCAGTTCCGAGATCACCTTGCCGTCGACCCGCACCCAGCCGCGCGCGATCCATTCGTCGGCTTCGCGGCGTGAGCACAGTCCGAGTTCGGACATTCGTTTGGACAGGCGTAATGGTTCGGTCATGGGTCGCTTCGGAAAAATGGTTTCAGACTTTAAGGGCGTCGAGCAGGTCGGTTTCGAGCTGGATCTGGTTGCGCGCGTTGTTGAGCACCGCGCCGTCGACCAGGAACACGTCTTCCACGCGTTCGCCGAGCGTCATGATCTTGGCCGTATGCAGGTTGATGCGGTAGCGCGTGAGCACGTTGGCAATCGAGTAGAGCAGCCCGGTGCGGTCGTTGGCCGCGATCGAGAGCAGGTAGTACTGGCCGCGCTCGTCGGGACGCAGGTCCACCGTCGGCACGATCGGAAAGGTGCGCGACAGGCGCGACAGGCGCCCGCGGGTGGGCGCCGGCAGCGGCCCCTGCGACACCAGCAGCTCGGTCAGCTCGTGCTCGATCAGGTTGATCAGGTCGCGATAGCTCTTGGCGAAACTCTGCTCGGTGACCAGGAAGGTGTCGAGCGCGTAGCCGTGCCTGGTGGTGTGGATCTTGGCGTCGAGGATGCTGAAGTTCTTGCGGTCGAAGTAGCTGCAGATGCGCGCGAACAGGTCCGGCTGGTCCTTCACGTAGACCGTCACCTGCAAGCCTTCGCCGATCGGCGCCAGGCGGCATTTGACGACCGGCTTGGCGCTGTCGAGGCGCTGGTACAGCGAGCGCGTCTGCCATGCGATGTCGGAGGCGTCGTGGCGCAGGAAGTAGGCCACGTCGAGCTGCTGCCACAATTGTTCGTGCGCGTCGTCCGGCAGGCCGTACAGGCGCAGTGTGGCGCGCGCCTCGTCCTGGCGGTTCTTCAGTTCGCGGTCGGCCGAATGCGCTTCGCCGCCCAGCACGCGCAAGGTGATGCGGTACAGGTCCTCGAGCAGCTTGGCCTTCCACGCGTTCCACACCTTCGGGCTGGTGCCGCGGATGTCGGCCACGGTGAGCAGGTAGAGCGCGGTCAGGTGGCGCTCGTCCCTGACCAGGTTGGCGAACGCCTGCACCACGTCCGGGTCCGACAGGTCCTGCTTTTGCGCGACCTGCGACATGGTCAGGTGCTGCTCGACCATGAACACGACCAGTTCGGTGTCTTCCGCGCCGATGCCGTGCGCCGCGCAGAACTGGGCCGCGTCCACTGTCCCGAGCTTGGAATGGTCGCCGCCGCGGCCCTTGGCGATATCGTGGAACAGCGCGCCCACGTACAGCAGCCACGGACGCCTGAAGTTGGCGGTCAGCTGGCTGCAGAACGGATATTCGTGGGCGTGCTCGCTCATGGTGAAGCGGCGCAGGTTGCGCACCACCATCAGGATGTGCTGGTCGACCGTGTACACGTGGAACAGGTCGTGCTGCATCTGGCCGACGATGCGCCGGAAATTGGGCAGGTAGCGTCCCAGGATGCTCAGGTCGTTCATGCGCCGCAGCGCGTGCACCAGGCCGACCGGCGCCTTCAGGATGCGCATGAACAGGTCGCGGTTGACCGGGTCTTCGCGAAAGGCGGTATCGATCTCGAAACGCGCATGCCACAGCGCGCGCGTGGTGCGCGCGGTCATGCCCTTGATGTCGGGACGCTCGGTCATGACGACAAAGATTTCCAGCACCGACGAGGGGAATGCCTCGAAGGTATTGTCGTCCTTGATGTCGATCAGCCCATTGACCTCGTTGAAGCGCTCGTTGATGGGCACCGCCACGGCCGGCTGCGGGAACAGCTGCGCTTCGATATTTTGCAGCAGGATCGTGTTGAGCTGGGTGACCGTCTTGGCGGCCCAGTAGTAGCGCTGCATCAGGAATTCGCTGGCGCGCCGCTCGTTGGGGCCATGCGCCATCGCGTGCAGCCCGAGGCTTTCGGCGATCGGGGTCTGCACGTCGAACACGAGGCGGTCTTCGCGCCGTCCGGTGTGCAGGTGCAGGCGCACCCGGATGTCCTTGAAGGCGCGCTCCTTTTCGAGCAGCTGGCGCGCTTCGGTCGGGGTGATCAGGCCGCGCTTGGCCAGCTGGGCCCAGGAGCTGGCCAGGCCGGCTGCCTTGGCCACCCACAGGATCACCTGCAAGTCGCGCAGGCCGCCCGGGCTTTCCTTGCAGTTCGGCTCAAGGCTGAATGCGGTGTCTTCGTATTTTGCGTGGCGCAGGCGCATCTCGGCGGTCTTGGCCTGGAAGAACGCCTGCGGATCGAGCGCGGCAAGGTAGCGCGCCTGCAGTGCGGCGAACAAGGCGGCGTCCCCGGTGACGAGGCGCGCTTCGAGCAGGCTGGTCTGGACCGTGATGTCGGCCCGCGACTCGCTCATGCACTCGTCGATGGTGCGGATGCTGTGGCCGATTTCCAGGCCCAGGTCCCACAGCAGCTGGACCAGGTTTTCGAGCTTGGCCCGGGTGATCGCATCGGCCGGTTCGGACAGCAGGACCAGGAGGTCGACGTCGGAGTGGGGGAACAGTTCGCCGCGCCCGTAGCCGCCCACGCCCACCAGCGCGGTGGTGGGCGGCAGGCCGGCCGACTGCCAGGCTTCGGTCAGCACCGCGTCCACGCTCTGGCGCAGGCCGCGCAGCAGTTTCTCGGGCTTGCCGTCGGCCCTGAAGGCGTCGGTCAGCAGCTGGCGCTCGGCCTTGAGTTGTTGCTTGAGCTGGTCGCGCAACTGGCCCGTTTGTTCGGCCGAGGCCATGGCTTACGCCGCGACTGCCTGGGTGCGGGCGCCGACGATCGCCGGCGGCGGCGGGGTGCCGGCCGACATGGTCAGCACTTCATAGCCGGTTTCGGTCACCAGCACCGTGTGTTCCCACTGGGCCGACAGGCTGCGATCCTTGGTCTTGATGGTCCAGCCGTCGCCCATTTCGCGGATTTCGCGCCGTCCTGCGTTGATCATCGGTTCGATCGTGAAGATCATGCCCGCCTCGAGTTTTTCGAGCGTGCCGGGACGGCCGTAGTGCAGCACCTGCGGCTCTTCGTGGAACACGCGCCCGATGCCGTGGCCGCAGAATTCGCGCACCACGCTGTAGCCGTTCTTTTCGGCGTGCTGCTGGATCACGAAGCCGATGTCGCCCAGGTGCGCGCCCGGCCTGACCTTGGAAATGCCCAGCCACATGCACTCATAAGTGACGTCGGACAGGCGCTTGGCCAGGATCGATGGCTCGCCGATGAAGTACATGCGGCTGTTGTCGCCGTGGTAGCCGTCCTTGATGACGGTGATGTCGAGGTTGACCACGTCCCCGTTCTTGAGGACCTTGTCGCCCGGAATGCCGTGGCAGATCACGTCGTTGACCGAGGTGCAGATCGCCTTGGGGTAGGGGGTGTAGCCCGGAGGGCAGTAGTTAAGGGGCGCCGGCACCGTGCCTTGCACATTGACCATGTATTCGTGGCACAGGCGGTCCAGCTCCCCGGTGGTGACGCCGGCCTTGACGAAGGGGGTGATATAGTCGAGCACTTCGGCCCCCAGCCGGCCTGCTACGCGCATGCCTTCGATATCGGCCTGGGACTTGATGGAAATGGATGACATAGATTGATCGCAATCGGCTAAAAAAACGGTAAGAATCGGTAACAGCGGGCAAGGAAAGCCAAAAACCCGTGCAAATATGTCGTCCATTATAAGTGATGTGCCACATTTCGTATGGCGGGCAAGGTTTTCGGGGGACGCGTCCAGGTTCCGGCGCTCCCGTCATTCCCGCGCTCCGCCACCGTCATTCCCGCGCTCCGCCACCGTCATCCCCGCGCTCCGCCACCGTCATCCCCGCGCTCCGCCACCGTCATTCCCGCGCTCCGCCACCGTCATTCCCGCGCTCCGCCACCGTCATTCCCG
>JBAQKU010000533.1:0-17154 GCA_049301315.1 Telluria sp.
GGGAAGAGTACGGCATGTACGGCGACATCGATACCGTGAAGCTGGCTGTCGGCATCGACCCGAGCCAGGTAAGCCTGCTGAACACGGGCGGCGATCTGGTGATTCGCCTTAACGCCACTGGCGACGAAGTGCGGGTCCCAGGCCAATTCAGTTCGGGCGGCGGAATCGAACAGATCCAGTTCACCGGTGGTCCGACCTGGAGCGCCTTGGAAATCAATAACGCGGTTCCGGCCGTGACGCTGATTGGGGTGACGGACCCTGTCCTCGCAGAATACGCTTTCACAGCTTAAGCTGCGGGTACTGCCGGTCGTTGGAGGGGGCTTCGCCCCCTCTTCGCACTTCGTCACGCGCGCTTACTGGCGTAGCCACACTCTTCCAGTGCTTCACTTCAAGCGCTAAGCCGCCAGTTTTGCGCATTCCCTGCGCGGCAGACGCAGGCGCACTTCCAGTCCGCCTTCTTTCCGGTTGGCGAGCATCACCTCGCCGCCCTGGGCCCGCGCGATCTGACGGGCAATCGCCAGGCCGAGACCGGAACCGCCCGTTTCTCGGCTGCGTGAACTTTCCACCCGGTAGAACGGCTCAAAAACCTTCTCGATTTCGCCGTCAGGCAGTCCCGGCCCCCTGTCGCAGATCAGAATATCGACGCATTCTGGGGTAGCCTCAATTGCGAGCGAGACCTCATCGCCACCGTATTTGAGCGCGTTGTCGATCAGATTGCTCAGGCAGCGGCGCAATCCATGTGGCCGCGCATCGAGGCGGATATCGCTGCCCGATTCGATGACCAGGTCGGCTCCCGAATCAACAAAATCGTCGACTACGCTCTCGACTAATGCACTCACATTAACCTGGCGCAAAGGTTCATCGACCGACTCGCCGCGCAGGAACCCCAGCGCCGAATTGACCAGGTCGTCCATTTCCTTCAGGTCGGCGGCGAATTTCTCCCGCACTGGCGTGTTCTCAAGCATTTCAGCGCGCAGGCGCAATCGGGTAATCGGGGTTTTCAGGTCGTGCGATACGGCAGCGAGGAAGCGGGCCCGCTCGTCGATCGATGCACGCAGCCGGGCCTGCATGAGGTTAAATTCCCGTGCTGCCGCAGCCACTTCGGTCGGCCCGGTTTCCGCCAGCGGAGCCCGGTTGATATCTTCGCCCAGCCCGCTGGCGGCGTAAGCCAGGGCCCCCAGGGGGCGGGTCACGGCACGTACCGCGAACCAGGACAGGCACGACAGGGACAGCAACATCACGGCCAGGTTGACGAAAAGATGGGTAGGCCAGGCAAACATGTAAGGCGCAGCGGCACCTCGCATATGCAGCCAGTTTCCGTCAGTGAGCTCGAGACGCAAGTCCAGCGCCAGCACGCCAAGCTGGGGCGTGGAGCGCGCTTCGACCTGGACACCGGGACGCAGCGCTTGCCGGAGAATGGCCATGAATGCCGCCGATTCCTTGTTCGCCCCGGACCAGACCTGTCCCGCCGGTTCGATAGCGGCGGCCAGATCCGTGGAAGTGAGCAGTCGCGCAAGCTGTGCGCGCTCGCTGCCGGCCTGACTGTCAAGGACCCGGTAGATTGCGGCGACGCGCTCGGCTATTTCTTCCGATGCGCTACGCGCCGCGGTGCGTTGCCGCTCAATCAGATGGAGCGTAACGCTGATGAGCTGGGCAGCCAGCAGCCCCGCCGTCATGACGAGCACCAGCCGGCCAAACAGGGAGCGCGGTATCAGCATGATCTTAGCGTTTCCGCACTTGCCACAGCGGCCAGGACATACCCCTCGCCGCGCACGGTTTTAATCAGCCGCGGTTCCTTGGCATCGTCGGCGAGCCGGCGCCGCAAGCGTCCGACCAGTACGTCGATGCTGCGATCGAACAAGATCGATTCCCGTCCCTGGGCAAGATCGAGCAGCTGGTCGCGCGACAGCACGCGCTGCGGATGATCAAGAAAAACCCGCAGCAAGCGGTATTCGGCGCCGCTCAGGGGAACGAGCAAGCCGTCGGCCGCCACCAGTTCGCGGGCGGCCATATCGAGTGTCCAGCCGGCAAAACGGAAAACGGTGGCCGGTTCCGGTTCAAGATTGACGGGCAGGCTCTGGGCGCGCCGCAGCACGCTTCGGATGCGGGCCAGCAGCTCGCGCGGGTTAAATGGCTTGGGCAAGTAATCATCGGCGCCCATCTCCAGGCCGACGATGCGGTCGGTCTCTTCGCCGCGCGCCGTGAGCATCAGAATTGGCATGCGCGAGCTCTTGCGCAGCTCGCGGCACAAACTGAGCCCATCCTCGCGGGGCAGCATCAGGTCGAGAATGACCAGATCGACACGACTCTGGTCGAGCACGCGCAGCATCGCGCGTCCATCCGCCACTGCGCTGACACGGTAGCCGACTTTTTCCAGATATTCGGTCAGCAGTGACCGGATCTCCCGGTCATCGTCAACCACTAACAGATGCTCCTGAGTGTCCGCCATATCGTATTTTTGATTCCTGTCTGTTGAGATACCTGATCTTTATACCCGCGCTAGCCGGCTCTTAATCGGACAGAACGGTAACGCAACGTAACAAACAGGCAATTGTCATTTTAACTTACCGAAAGACCGGCTTTTGAAATGAAAAGATAGCATCCGGCGCGCTATATTGTGTTTGCTAAATAGTTAACCACCGAACATTTACGGAGAAACATGACATGTCAGGGATATTTCGTTTAATCCTGGTATTCCTGGCTGCCAGGGCAGTGCAAGTACGCATCGTTTCCTTATTGTTTGGCGCGGCGTTCAGCAGCGACCTGCTGGCCGCCGAGCTGGCAACCCTGCTGCAGAATGTGTTGCAGCACCCCCAGATACAGGCGGCGTCGATACAAACCGAAGCAGCCCGTGCCCAGAAGGATGCCGCATCCGCGCGCTATTTTGGCAGCGCCATGTTGTCAGCCGGCTGGCATCGCTATGAAGACCGCCGAATTGTCGGCGTATACACCCCCGGAACATCGATGCTGCCTTTGAGCTCTGAACGGATCGTGCAAAGCGGCCTGAACTACACCCTGCCGGTCGACTTGTCTGGCGTCATCGCGGCAAATCAGGAACGCGCCCAGCACGACTTGCGCGCGAGCCACTTGCTCGCCCGCCAGCAGACGCTGTTGAAGCTGCACCAGGCGACCAATGCCTATATCGCCCTGCAGGGTTTGCTGAAACAAAGAGCGGCCTTGACGCTGTCACGGCAGCGGGTCGACGCCACTTACCAGCGCACCAACAAAGAGTTCGAGTTAGGCAAGGCAGCAGGAGTCGATGTGCGCTACGCCGAGAGCGAATTGGCGCGGCTCAATGCCGACGAAGCCGTGCTGGACGGCGCCCTGGCACAAGCCCAGGCCGATATCGCCGAGGCCAGCGGGCAAAACGGTTTCCTTCCGGCTGCCGCCACGATCCGGATCCCGTCCTGGCGTGTGCCTGCCGATGACGCTTTGCCGGTCCAGATCGCCCAGGCGCGCCAGCAGTCGGCGCAGGCGCTGGCGGAGGAAAGCCGGCGCGCACTGCACCCGGCCATCACGCTCGATGCAAATTTCTTTCGCAACAGTGCACCCGGGGATGGCCACCGCAACACCTGGGTGGTGGGCGCAGTCCTGAGCCTGCCGCTCGGCGTGTCTCAATACCGCCAGGCGAGCGCCCACAAGCTCGCCGCCGCGGCCGCCGCCGAACAGAGCGAAGCGGCCAGGCGCGATGCCGGGCGCCAGTTCGCCAGCCTGAGGGCCGCGTACGATTCCGCGCTGGCCGATGCCGCCTCACTGGCGAAGGAAGTGCGCTATCGCGAGGAAGTGGCCCAGATACAGCAGAACATGCAACGGCTCGGCAACCAGACCCTGGAAAACCTGTTTCGTCATGAACGCGACCTGCGCGACGCCCGCTATCGCCTGGCGCAAGCCGAAGGACGTGCTGCGACGGCCTGGTCGGCCGCACAAGTGGTCATCGGATTGCCGGTTGATTCCTATATTGCTCAAATTGATCCCACGTGAAAAAAAATATCCCAACCCTTTTGGTCCTTGCGGGCGCTGCCGCTGCAGTCGCCGGCGGCGTTCTATTGTCCAACAGCAAAAGCGGGCGGCATGGCCATGAAGCAGGGCCGGTCATGTTGCCGGTCGTGGTACATAGCCGGCTTCTGAGCGTCGGGCATGCCCGCCTCACCGTGCCGGTGGTGGCCGATGTTCTGGCCTTGCGTGACAGCGTGATCGCGAGCCGCCTGTTAGCTTACGTGACGGCCCTGCCCTTGTTTGAAGGGGCAAGGTTCAAGCGCGGCGATCTGTTGGCGCGGCTCGACATGACACCATCGGGACAGGGACAAGCTCAGGGTAATTCGCTCGTGACCGAGCTGGCGGGCGCCGAAAGCAATCTCAAGACCGAGCAGGAGCGCCTGCATCGCGCACAGGTGCTGATCGAGATGCAGGGCGTGTCCCAGGAGCAGGTCCAGGCCGCCGAAGCGGCTTTTGCGGGGGCGCGTTCGCGCTATACGATTGCCAGGGAAAACCTGCACAGCGCTTCAGTGCGCGCGCCTTTCGACGGCGTGGTCAGCCAGCGCCTGGCGCAACCCGGCGATCTGGTTACACCCGGCAAGCCCTTGCTCAAAATCACCGACAGCGCCGCAGGCAAGCGCCTGCTTGTCAATGTGCCCGATACGGTGCAGCCGGCAGGATTGATCGTCGGGGACAACATCCTTGCGCTGACCCCGTGGCCGGAAGCCGGCGCACAGGGATTGCGCCGCTTCGAGGCGCGCAGCCAGGACGGCGCGCTCCTGCCCGGTGCGCGCATCGGCGCCAGACTGCTGGTGTTTCGCTCGCCCGAAGCGGTATTGCTGCCGCACGGCTGCCTGTTGAACGATGACGGGCAAACGGCCACGGTCCTGGCGCTCAAGGCAGAAGGCGCCAGCGACGCCGCGCCTCGGTCGCACGCCAGTGCGGCGCCGCCTGCTCAAGCCCGGCATCGCCAGCATGACAAGCAAGCCACGCCGCACGCGCCAGCCCAGACAGCGCCGCAAGGCGGACATCAGCCCCGCCAGCAGTCATCCGGGGCGATCGAACCGATCCGCGTCACGCTTGCCTTCCAGGGCGAAGAAGGCTCCGTTGCCGCCGACACCGAACTGGCTGGCCGGCGCGTCGTTTGCGGCAGCCCGGACTTGCTGTCGCGCCTGATGGCCGGCACGCCGTTCACCGTTCAGCCTGCCAAAGAGTAATGCCATGATCTTCAGATACTTTCACAATCGGCCGTTGCTTCTCAATATGATTCTGATCATCGCCTCGATTCTTGGCGTTATCGGCTACATGAAGATGCCGCGCAACATGTATCCGGACGTCGAACGTCCTCAAATCATGGTGATCACCCAGTTGCCGGGCGCGGCCCCACAAAGCGTGGCGCAGAAAGTCTCGCGTCAGATCGAACAGGAACTCTATTCCCTGAGCCTGATTCGTGACGTGCAAAGCACCAACAAGAACGAGGTGTCGATTGTTCGCGCCGAATTTGAATATGACAAGGGCCTCGACGCCGCCCTGCTCGACGTCAACGCCGCCCTTGCCAGGGTAAGGGCCAGGTTGCCGGCCGAGGCAGCGCCTTCGTCAGTCTATACGGTCGGCGCCTTCACGACGCCGGTCATGGTGCTGACCCTGTCGCCCAAGACGGCCACTGGCCCCAGCCTGGCACAAATCCGCCTTCTGGCGGAAAACGATATCCGAAGCGCCCTCGTCACCCAGCCCAATGTGGCCAATGTCGAAGTTTTCGGTGGCTACGAGCCTGCGGTGCGAATCGAATTTGACCCGATCAGGCTGGCCAGCCACCGGATCGGTCAGGCGCAGTTGCAAGACCTGCTGAGCAAGATGAACCGTGACTGGCCGCTCGGCACTTTGCAAGGCAAGAGCAGCAGCCTGACGCTGACGGTCTATGGCGAGCGGGCCGGCGTCGGCGAGATACGCCTGCTGCCGCTGACACGCGAGCTGCGCTTGGGCGACGTTGCTAAAGTCAGCCTGGGGCATGCGGACCGCTACGCGGCCTACCATGGCAATGGCAAGCCCGGCATCGGGCTGGCGATACTGCGCGCACCGGGAGCGCCGGTTCAGGCGGCAGTCCAGGATGCCGAGAAAATGCTGCCGGCCCTGCGTTCGCAATACCCTCAGATCGAGTTTGACATCAGCGACACACAGGGCGAACTGATCCAGATTTCGAACGATAACATGCTGAGCGCACTGGTCGATGCCATCGTCTTCACCAGCCTGGTGATCCTGCTCTTCCTTGGCAACTGGCGCGCTGTCGCTACTGCACTGATGAGCATTCCGCTGGTTTTTCTGGTGACGCTGGCCATCCTCTGGCTGCTGGGCAAGGAACTCAATATTCTGGTCATGACCGGCATCATCCTCGCGCTGGGCATGCTGGTCGACGATGCCGTCGTCGTGCTTGAAAATATCGAGCGGCATCTGGGCGAACTGCACGAGGACCGGCAAACCGCGATCAGAAAAGGCACCGAGGAAGTGCTTTACCCGGTCCTCATCGGCACCCTCGCAACGGCGGTGGTGATTGCCCCGCTGATGTTTGTGGGCGACTTCCCGCAACAGGTTTATAAGCACATGATCCTCACTGTGCTCATCGCGGTACTGGCGTCTTACTTCATCGCTGTGACGTTCATCCCGCGCCTGTCGGCATTTTGGTACCGCAACGGCCTGCCGCCAAAGAACCAGTTTGAGCGGTTCTTGGAACAGCTCTACCGGCGCAGCTTCGCACCCGGAGTCAAATTGTATTTGGGCATGCTCGGCTTTGCCTTCAGGGGCGGCCTGATCCGACGCCTGCTACTGGTCTTGCCGCCGTTCGCGCTGCTGATATTGAGCTTCAATACCATCATTCCAGTCATCGGCAAGGAAGCCATGCCGGCAATGGATACCGGAAATGTCCGGGTCCATGTCCGCTTCAGTGCCAATGAGCCGGTGAGCGTGGCCGAGGAGCGCCTGAAGGAGTTCGAAGCGCGCCTGATGCGCGATGGACGCGTCAAGCGCGTCAGTGCCGTCTATGGTTCCGAACCGGGCGTCATTTCTCTCGGCTCCGGCCAACTGCCGGCCGAGGCGACCATCAGCATCACCTACAACACCCGCCTGGAGCGGGCGCAAACCAGCTGGCAAATCGAAGCGGACTTGCGGCGCCAGGTCGCAGCGCTGCCGGGTGTCACGGTCGCCGATGCATTCGACTCAGGCGCAACTGCCCTGTCGACCATCAAGGCGCCTGTCGATCTGCGTCTGTACGCAGACGACTGG
Organism: Telluria sp.; assembly: GCA_049301315.1. GTDB lineage: Bacteria > Pseudomonadota > Gammaproteobacteria > Burkholderiales > Burkholderiaceae_D > JBAQKU01. The sequence continues at coordinate 7,252 of JBAQKU010000533.1, forward strand.
CGCTTGCTGCCGGGCGCCGCCGAGCGCGTCAAGGCAGCATTGCAAGACGTGCCCGGGCTCTCTTCGGTATCGACCACCTGGGACGGCAACACATCCGAGCTTAGTCTGGTGCTCGATGAGAACAAGTTGCGCGCCTTGGGACTGAGCCCGGATGCAGTCTATGCGCAATTGCCGTTGAAGGGCAGCCCGGTCGGCTCGCTGAGCAAACTGCCGACGGTCGGCGCCGTGCCGGTCCGCACTTATTTCGGGGACGCTTACCGTGCAGATCCGCAAGCCTTGATGCTGCTGCCCATTCCGCTGCCAGATGGCAGCACGGTCGCGCTGGCCGAAATCGGCCACTTTGTCCATCAGCCGGGATTGACGCTGTTGACCACCGATGCCCTGCGCTATACGACCGATGTACTAGCCTACCGCAACACCATGCCGGTCAGCATCCTCAGTGAGAAAGCCCAGGCGGCTGCGCGCCAGGTCTTGCCCGCGGGGGTGAGCATGGCCGACAAGGGCGATAACGACGCCGGTGGCCATTCCACCCAGCGCATGATGGTAGGACTGGCCGTTGGCGTGCTGCTTCTTTTCGGAATATTGGTGCCTGCCTATGGCAGCACGCCGCTGGCATTGCTTTCCATCCTGATTTTGCCGCTGTCAGCCATCGGAGCGATCTGGGGCTTGCTCGCTTTCGACAAGGCGCTCGGCATGCCGGCCACCTTAGGAATCATTCTCCTATGCTCAATCATCATCAAGAACTCGATCCTGATGGTCGACTTCATCCAGGAACGACGGCGTGAAGGGCAGGATGGGTTCACTGCCGCACTCGGCTCAGTGCGCTTACGCTACCGACCGATCCTGATGACCGCCTTCGGCACGATCGCCGGCATGCTCCCGATTGCCATGCAGCGCGCGGTCGGCCTGGAACGCATGTCTCCGCTGGCTGTCGCCGCCATCGGCGGGCTGTTGCTGGGAACGGTGCTCTCGCTGTTTTATTTGCCCATGCTGTATGTATGGGTGACGGGCAAGGCAACTGTTGTTTCCAAAAGCCGGAGCAGTATCGAAGCGGTAAGCCATTAAATAAATCAACGGAGCGTTTCATCATGGGACTGGGCGTGATGCTGTTCCGTTACTACCATAAGGTGCCGGCTCTCCAGGCTGCGCTCAAGGCGATCCGCCCCACAGTCATTGCGTTGCTTGTCTTTACCATTTTCAAACTTGCACCCTCAAGTCTTCTATCGCTTGACCAAGCCCTCATTGCATTGGCCATGCTGGTGCTGATGATGGTGTTTAATGTGCATCCCGCCCTGACCATCCTCCTCGCCGGGCTGGCAGGAATCCTGATAAACCGATAAATCCTTCCAATTAAGGGGAAACCAATATGCTGTTATCTCGCCGTCTGTGCCGAATCCTTTGCGCAGCGATTGTCGCGCAAAGCTGGTTGAGCAGTAGTTACGCTGCCGATGCTGCTTCAAAAAATGGCAAGCCGGGTGCCGCGCCGGCCGCTCAGGCGTTGCCGTTTAATGTTACCGTCCACGGCAGTTTCAAGCACATGCAGCATAAGGGCGATTACACCCCGAAAGCCAGGCTTGCTGACGTGCTGTCCGTGAAGGACATCTATGCAGTCGGTGCGCTGTCCGGCCGCCGCGGGGAAATTACCATCATTGGCGGGAAGCCTTATATCAGCCTGGGAGGTCCGACTTCAAGCAGCTTGCTCGACGACGGAATGAATAAAGAAGAAGCGGCGTTGTTGGTGACCGCCGGTGAAATCGAATGGAAAGAGCTGGATGTTCCGAACGATATGAGCCAGGTCGAATTCGAGGCGTTCGTTACCGATTCGGCCCGCGCCGCGGGACTGGATATGTCCCGGCCTTTCCCGTTTATGCTCAAGGGTGAGATCTCGAATTACAAAATCCATGTGTTGGCGCCGCGCGGGCCGAATGATTCCGCAGGCGGGCATGGAGCGGTCGGGGGGCAATATAACGCCACGGGTGACGCTATTCAGGGCCGTTTGCTGGGATTTTATTCAAGTGCCGGATTGTCCGGCGTGATCTCGCACCCGGGTGAGCTTTTCCATATTCATTTGGTTGATGCCGCAGAAACCATTTCAGCTCACATGGATGGTTACGGCGTACGCAAGCACTCCACGCTGCTGATTCCAAAACCATAAATGCCTGCGAAGCGTGCCCGACCATGGTGATGATCATTCCAGTTTATTCAGGCGTGCCTGAGCGCCGCTGCTGGCGCTGGTAGGCATAGAGTCAGGCGACATTGCCGACCGCGCCCACCTCCGCACCGGCGCCGTCAAAGCACCCGCTACGACTGGCGCTGGTGGCGCAGCAACAACGTTTGTGTTCCGCCTGCATGACGCTCATGCCGCCACCTCACGCGAGCTTGAGCGTATTACGGCAGCGCTCGCGCTGGCCTACTTCGCCGCAGAAAAATACGCCTTGAACGCTTCCTGCAATTCGGGCGAAAGGGCGTTGAAGTCGATCCGCTGGGTGATGATGGCCGCGCGCAGTGTGTCAGGACCACCGAACGCTCGGACCGATTGTGCTGCCAGGTCGCGCGCAAGCTGTTGCAAGACTGGAAGCGGTGTCTCGTTCAAGTCGCGCACATCGAACACTTCCCCGGCTTCATCTCCGCCACACTTGCCGCCGCGTATGGTAAACACGGTTCCATGCTCGGACAGCTCATACAGGCGCTGCCCCGGCGCTGGATTGCGCCACTTGTAGTAGCCCGCAAGGATGTAATACGAGCTTGCCGCATCCTTCGCCTTGCCGAACACCCACATGTGAGCCGTGAACCGTTCTTCATCGTAAAGCTGGCCACATGCCGTGCGCAGGTCGTCGGGGAACTGGTCGAGGTTGATCCGGTCGAGTGGCACTCGCAAGCCGAGGACAGGGACGGTCAGAAATTGCGGTGGCTTGTTGCTGCCGGTCGCACTGGCGGCAGTGCTGATTGCGAGCAGTGCAGCTACGAGGATCCTAGTAGCGGAAGACAGCATTTTTTGGCCTCTCCGTGCGGTATCGTGGACCCGCCCAATAGTCGTTTTGGATGAAGTCGGAAATCCAATTTCCTCCGTCATATCCTGCAACGTGCCCGGCGTTGTTCGTGCTTTTCTCATACGGTTCCATCACCATGATGTCACCCGGCATAAAGTTGAACGTGTCGGGGTTGTCCATTGTGCGGAATTGGCATTGTTGCTTGCCTGAACGGGGGCCGGATTGACTGGCGACAAGAAAGCCGATGGTGTTGGCGGCTGGCGCTGGTCAGCCATGACTGCTCAACCACAAAACAGTTAAAATTCTTTACATTAACTGCAATCGCCTGGCGTGTTAGTTCTTGCTCGAACGCCGACAGGAAAATTTTCCAGGATAGGAAGCGTGGGCAGCGAATGCCACCCACTTGGATAACGCGCAGTTCCTCGAACTGCGCGTTACATGAGCCTGACTGTCAGTCCGTACCCAAGGCCGAACGAACGGCGTTGTTGACGTGCTCGGTGGCAGCCTTGCGCGCCGCCTCGATATCCCTGCGCTGGATGGCTTCCACCAGGGTGGTGATTTCCTTGATGCTCTGCTCCTGACGCTCCTTGCGGGTGATGGAGCGCGCGCGCAGGCTGGAAGTGCGCAGCACCAGGCGATTGATCATGTCGAACGCAATGGGATTTTCCGCACCGGAGCAGAGCCGGTCGTAAAAATTCCGCTTGGCGCGCAACATGTCTTCCAGGACACCGCTGCGATACACTTTTTTTACATTCTCGCTTTCGCGAACGAGGTCCTTGATCTGTGCGTCACTCGCCTTCTCGATGAACTGCTCGGCGATCATGGCTTCGATCACCGAGCGCAGGCGGTAGATATTCTTGGCGTCCTCCACCGAAACCGCACTGACCGAGAGACCGCGATTGGAAGAATGTTCAAGAATGCCTTCGGCCTGGAGTTCGCGCAAGGCCTCCCGCAGGGAGGTCCGGCTGACGGAGAGCTGCTCGCACAGGTCCATTTCGACCAGCCGTTGCCCAGGCTGCAAAAGGCCCATCTCGATGGCGCTTCGCAGGGCCAGGATGATCTTGTTTCGCAGCGGCGCCGATTGCTGCTGCAGGGGCGCAAGGCGCCTGTCTGCGGCCTTGACCGTCTTCTTGGCCTTGCTTGCGCCAGGCGCTGCATCGACAGTCCGATCCCCAGCGCTCCCCTTTGTCGCCCGCGTCACCTGCTCCACCTGTTTAACCTCTTTCACCGCTTTCACCCCTTCTGCACTCTGACATCTCCCCATCCCCGTCGGCGCAACAGGCCACGTGCCGCTTACTCCTTCGATTTGGCAGACCGGACTGGCGTTTCGGGCCGTAGATTACCACGCCGGCGTGCATAGGTCGATGCGCCGATCTCGCGCCAGTCGCCGGCGACCGCGTCCTTCGCAAAGCCGCTCCACTCCGGCGTCCAGTCGCCGAGATGGTAACCATACCATGGCGATTGCGGCGTGATCTGCGGCAGCCCGAGTTCTTCCCAGATCTTCTTGGCACCGGTCATGAACTCTTCGGCCGGCAATGCCAGCGGCGGCATCTCGTGCTTGAGCGTGGCATCGATCATCAGGGTGCCTTCCAGATTGCCCCCGCCGGACTTGGGACCATGACCGCCCGAGCGGTAAGGCGTCACCAGCAGGTCTTCGCTGAAATTGGAGCGGTAGGCCAGCGACCAGAACACGGCATCGGCATTCTCTGGGTTGATGTCTTCGGACACCGCAATGACCAGTTTGCCGCATTGCGCTTGCAGGCCAGCGGCGCCCTGCATGCCACGCCAGACCTCGGCCTTGAGCGCGCCCCGCGCGAACTGAAGGAAAATCACCTTGCGCAGGTTGGTCAGTGGCTCGTGCATGACGACGCGCTTGATGCCGCGAATGCCAAGCACATTCTTCAGGTGCTCCAGGAACATCGGCTCGTAGGCAACGCGCTTGAGCACCGACGATTCGCTCGGGGTGACCTGGCTCACGATCGACACGAACACCGGCTTGCGCTTGCGCGTGATCGCCGTCACCCGCATCGACATGTTGAAATCCTCCAGCGCCACGTGGCCGTGGCTTTCGCCGAACGGGCCTTCGGGTTCGAGCAGATCGGTGTCGATCAAACCCTCGATCACGATTTCCGCATCGGCCGGAACCACCAGGTCGACCGTCTTGCAGCGTACTGTGCGTACCGGCTGGCCCATCAGGCCGCCGGCCACGGCCATCTCGTCCTGGTCAATCGCCAGTTTCTGCGGGCCGGTGAAGATGATCGCCGGTGCGCAACCAAGCACAATCGCGCATGGCATTGGCTGGCCGAGCGCCTTGTATTTCTGCCAGTGCAGGTAGCCGCCGGCGCCGCTCAGGCGCGTAGCCATGCGCACGCCGAGGCGGTCGTTGGCCTTCAGGCCGGCGCGGTAGGTGCCCATGTTCTGGACGCCGTTTTCAGGATCCTTGGTGACACACAGGGTGGCCGTCAGATAGGGTGCGGCATCGAAACCAGGTGTCGAAATCGGCACCGGGAGGCTGGCCAGCCCGCCATTCGGGGCGGTCAATTCTTCGCCCATCTGCACCACTTCCTGGCAGGCAGCTTCTTCAACGAGCACCGGCGCGATCGGCTCGGCCATGGCCTTCACCCAGACCTTGCCGATGTCTTCGACCGGAACGCCGAGTCCCGCGGCATAGATTTCCGAGGATGCCGCCAGGCCGCCAACGACGACCGGAATGTCGTAGGTTTCGCCCTTGGCGCCGACCACATTGGTAAACAGGAAAGCGCGGCGTGCCGATTCGTGCAGGCCGCCCTGGAATTGCCAGCGCGCCAGCGGGTGCAGCTCGGAATCCTTGTCGATGCGGCGTTCGATGCGCGTCAAGAGCCCGAGCTCTTCGAGGCGGGCCAGGTGCTCCTGGAGATCGGTAGGTGCTTTGTGTGGCAAGGAAGAACTCATTGCAGGACTCCTGGAGTATGAACAGATGATGTAATGGGGTTGATGCGCATGCTTTTTTATTTGTACGATTTGGTGCTGCCCAGGTTCTCCATGGCGCGCCGCGCCATGACGAGCACCAGGTTGGCCCGGTATTCCGGGGTGCCGTTCAGGTCGCCCAGCAGCTCGGACGGATCGATGCTCAGCCCGGCCAGCGCCTCGGGACGGAAATCGGCCGCCAGTGCAGCCTCGAGTTCGCGCGCGCGAAATACGCCGCCTGAACCGGCCCCAGTCACGGCCACGCGCACGCCCTGCGCACTGCGCGAGATGAACACGCCGGTGATCGGGAAGCGCGAGGCCGGGCTGCGCAGCTTGGCATACGCCGCCACCAGCGGAACCGGGAACACGATGCGGGTGATCATCTCGCCCGGCGCGAGCGCGGTTTCGTACAGCGACACGAAGAAGTCGTCGGCGCCGATCTCGCGGCGGTTGGTGATGACGGTCGCGCCCAGCCCCAGCACGGCGGACGGGTAGTCGGCCGACGGGTCGTTATTGGCGACCGAACCGCCGATGGTGCCGCGATGACGCACATGGCGATCGCCAATCGATCCGGCCAGCCCTGCCAGCGCCGGAATGAAGCGCGCCACCAGGGGCGAATCGGCCACCTCCGAATGGCAGGTGGTCGCGCCGATCGAGACGCGCTGCAAGTTGGCCTCGATCCCGCGCAGGGCGGCAATGGTGCCCAGGTCGATCAGGTCCGAGGGACGCGCCAGGCCCAGCTTCATGGTCGGCAGCAGGGTATGGCCGCCAGACAGGTATTTTGCCTCGTCGCGCTCGCTCGCAAGCGCGGCTGCATCTTCGATGCTGGCGGGACGATGATATTGAGTTGGATGCACAGTATTCTCCTTATTCGGCCGCGGCCACGATCGCCTTGACGATGTTGTGGTAGCCCGTGCAGCGGCACAGGTTGCCTTCCATCTCCTCGCGCACGATCTCCGGCGTGAGTTTGCCCGGGTAGCTGTCGACCAGATCGACGGCCGCCATGATCATGCCCGGCGTGCAGAAACCGCACTGCAGGGCGTGGTTCTCCTTGAACGACTTTTGCACCGGGTGCAGCTCGCCGTCCTTGGCCAGGCCTTCGATGGTGCGCACGTCGCAGCCCTCGGCCTGCAGCGCGAGCATGGTGCAGGACTTGACCGAGGTTCCGTCGACGTGGACCACGCAGCAGCCGCACTGGGTCGTGTCGCAGCCGACGTGGGTGCCGGTCATGCCGAGCTTCTCGCGCAGGAGGACCACCAGCAGGGTGTTGTCTTCCACTTCTTTCGAAACCGGCGATCCATTGATGTTCATGGAAACGATTTTCATATGCTTACCTTTCGTTGCGCCGCGTCAGGCGCGGCTTTTCTGGATGGCCGCCCAGATCTTCCCGGGCGTGGCCGGCATGGCGATATCGAGCGGGCCGAATTCGGACAGTGCGTCTTCGATGGCGCTCATGATCACGGCAGGCGCCGGCGTGGTTCCGCCTTCGCCGCCGGCCTTCACGCCGAACGGATTGGTGGGCGAGAGCACTTCGGCGATCTCCGAGTTGAACGAGGGCAGGTTGTCGAAGCGCGGCATGCCGTAATCCATGAACGAGCCGCTCAGCGGCTGTCCTGAGGCCTCGTCGATGAAGCACTGTTCCCACAGCGCCTGGCCCACGCCCATGGCGATGCCGCCGTGGGTCTGGCCGTGCACGATCAGCGGATTGATGCAGCGACCCACGTCGTCGACGGTGGAGTAGCGCGTGATCTCGAGCGAACCGGTGTCGGGATCGATCTCGATTTCGCAGATGCAGGTGCCGTTCGGGAACACCGGGGTGTGCATCTCGTTGTCGCGGCGTACCTTCAGGCCGCCACGCAAGTCTTCCGGCAAACCTTCGTCGTCCGCGTGACGGGCCAGCTCGAACCAGGTGAAGGACTTCTCGCCAAGCCGGAATACGCCATCGTCGAACACGATCGCGTCCGCCTCGGCGCCCAGCAGGTGGGCCGCCAGCCGCTGTCCCTTGGCGATGATATCGATGCTGCCCAGCGCGATCACGGTGCTGGCATGGCGCATCGAACGTCCCGAGTGGGTGCCGCCGCCGGCGCTGACGATATCGGTGTCGCCCAGCGTGATCTTCACCTCGTCGAACGTCACGCCGAGCAGGTCGGCGGTGACCTGCGCGAAGCTCGTTTCATGTCCCTGGCCGGCCGGCTGGGTACCGATGACGACTTCGACGCCGTCCGGTCTGACAATGATGTCGGCGCGTTCCTTGGGCGAACCGAACGAGGATTCGACGTAATTGGCCAAGCCCAGTCCGAGCAGCTTGCCGCGCGACCTGGCTTCGGCGCGGCGCTTTTCGGCGCCGGCCCAGTCGGCCAGCTTGAGCGCGCGGTCCATGTTGATTTCGTACTCGCCGCTGTCGTAGGTGGAACCGACCGCGTTCGGGTAGGGCATCTGCGCCGGGCTGACCAGGTTGCGGCGGCGCAGCTCGAGCCGGTCGAAGCCCAATTCGCGCGCCGCCTTGTCGATCAGGCGCTCGATGGCGAAAGTGACTTCGGGACGCCCGGAACTGCGGTAGGCCTGGGTCGACATGGTGTTCGAGTAGACGGCGCGCGCGCGCAGCGTGGCCGCCGGGATATCGTAGGAGCCGGTGATCAGGCCCGAGCCCTTGCCCAATGGCGAGAGCGACACGCAGTGCGAACCGACGTTGCTCAGGTTCGAGGCGCGCATGGCGAGGAATTTTCCATCCTTGCCGATCGCCAGCGAGACCTCGGTAACCAGGTCGCGGCCCTGGTAATCGGTGAGGAACGATTCCGAACGCTCGGCGCGGAACTTGACCGGACGCCCGAGCTTTTTGGAGGCCCACAGGACCAGGCCGAATTCGACATAGGCGCGATTGCGTGTGCCGAAATTGCCGCCCACGTCGAACGACAGCACGCGCAGTTTCTCGGGATCTTCGCCCAGCACCTCGGCCAGCTCGCGCTTTTGCCTGACCGCGCCGCCGCTGCCCGCATACAGGGTGTAGCGGCCGGTCCCGGCATCGTACGATCCGAGCGCCGCGAGCGGCTCGAGCGGCACGCCCGTCACGCGCCCGATATGCGACTTCATCGTCACGACATGATCGGCGCTGGCAAAGGCGGCGTCGGTGGCGGCCACATCGCCGAAGGTGGAATCGACGAAGACGTTATCTGGCAGGCCATCCCACAGCTTTGGCGCATCGGCTTCGGCCGCGGCCGCGGTAGCGGCGACCCACGGCAGCTCTTCGTAATTGACCATCACGTTTTCAGCCGCGGCCTGCGCCTGGTCGCGCGTTTCGGCCACCACCATGGCGACCGCTTCGCCGACATGGCGCGCCTTGTCGGCCGGCAGCAGCACGTGCGGGCCTTCGAACACCTTGGCGCCGTTCGGGCCGGTGAGCTTCATGTCGAATCTGGTGGAAGGCACGGGGCTGTGCGGGATCGGACCGAGTCCGTCACGCAGGCAATCGGCTCCGCTGTAGACCGCGAGCACGCCCGGCATGGACAGCGCGGCTTGCGAGTCGACCGATTCGATGCGCGCGTGAGGATAGGGCGAACGCACCATCACGGCCCACACCTGGCCCGGCAGGGTGAAGTCGTCGGTGAACTGGCCTTTTCCGGTGATCAGGCGCAAATCCTCCTTGCGCTGAAGAGGCTTGCCGATCGCTTTGAATATCCGCTCGTTCAAGTTGGGTCTCCAAGAATATTGCTGCATGAAACGTCATATGGTCTGATTGTATGACGATATTACAGTAATGGTCAACAGGAAACCCGCCCGGCGAGCCACAGGCGTTGGAAGATCGGTTAGCGCCGCGTGGCGCTTGCCCTTATGCCGCTGGCGCGACCGAGGCGCCCGCGATGCCATGCCGCGCCAGCGCCTTGGCAACAAAACCGCTTGCCTTCATTTCCTCGACATACTGGCGCAGGTACGCCGCCGCCAGCTCGCCCCGGCTGCGCGGCGTGCCCAT
>JBAQKU010000534.1:0-2028 GCA_049301315.1 Telluria sp.
CTGCACCAGCGCCGGCGCCGCCTGGAAGAACGGCGCGCCGCGCGCGCCGCGTTGCGCCTGGCCGAGCAGGAGCTCGATACCAAGCTGGCCGAGCGCACCTTGCAGCTGCGCCTGACCAATACCGACCTCGAGAGCAAATACGCGGCGCTCAAGCAAACCGAAAATTTGCTGCGCAGCACACAGAACGAGTTGGTGCAGGCAGGTAAGCTTGCGATGCTGGGCCAGATGGCGGCCGGCATGACGCATGAACTGAACCAGCCGCTGGCGGCCATCCGCGCCTTCGCCGACAACGCCCGCACCTTTCTCGAACGCGGCCAGAGCGAGCAGGCCAGCAGCAACCTTGCGCACATCGGCGACGCCAGTGCGCGCATGGGCGCGATCATCGGCCAGCTCAAGGGCTTCGCGCGCAAGAGCGACGCGCTGGCCACGGTCGACATCGCCGGCTCGATCCGCGCCTCGGCGTTTCTGCTGCAAAGCGAGTTCCTGCGCCACGGCGTCGAACTGGCGATCGACACCGGGCCGGCCGCTGCCGCGCCGCTGCTGGTGACGGGCGACAGCGTGCGCATCGAACAGGTTTTCATCAACCTGCTGCGCAACGGGCTCGATGCGGTCGAAAATGCAGCCGAGCGGCGCGTTGCGATCGCGCTGAGCGCGCGCGCCGGCTGCGCCGTGGTGTGCATCAGCGACAGCGGCGGCGGCATCCCGGACAGCGTCGCGGCCCAGCTGTTCGAACCATTTTTCACGACCAAGTCGTCGGCCAAGGGGCTGGGGCTGGGACTGGCCATTTCATCGTCCATCGTGCAGGCGATGAACGGACGCCTGACGGCCGGCAACCGGCCTGGCGGCGGCGCCGAGTTCGAGGTCGAGCTGCCCCTGATGGCCCAAGGAGACTGATGTGCAAGCGATCCTGATCGAAGACGAGGCCGCGCTGCGGCTGGCCACCGCCCAAACGCTCGAGCTGGGCGGCTTTGCGGTGCAGGCCTGCGCCAGCGCCGAACAGGCGCAGCCCTTGCTGCGTTGCGACTATGCCGGGGTGATCGTCACCGACGTGCGCCTGCCGGGCGCCTCCGGGCTCGACCTGCTCGACCAGGTGGTGGCGCTCGACGCCGAACTGCCGGTGATCGTGGTGACCGGGCACGGCGACGTCGGCATGGCGGTGTCGGCCATGCGCAGCGGCGCCTACGACTTCATCGAAAAGCCCTTTGCGGCCGAACGCCTGCTCGAGGCGGTACGGCGCGCGCAGGAGCGGCGCGCCCTGGTGCTGGAAAACCGCGCGCTCAAGAGCGCGTGGGCCCTGCATCCGGACACGCCGCAGCTGGTGGGCCGCTCGGACGCGATCGAACGCCTGAAGGTGTTGATCAGGAATATCGCGCCCACCGGCGTCGACATCCTCATCAACGGCGCGACCGGCAGCGGCAAGGAAGTGGCGGCGCGCCTGATCCATGCCGCCAGCGGGCGCAAGGGCAACTTTGTCGCCATCAATTGCGGCGCCTTGCCGGAATCGGTGTTCGAGAGCGAAATCTTCGGGCACGAGGCGGGCGCCTTCACCGGCGCCCAAAAGCGCCGCATCGGAAAACTCGAGTACGCCAGCGGCGGCACCGTGTTCCTCGACGAGATCGAGAGCATGCCGCTGGCCATGCAGGTCAAGCTGCTGCGCGTGCTGCAGGAGCGGCGCCTCGAGCGCCTGGGCGGCAACGAGGGCATCGCGACCGACTTCCGGATCGTGGCAGCGAGCAAGGCCGACCTGCTGCAACTGAGCGCGCAGGGCCTGTTCCGCGAGGATCTGTACTATCGCATCGGCGTCGTCACCATCGACCTGCCGCGCCTGTGCGAGCGGCGCGCCGACATTCCCCTGCTGCTGGCGCACTTCGTGCAGCACGCCGCGCAGCGTTTCGGGCGCCCGCTGCCGCAATGGAGCGCGCCGCAGATGGAGCAATGGCAGCGCGCCGAGTGGCCCGGCAATGTGCGCGAGCTGCGCAATTTCGCGGAGCGCCTGGTGCTCGGACTGGTGCCCGCGCCAGGGAACGG
>JBAQKU010000535.1:0-35976 GCA_049301315.1 Telluria sp.
CGTCATCTCCCCAGCTCCATGCTAAATGAGACAACTGTAAACCTCGCTTCCGCACCGGGCCGGTTTTAGGTGACAAACCGGCCAAGATAGTTGTCGTCTACCGGCCAAGATAATTGTCGCTCACCAGATGAGGATGAGGGCTTCTCACTTGAGTCCGACCAAAAGGATAGCGACGACATTGAGCAGGCAGCTTTGACGACGCTCCTCTACAGTTCGCAAGCCGCAGCCGCAGCAATCATCCGACATGCGCCGCTTACCCGCCCGTCGGCGTACAACTACGGCGAGCGCTACGGTCGATCGAGACTTTGGCGCCCAATCCTCCGCGCCTGCGTTCGTGCTTGGTCTTCGGGAAGGCACGTGGCCTATCATGACCTGCTTCCAAATGAAGTGAAGGTTACCAGCCGCGCAAAGGTTGTCTCCACCAAGACCGAGCTGGTGGCGTTTCTTAAGGAGCTGCGCCAACCCGCGCCAGCCGGTCCGGGTAAGCAAGGCGCCAAGAGCCAGGTCAGGGCGAGGTTTAGTGACCGGGAACGCGAGGAAATCAGCGAAGGCATTGAGTGTGCACTCAAGTTGATGCGGCCGATCGAGGACGCTGTCCTCGGTAAAAAAGGGCTCACGAGTACAAGCGTCAGCGAATTCCTGGATATGTGGAGCAAGCAAGTGCGCAAGGACGTGCAATGGAGGGCTGAGAGTGCGACTGATTTGCTTATCCGCACCGTTGGGTTCGGCTGTGTTCGTATATTGCTGAACCATGCGCCTGTGATATCGGCCGACCAGGCGAAGATATTGATTGGTCTGATTTCCTCTAGAAAGTTTTTCTTCCATCAAAAGATCGACGTGTTGGGTCAGCTCGCGCAGCGGCCGGCCCTCCACCAGCTTGCAGGTGAGTTCGCACAGCATGTCGAAGAACAAATTCGACAGGATGACGACATTGGACAGCGCGGCGATTCCTACGTAGAACTCGCGGCTTCTCTTGTGCACATGAGCATCGACGAGGCACGGGTGTACTATCAGCAAGGGCTGGCCCAGTTAGACCAGATGGGCGGCGAGAGTTACGAGCAAATCTACTCGTTGCTTCGCTTTGCGAGTGCCCAGCAAGGCGGTTCCCTAAAGCCCGCGCTGGCTCAGCGGCTGATGAACCTATGCCAAACCATTAGTTGATTAGCGCTGATCTTCATCTTAACTGAACATTACCCCATGCGCGCAGTCGAACCATTGTCAGCATATTCGATATGACAATGGGAGCAGATTATGGCGATGAATCGGGTCCAGTTTCAAGCAGGAATGAGCATCAATCAGTTTATCGAGCAATACGGCACGCAGGCACAGTGTGAGGCCGAGCTTGAGCGATGCCGCTGGCGGGATGGTTTTGTGTGCCCCATGTGCACGCGCAAGGGACATTATGTTGTCTGGCATGGCAAGGCGAAGACATTTCAATGCCACGCTTGCCGGCACCAGACAACGCTCACCAGTGGAACCATTTTTCATTCGAGTAAGCTTCCGCTAACCAAGTGGTTTCAAGCGATGTATTTTCTGACCCAATCAAAGAATAACGTTTCCGCCCTTGAGCTGATGCGACTTATCGGCGTCTGCTATCGCACCGCCTGGCGCCTCAAGCACAAGCTCCTTGAGGTCATGTTGGAGCGGGAGGCAGCGCGCCAGCTTGATGGCCGCGTAGAAGTCGACGACGCCTACCTTGGCGGCGCACACCCTGGCGGAAAGCGTGGACGCGGGTCGCAAAACAAGGTGCCATTCATCGCAGCTGTGCAAACCGATGGAAGCGGACGGCCGCAATATGTCGTTTTCTCCAAAGTGAAGACGTTCGGCCGGGATGAAGTGAAATCCTGGGCGGCCAAGCACCTCTGTGCTTCGTGTGAAGTCATATCCGATGGACTGGATTGCTTCACCGCCGTCAAATCTGCTGGTGCTAACCACGCGCCGCAGACGGTCGGCAAAACGCGCAAAAGCAGCGACATGGCGTGCTTCAAATGGATCAATACGATTCTTGGCAATCTCAAGACAGCCAGCAGCGGGACTTACCATGCCTTCGACTTTGACAAGTATGCGACGCGTTATCTGGCTGAGGCGCAATATCGATTCAACCGGCGTTTCGATCTGTCAGCGATCCTCCTGCGCTTCTTGTTCGCCGCTGCGGCCACGGAGAACCGGACCGAAGCGTGGCTGCGGCTGGCTGAAGAAGAGCGCTAATCAATAACCATTATGCGGGACGAGCCAAGTAAGTTCGGATGGACGTTGTTCGGGCGTGCGGCTGCCAACTCCATAGGCTTTCCCGCGCTAGCCAAGCTCGTGCGTTGGCACGATCAGGACGTCGCGAATTTATCTTACGGCCTCCCCCAGCTTGCATGCTTTCTGGCCAAGAACGGAAAGCTCGATCCACGCCGTGCTGCCTTTGTGCTTACGATTTGTGAAGATCACGGCTGGTGGGAGTGGAGTTCCGGTGATGGGGTTGCCGACCTGCTGAGTATGGCTAGACCCGCGGATCAGAGACGGATTTTTTCAGCAGTCGTCGCAAAACTGCGCGCTGAGCATCCATTTTGTGCGTGGCCCTCACTTTGGGAAAGCTTCCTAAAAACGGGCGATCAGTACCGCCATGCAATCACAATTGAAGAGCGACAGGAGATCGAACGGTACAGGGCTGAGGCTCGCCGCAAGCAGGATGAGCTTAATAGTCGAAATAGCTCTTCGCCCAACGTCCTGTCTGTTCAAAGGCGAAAGCCAAGTAAGGAGGAGGTCGATAACCTCATCGCGACCTTGGTCTCGGGATGCGATCCGTCCTCTTCAAATTCAATCGACGAGGCTCTAAAGAACATCCGGGCGGACGACAAACTTAACTACACTTGCGGGCAGCGCTTCATCGATGGTTTGCGTGCGTCATGCCCGTACCCTAAACGTTTGGCCTTTTTGTTCGCGGTCTGCGAAGCGGTCGAGTTGAACCTTACTCAGTCGCTAGACATTATCAACGAGTGTTTCGCCGCTTGGAGGGGTTCATCCTCGCACCTTGCTTCCAATGCTAAAGCTCTCGTTGAACGACTGTTGGAGTGCAAGAGCGCCGATCTGTTCACCAACATCACACACGGAATCCGCCTGCTCTCGGATTTCAGCAGCGACAAGCTCTTTGTGTTGCGGCTGGTCCTCCGCAAGGTCGGGGCGGATGAGGACGAGCTCAACGGTGATGAGTGGCTGCAGCTGGCCACGGCGCTTTGTGATGTATCGTCGGGTCAAGCCGGCCTCGACGCCCTGGAGTTACTCCTTTCCGGGCCAGCGTCTCGCATTGCCGACGAGATCGGAGAGGGACCGTTCCGCCCCGAGCAAGCAATTGATCAGACTGAGGCGGAGTTCATCGCCGACGTCATTTGGCACCTCCTCGGTGAGGACGATGGCTATATCCGCTGGACGGTTGCTAGGGGGTTAAAGACACTCGTCGAGCTGGGGCTCAACGAAGACCTTCGCCTGTTGCTCGACCGCTTCGACCAAAGAGAAGTCGCGGCCCTGACATCGCCCGATTGGAAGCTTTCGTTCCAAAATTCCCAGCAGTGGCTGCTCATGGGGCTGGCGCGCGCCGCGTTACACCACGGGCAGACCATGGGGCCCATTCGGCCCAAACTACTGGCTCTTGCTCAACGAAGCGATCTGCACGTTATACACAAGGTCCACATCGTTAGGTGTTTGGCGCACATAGGTAGCGGGAGAGAACGCGATGTGGAGTTGGAGGCTCTGATCAAGGAGATCGACCAGCCTCTCTGCGGCACTGTCACCAGCGACGCCTACCCGTCCGATGGGAAACCGAGTTCGGACTTTGACTTTGGCTATGAGTTTACAAAAAGCGAGATCAGCAGCCTGGCTCATTTGTTCAATGTCCCAAAAGCAATGGTTAAGGATGCAATGGCAGCTGAGATTACGCGCCGATGGCCAAAGGCGACATCGATGGATTTTTTCCCTGGTCAGGAGCGTTACGAATGGGACCGGGACGATCGATATGAATCCTACCGAGAGCAGATTCAAAGACACGCATTGCTTTACGCTGCAACTAGCCTTGCAAAGACGATGCCAGTGGTCGTTCGCAGCTATGAAACCGATTGTGGTTCACCTTGGTTAGAGTGGCGCGATCGCTACGATGTTACGTTCGATGACGGTTCATGGCTGTCAGACCGGAAGGATCCTGTTCCTCAGCAGGCGAAAGAAGATCTACTGGGTGCAAGGGTCGGCCAGCAGGAAACGCTGCAGGATCAACAAATTGTTCTTCGGAAATTGGGCCTCGTGGACACAACCACCGACGGACTGTTTCCGCTCTATGGGCGCTGGTCTTCGCCCGACGGCGTGACAGTCAGCATCACGTCGGCGCTCACAGAGCGAAAGGGCGCGATAGGTCGGTGCATGGCATTCGCCAAGCAACCTAGCCATGATCTTTGGCTGCCGGAGTTTTGGGATCAGGGGTATTACGACCACCGCTACCGCCAGAAAAGTCCTTTCGTTCCCTTGGTGTGGGCACCCGAGACGCACAGTCTCGGTATAGACGTGAACGACGAAATTGCTGCGGAGGGACCGGCGGGCAGACCGCGTCTTGGAATCGACCTCACCAAGAGTCTGGAATTGGTAAATGAGCCAAACAGCGCTGATTGGCGTAAGGCTGATGGAAGTCTCGCTCTGAGAAGCCAGGTCTGGGGCAGTTGGAAACCCGATCCCGATAACAGGCGACATCGTCGTCGTGAGGATGGTGAAATTTTGTGGGCTTCGCACGATTGGCTTGCTACGGCATTGTCCACGCTTAACCGACTTGTTTTCAAGGTCACGCTTTGGAAATACCGATCGTCGCGTGATTATGACCTTTCGAGCGGAGTCAAAACCGTCATTGTTGGACTGAGGTTGGAGGACAGAACGTTGAAACTTTGGGAGGCAAAGAAGGCTTCGAAGCAGGGCAATTGACACACTCGTGTTGCCTCATGTTTTAAGTGTATTATACGGTTTAACCCGGTTCTCAATGAGTGGCTCGAGAGCATCCAAATGCAGAAGATATCAGATAATAACGACAACTATTCGAACGAATATCGAGCGAGGTTTTCTCAGGCTTTGATGAATTCCTCAACGCTCGGCTTTACGAGGGACTTGCTGATCTCGGAGAAAAACACGATTGCTGACGACGTATTGAGAAAGGTTTCCGGTCTGCTTGGCCAGTTTTCGGCGCACCTCAGTGTGATATGTCCTGGTTACTGGGGCAATTCCTGTCAGACGCTGTCAACCAACATCTTCGCGTACCTGAACGCGCAGGGAATACCCGCCGATATCGTGATCGGCAACGTCATTATTAATGGCACTGACGAGTTCGACACGACGCTAGAACTTATAAGAGACGAGGTCTTGGGTAGTAAACCCCTGGATGGGCCGCAATCGGTCCATGCCTGGATTTCGTTGGGGGACGATACAATCGTTGATGCTGCGTTGCCGCCGCGGCTGGTGAAGTACTACGGCGCACCGGCGCATTTCGACGATATGATATTCATTGGCCGAGCATCTGAATTCTCGGTGAAATATCGGCTTCACTATCAGCCGGTAGTTGTTGGCACCGAATTCTTTGCCAAAACAAATCCGCCCGATCCGATGGAACTGCTAAACGATTGGCGTCGTCAGAAAGAAAATTTCTAAACTTGGCAACTCAGTGGGATCTCCGCATGCAGCGAGTGCGCTTATCAAGCGGGTGGTTGCCACATATACACCGCTGAACGCTGATCTCGTTACCATGCAACATGCCTTGCATGCGAAGCCGTCACGGCCGTTCAACTGTAGGCGAAAATTTGAAATAGTTCGGCGGGGGCGAAACGTTGGCGGTGGCCGCTATTAACGTTATTAAAATTGAATCATGGCGGACTCAAGAGATTTTAACGAACACGAGCAGATCCAAAAAACTGGCGGCCGCCAAGAATTTAGCCACACCACGCGTCAGAACCTTGCAGCGGCGGCAGGCGAAAAATGTTCCATTTACCGCTGTCTGAAGCAGTCGGCTTGTATTGCGATCAAGAAGAGCGGTAACGTGGGGAAGGCCAATTTCGGGACCGCTTCGCACATCTACGCTGCCGCACCTGGGGGACCACGACCCGCGCCGCCAGGGATGACACCCGAGCAGATTGCGCACCATTCAAATGGTATATGGACTTGCCGCGCCTGCGGCACGACCGTGGACACACTGGAAAGTGATTATACGGCAGCGCAACTCCTCGAGATGAAAAGAGTGCGCGAGATCGCGCAAAAGATGGCGGCGAGTGACCCTCAGATCCGCGACATTACGTCCTATATCTCCCCGCTCGAATTTGATGAGGTCTTGTGGGACCATCTTCCGGATCTCGATACCAAACAAATACGCTTGGCCCTGCTTGAGATTGGCGCGAAAGCCATTCTGGCTCACTGCGACCACGCAAACCGGCGCACGTCCACGCCGAGCCACCTGGCACTAAAGCCACTGGCAAGCGTGGTCAAGGCAGTAACCGAAGAAGCGGCTCACCAGATTCGGGAGCGAACCGCGGCCGCGATGCTGCCGCTCCGCGACGTCATACCAGTCGAGGATGAACACGTCAAAGCACGGCGCAAGGCAGCAGAGATCGTGGAAGCCTGGGCCAAGCCAATGAGGCAACGCGGCTGGAAGGGCTTCGGCTGGCACATTCATCATGTAAATGTAAAGCTCACGGCGCAGAACCCCCTAACCGGTGCCATCTGCGACGGGTTTATCTGGGTGGTTGGCAATGGATACGGCCGGCATGACCATACGGCTCATGAAGGCGAAATCCTGCGTCTTCACGTGTCGAATACATGCAGATCCGTGAGCAATCTTAACTGGCAGCTGACAATCGCTTTCGAAAAGGGCACCCTGCGGACTGGGAGTACCCTGCGGTTGGGCGGTAGGCTCGCACCTCGCAACTTCGCGAATGGCTACGAGTGGGCGGAATTCGAGGCCTATGAACTGCTAGTTCGAAAGCTTGCAGAAGGATGGCAACCGATCGGGTTCGTCAACATGGAAACCGAGGAGCGTCTTAATCCAAACGGCGTCCATCCAGAAGCGTTTGAGATCAAGTTGCAGATCAGCCAAACCGAACTCGAAGAGTGTCTGTACCGTTGCGGCAAAATCAGACTTGCGCGCGAGATTGAAATGGAGTGGGGACGCTGGTTCATTTGTAATGAGGACTATTTCGATCACGCGCTCGATCCGTTCCTCATCCGGAGAGCTTCAGACGAACTACGGGCGCAGATGGGACCGCCACCCTACCGGTATGCAGGAGAGTCTCCAGTACTGTTGTCCCTGGGAAGACGGGACATTAAGCTTGTGGTCAAGGGCGTGTATATCTCTTTCCAAAGCGTGCCAAGCCGGTGCTAGTAGCTTTACTCTCAGACCAGATCTGCAGCCGCATGCTAGCAAAGACCCTAAAGCCTGAGCTTTTTACGATCGCAGATTGTCCTGGCACTCGACGTACTGCCCGTCACCTTTGGCGCTCACGAAAATTGACCCACATCCGCTCACTGAAATTGACCCACCGGCACGGTTAGGGTCCACCCGTTCAAGGCATGGTGATCGTCTGATCATCGACCATGCGTCCGGTCACCATGCTTCAAGGTGCATGCCGAAAGGGATGAGCCGGCGCCGATCGGATAAACTGGGGGCGCACCATTGCACATCTCCGTCCGGAGCGCCTCGCATGATCCATGAGCCCATCCAATCTTCTCGCGAGGAATTTTGGAAATTTGGGTGCATACCAACCGCCTTTCACACCCCATCGCAACTGTCGCTTGCGTCATCCACAAACAGTCAGGCAGATGGACAAAATGGAGCGGTTTTGTCCATCAAGCTGAAAGATTAGATGGACAAGACAAAATTGTTATGTTGATGATTTTGCCGGAAAAATTTTGTCCATTGAGAACAAACTTGGGTGTGCTCTGGGTATTCGAACAGCGCAATGCCCCAGCTGACCAGCGCTGCGAACCACCAGGCCTTGGCCGACAGGTTCTTCAGGTGTCCGTACCAGGCAACGGTCATGAACACGTTCGACAGCACCAGCAGGCCGACGGTCTGGAAAATGACGGGGATCTGCATCTCAGCCGATCTTGTCGATGCCCTGGCCGGCGACCGCGGCCACGAATTGCCGGGCCGGGCCGCGCCCAGGGATCTCGATGCCGGGCGCGATCTCGAGCAGCGGCAGCAGCACGAAGGCGCGCTCGGTCATGCGCGGGTGCGGCACCTGCAAGGCGGGTTGGTCGATGCGCTCGTCGCCGTACAGCAAAATGTCGAGGTCCAGCGTGCGCGGCGCGTTGCGGTAGGGCCGCTCGCGCCCGTGCGCCAGTTCGATGCCGTGCAGCGCGGCCAGCAGCTCGGGCGCGCCCAATTCGGTGTCGATGCAGGCCACGGCGTTGACGTAATCGTCGCCCGAGGAATCGATCGGCGCGCTGCGGTACTTGGCCGACTGGCTCAGCAGGCAGGTCCGCGGCAGCGCGGCCAGGCGCGCCAGCGCATCGTCCACGTTGGCATGTGCGTCGCCCAGGTTGGCGCCGATGCCGATGTAGGCGATCATTCCTCGCTCGTGCCGCCGGTGGCTCCGTTCGGCTTGTTGCGCGGGGCGCGCCGCGGCGGGCGTTTGCGTTTAGGTCCCGGGGCACTGTGCGCGCTGACGAGCAGCTGCTCGCGCTCGGTGGCGTCGCCTTCGTAGAATGCGGTCCACCATTCGCCCAGTTCCATGTCGATCTCGCCCGACTCGCAGCGCAGCAGAAGGAAGTCGTAGCCGGCGCGAAAGCGCAGGTGTTCGAGCAGCTTGTAGGGCGACTTGCCGGTGCGCCGTTCGAAGCGCGGCTGCATCGACCAGATGTCGCGCATGTCGGAGCCGATCTTGCGCTGCAGCGCCAGCTTTTCGGTCTGCGAATCGAGCACGTCGTCGGCCGCCAGGTGCAGCGCCGGAATCGGCGACTCGCCGGAGGCGCGGTAGGCGGTCCATTTTTCCAGCACCTGGTGCCACAGCAGGGACGCGAACAGGAAGCCAGGCGAGACGCCCTTGCCGGCCATGACGCGCTTGTCGGTCGATTCGAGCGCGAGCATGACGAAGCGCATGCCGATCGGCTGTTCCAGCACCACGTCGAGCAGCGGCAGCAGGCCGTGGTGCAGGCCTTCGGTGCGCAGCTGCTGCAGGCAGGCCAGGGCATGTCCGCTCATGAGCAGCTTGAGCATTTCGTCGAACACGCGCGGAGCCGGCACGTTGTTGATCAGCGGGGCCATGACGGAGATCGGCGCGCGCGTGTTCGGCTCGATCGTAAATTGCAGCTTGGCGGCAAAGCGCACCACGCGCAGCATGCGCACCGGGTCTTCGCGGTAGCGCGCCTCGGGCTGGCCGATGATGCGCAAGGTCTTGCCGCGGATATCCTCGATGCCGCCGTGGTAGTCGAGCACCATCTGGGTGGCCGGATCGTAGTACATCGCGTTGATGGTGAAGTCGCGCCGCATCGCGTCTTCGTGCTGCGGGCCAAAAATGTTGTCGCGCAGGACCCGGCCATGTTCATCCTTGGGCGCGCTGATCGAGCCGGCGCCGCGGAAGGTCGTCACTTCCAGCAGGTCCTGGCCGAACATCACGTGCACGATCTGGAAGCGCTTGCCGATGATGAAGGCGCGCCGGAAATGGCGCTTGACCTGCTCCGGCGTGGCGTCGGTGGCGATGTCGAAGTCTTTCGGCTTCACCCCGAGCAGCAGGTCGCGTACCGCTCCGCCCACCACGAATGCCTTGAAGCCGTTCTCCTGCAAGGTCTGGGTGACCCGGATCGCGTTCGAGGACAGCAGCTTGGGATCGATCCCGTGATCGGCTGGCCCGAGGATGATGGGTTCGGTCGGGTCGCGCACTACCTTGTCTTTGACGCCGAGGATCTTGCGGATGAATTTTTTAATCATTGAATAAATGGAGTAAAGGCCAGCCAAGGCTTGTGGCGTGCGTTGCCAGCGCAGCATTCGGGTTGGTCGCGACGGGGTGGGTGACGATGGACAGCAGGGGGATATCGTTGTGCGAATCGCTGTAGAAGTGGCTGCGCTCGAACGACGCGAGCGGTTTGCCGATCCGTTCCAGCCACGCGTGGGTGTGGGTCACCTTGCCGGGGCCGGAGGTCGGAATGCCGAGCAGCTTGCCGGTCAGGTTGCCGGCCGCGTCTTCTTCGGGGATCGCCGCGATCAGGTGTTCGACCCCCAGCTCCTTGGCAATCGGCGCCGTGACGAAGCGGTTGGTGGCCGTGATGATGGCCACCAGGTCGCCCGCGTCGTGGTGCTTTTGCAGCAGGGCGCGCGCCTGCGGCAGGATCGCAGGCTGGATCACTTCGCGCATGAACTGGCGATGCATGGCATCGAGCTCGCCGCGCGGGAAGCGCGCCAGGGTGCCGAGCGCGAACTCGAGGTATTCGACCGGATCGAGCGTGCCCGCCTTGTATTGTTCGAAGAATGCGTCGTTGCGGCGCTTGAATTGAAGCGGATCGACGGCGCCGGTGCGCACCAGGAACTGGCCCCATTCGTAATCGGAGTCAATCGGCAGCAGGGTGTGGTCGAGGTCGAACAGGGCCAGGTTATTCATTCTTTTGATCCGCCTGGGGATTGGCTTGCAACAGCAGCTCGCGCAGCAGCGGCAGGGTCACCGGGCGCTGGGTTTCGAGGGAATATTGATCGAGTGCGTCTAACATCGTCGACAGGGAGCGCATGTCGCGCCTGAAGTGGGACAGCAGGTAGGGTAACACGCTGGCCGACAGCGTCAAACCGCGGGCTTCGGCGGCATGGGTCAGGGCGGCGATCTTTTCGTCGTCCGACAGGCCGTGAATCTGGTAGATCAGGCCCCAGCCCATGCGCGTGCGCAGGTCCTCGCGCACCGGCAGCACCGCCGGCGGCACCGGGCCGGTGCTGACCATGTAGGCGTCGTGCTCGCGGATCTGGTTGAACAGCGCGAAGGCGTCGATCTGCGCCTCCGGCGAGAGCCGTTCGCAGTCGTCGAGCAGGTACAGGCTCGCGTCCGGGGAATAAACGAAGGCGGCGGCAGGCGCATCGGCGCCAATGTAGCGCGCGCCGGGCGTGGCCGCCAGCGCCTGCAGCAGGTGGGTCTTGCCGGCCGCGCTCTCGCCCCACAGGTAGGCGAAGTGTTCACGCGAACTGCGGCCGGCGAACTGGTACATCAGATGCGCCAGTTCGGCATTCTGTCCCACCTCGAAGCTGTCGAGGCTGTGCGCCTGCTCCGCGCCCAGGTCGAGCACCAGCTGTTTCATCGGGGACGTCTCATACTATGTTTCATACTCACAACTTTGTTTACATCAGGCATTATAGAAGCTGCTGCGCAGATAGTGGTGGCGCAGGTGCCGGAAGGCGACCATCAGGATGGCGGAGGCCGGCAGCGCGAGCAGCACCCCCACGAAGCCGAACAGCTGGCCGAAGGCGAGCAGGGCGAAGATCACGGCCAGCGGATTGAGGCCGATGCGCTCGCCCACCAGGCGCGGGGTCAGGAAGAAGCCCTCGATGACCTGCCCGGCGCCATAGATGACGGCGACCGAAATGACCCCGCTCCAGTCCGCGAACTGCAGGACGGCGGCGATCAGGGCCAGCGCCAGGCCGAGGCCGAAGCCCAGGTAGGGGATAAATACGAGCAGGCCGGTAAGGATGCCGACCGGGAGCGCGACCTCGAAGCCGGCGATGGCCAGCGCGCTCGAATAATACACAGCCAGTACCAGCATCACCAGCATTTGCCCGCGCAGGTATTGGGCCAGCAGCACGTTGACTTCCTGCGCCATGCCCACGGTGCCCGCCACCCAGCGCCGCGGCACCGCGCCGGCGATGCGCTGCAGCAGCCGGTGCCAGTCGAGCAGCAGGTAAAACAGCACGACCGGAATCAGGATCAGGGTGGCCAGCCAGCCGAGCAGGGCGCTGCCGCCGATCCGGGCCGAGGCCAGCAGGCTGCTCCAGGTGCTGTCGCTGACGCCGGCCATCTGCTGCGAGAGCAGTTCGCGCAGGCCGGCGCCGTCGAGCTTGACGTTGATGCCCATCTCGCCCAGGCGCGGTCCGACGATCGCATCGAGCTTGAGCAGGAAGGCCGGGATCTGCGCCTGCAGCAGCGGAATTTCCTTTTCCAGCACCGGGATCACGATCAGCACCAGCGCGGTTGCGGCCGACAGGAACAGCGCCATCACCACCACCACCGCCAGCGCGCGCGGCATGCCGAGGCGGCCAAAGCGCAGCCGGTCGAGGTAATCGACGCCCCCGTTGAGGGCATAGGCGAGGATGGCGGCCGCGATAAAGGGCGTCAGGACCGGGCCGAGGGCGTACAGCAAGACAAGCAATGCCAGCCAGAGTGCCAGCCAAAACGATGTTTGCTTCTGCTCGGGCGTGAGGGAAAATGGCATGTATCTGTTGAAATGTCGGTTAAATCGGCTTTGGACGGGCCGTTTTGATAAAATAGCGGATTGACCAGTTTGGGGCGCTTTGCGCGTTGAATTGGCCCCTCAGCCTCCTATTTTACCGCCTCCGCTGCCAATTACACCATGAGCCAACCTACTAATGTTTCCCTCTCCTACCGCGATGCCGGCGTCGATATCGATGCAGGCGACGCCCTGGTCGAAGCGATCAAGCCGTTTGCCAAGCGCACCATGCGCGAAGGCGTCTTGAAAGGTATCGGCGGCTTCGGCGCCCTGTTCGAGATCAGCAAGAAGTACAAGGAACCGGTGCTGGTGTCCGGCACCGACGGCGTGGGCACCAAGCTCAAGCTCGCGTTCGAATTGAACCGGCACGACACGGTCGGCATCGACCTGGTCGCCATGAGCGTCAACGACATCCTGGTGCAGGGCGCCGAACCGCTGTTCTTCCTCGACTACTTCGCATGCGGCAAGCTCGACGTGCCGACCGCGACCGCCGTGGTCAAGGGCATCGCGCAAGGCTGCGAGCAGGCCGGCTGCGCCCTGATCGGCGGGGAGACGGCCGAAATGCCGAGCATGTACCCGGCCGGCGAGTACGACCTGGCCGGCTTTGCCGTGGGCGCGGTCGAAAAATCGCAGATCATCGACGGCACCAGGATCTGCCCGGGCGACGTGGTGCTGGGGCTGGCGTCGTCGGGCGTGCATTCGAACGGCTACTCGCTGGTGCGCAAGATCATCGAAGTGGCCAAGCCCGACCTCGAAGGCGACTTCCACGGCCGCAAGCTGGCCGACGTGCTGATGGAGCCGACCCGCATCTACGTCAAGCCGCTGCTGGCGCTGATGGCCTCGATGGAAATCAAGGGCATGGTGCACATCACCGGCGGCGGGCTGGTTGAAAACGTGCCGCGCGTGCTGCAGCCAGGGCTGACGGCGGTGCTCGATTCGAAGGCATGGACCATGCCGCCGCTGTTCCAGTGGCTGCAGCAGCACGGCGGCGTGGCCGACGCCGAGATGCACCGCGTGTTCAACTGCGGCATCGGCATGATCGTGATCGTCTCGCAGGAAAACGCCGACGCCGCCTTCGCGCAGCTGCAGGCGGCCGGCGAAACGGTCTCGCGCATCGGCGCCATCCGCGCCCGCGTCGGCGACGAGCACCAGACCATCGTCGAATAAGGCCGGCGCGGCCCGAGCTCCTTGTGGCTGAAGATTCCGTCGCGCCCGGCGCCTTTTGCCGGGATTCACCGCGTCGGCTGGCCCGGGATCGCCTCGGACACCTTGCGTCCCGGCCTTCTGAATATTGGCGCGAGTCAAAATGACGGATGTTAACAGGCGCAAAATCGGCACATCGTCGATCACAGCGAGGTGACGCCATGGAAGGTGAGGCTGGCTCCAAAACGTTCTCTCATCACAGTATTGTTGAGGTGAAAAGCAGCAGCGAAATACTTGGAACCTTAGACCACGACGGCAAACTCGAGGGGCTTCCATTCATGCCGGAGATGCTTGCCTATTGCGGCATGCAAATTCGCGTGGCGCATCGGGCAGAGCGCACCTGTGTGGTTGGACATGGTTTCCGGTCAATGCGCTCGGCAGTATTTCTCCAGGAAGCGCGCTGCGATGGAAGTCATCATGACGGGTGCCAGCGGGGATGTCTTTTGTTTTGGAAAGAGGCTTGGTTGCGGCCGGCAGGCAGTTCGCCTGCACTGAAGGCGAATGCCTTGCCCGATGCCGAGGCAACGCGCCGCTTGACAGAACTGGCAACTCGCCGCGCAGACCGATATGTATGTCAATCGACTGAGCTCGCGTCGGCCACCGCGCCAATTCGGCGCTGGGACCTGCGCCCGTGGATGCGCGAGGTATTCCGGGGTGAACTGACAGCGCACAATTTCCTTGCCCTGATCGGACGGACCTTGTTGAGCCGTGTTTTCGGCATGGCCCAGGACAACTCCTTGACCGGTACAGGCAAAAAGAACGGTAGGGGCGATCTCGGCCTGGCCGCCGGCGAATGGGTCAGGGTCAAATCAGCCGAGGAGATCTGCACGACACTCGACGCAAAGAGCAGCAACCGGGGGCTCTCATTTCAACCGACGATGAAACCGGCCGTTGGCGGCCGTTACCAGGTTGCGTTTCCGGTGCGGCGGATCATCATCGAAACGACCGGAAAGATGGTGCAGTTGGAAAACACGGTGGCCTTGAAAGGCGTGATCTGTCAAGGTGCATGCGTCGCACACTGCCAGCGCAGCGAGTATTTGTATTGGAGAGAGAGCTGGCTTAGCCGCGAGTCCGATAAGGTCCCCGTCAGTTCTCTTCCAGAAGATGCTACAAGTGCTTGATGCAGTGCGCGCGCGACCACTGACCGATCAGAGCGCGCCCTTGACCAGGGCGCAATACACCGGCCCCACTTCCTTGTGGCCGAAAATCGCATTATGCCCGGCCCCTCTGGCCAGGAACCAGCGCTTCGATTCACCCGGTATCGCCTCGTACACCTTGCGTCCCAGCGTTGGCGGCGTCAGCTTGTCGTTTTCCCCCGCCAGCACCAGGCTGGCGCCGCGGTAGTGCGCCACCGCGGCCGCGTTATCGACCTCGCGCAGCACGGCGTCCACTTCCACCCGCAGGAACAGCTTCACATACCAGGGCACATTCACATCGACCCATTCCGGCACGGTGGTGCCGGTTGCCTCGAGCACCAGCGCGCGCGTGGCAGGGCGCTGCTGGGCCACGTAGCCAGCCATGAAGCTGCCCAGCGACTGTCCGTGCACAATCACGCCGCCCGGGTGCAGCGCACTGACATGGTCGAACATGCGCAGTGCGTCGGCCTTCATCGTCGCGAGGGTCGGCTTGCCGCTGCTGCGCCCGTAGCCGCGATAGTCGAACACCGCCACGTTGGTCCCGCACGCCCCAAGCAGCGGCAGCAGCTCGCGGCCGTGACGGTCGAGGTGGAAGGCGTTTCCGCCGAAATAGAGGATGGCGCGGTCAACC
The DNA here is from genome assembly GCA_049301315.1 of Telluria sp. GTDB lineage: Bacteria > Pseudomonadota > Gammaproteobacteria > Burkholderiales > Burkholderiaceae_D > JBAQKU01. The sequence continues at coordinate 15,388 of JBAQKU010000535.1, forward strand.
CCGGGCCGGCGCGTCAGCACGCCGCGCAACATGGCGCCGTCGGGCGTGGCCAGCGTTTCCTCGGTCACCGTGGCGCCCGGCAGCAGCGGCGCTACGTCGAGGCGCGTTTGCGGTGGGCCTTCGCGTTTGCCGTCAGGGTGGATGAAACTGCCTTCGCCGATCTGCATCGTGCCGCATCCGCAGAGCAGGGACGCTGCAAGGAAAATCGATATCGTACGCATATGCCGCTCCCGGTTGACTGATATAATTTATGAATTACGATCATTATTTATTGTTTCACAATCATTTATCATCGTAAAACAGAAATAATATTATCATGAATATAAAATTGCGTGTGATTCGGGCCGGACTGGCGATCTGCGTTTTCCTGCAGATCAGCTTTTTCGTGTTGTCGTGGAGCAGTCTGCTGCCGCCCGGCTTGTTCATGCAAATGAGCGTGCCGGGGCTAAGTGTCGCGGCGATGCGCGCGCTGGTCTTGCAAGAGCGGCTGGCCGGCGCGGCCCTGGCGCTGCCGGCGCTGATGACGCTGTACTACGGCCTGTGGCGGCTGGAGCGGATGCTGGCCAACTTCGAGCGCCACGCCATGTTCGACCTCGCCACGATCGGCCATCTGCGCGCGTTTGCGGGCGCGACCTTGCTGTCGACGCTGTTGTCGATCGTGGAGCCGCCGCTGCGCGCAACGGTGTTCCGTGTCGGTTTCGGTGCGCACGATGCGCGCCTGTCGATCGGCGTCAGCTCGGAAGGCCTGCTGCTGATCCTCGTGTGCGGACTGTTCTACCTGATCGCGCACATGATGCACGAAGGCCGCCGCCTGGCCGAAGAAAACGCCGGTTTCGTCTGATGCCGATCGTTATCCATCTCGACGTCATGCTTGCGAAGCGCAAGGTCAAGTCCAAGGACCTGGCTGCGTATGTCGGAATCACTGAGCAAAACCTGTCCCTGCTCAAGTCGGGCAAGGTGAGGGGAGTCAGGTTCGCGACGCTTGAGAAGATCTGCGAGCGGCTGGCCTGCCAGCCGGGCGACCTGATCGAGTGGGTGGCGGACGAGGGCCCGAACGAGCCGTAACGCGCCGCCCGCGAGGCGCGAAGGTCTCGGCATCGCCCGCCTTATTTGTCGCCGTTGAGGATCTTCGCCACCGGCGCGTGCCGCAGCCGATACGCATCCGGCATGTCAGAGCCCAGCAGCGGGCGCAGGTACAGGCGGAACGCGTCGGTCACGTCGGTGCCGCTGGCGGTGATGAATTCATCCTCCATCACGCGCGTCTTGCCGGCCACCGCGTCCAGCGGCAGCAGTTCATAGTCGACCGAATAGAAGCCGGTGCGCTTGATCGCCACCGAGCCGTCCCTATCGCCCCACATCGCGAACTGCACCGCTTTCTCGCCCACCTCGCGCGCCTCGCGCTGGTCCACGTCCGACACGCAGCCGATGAACGAGCGCTGCAAATAACCGAAGGTGTCGCCGCGCACGCGCTTGATTCCCAGCTTGGCCTTGATCTCGTCGCACAGCAAGTCGGCCAGCGCCCCGGTGCCGGAGAGCTGCACGTTGCCGTGCGCGTCGCGTTCGAGTTCCTTGGCAAGCAGGGCGGCAATCGGTTCGCCCGACGCGTCGTGGATGCCTTCGGACACGGCGATGACGCAGCGCCCGTAGCGCGCGTAGGTCGCACTTACGTCGGCCAGGAACTGTTCGAGCACGAAGGTGCGCTCGGGCATATAGATCAGGTGCGGCCCGTCGTCGGGAAATTTCTTGCCGAGCGCGGAAGCGGCCGTGAGGAAGCCGGCGTGGCGTCCCATCACCACGCCCACGTACACGCCGGGCAGCGCGGCGTTGTCGAGGTTCGCGCCGGCGAATGCCTGCGCCACGAAGCGCGCCGCCGAGGGAAAGCCTGGCGTATGGTCGTTACCGACCAAATCGTTGTCGATGGTCTTCGGAATGTGGATGCAGCGCAGCGGATAGTTGGCCTTTTGCGCTTCCAGGCTCACGATGCGCACGGTGTCGGACGAGTCATTGCCGCCGATGTAGAAAAAATGTTCGATCTCGTGAGCGCGCAGGACCTTGAAGATCTCCTGGCAGTAGGCGATGTCGGGCTTGTCGCGGGTCGAGCCGAGCGCCGAGGACGGCGTTCCGGCCACCAGTTCGAGGTTGTGGCTGGTTTCCTGGGTCAGGTCGACGAAGTTTTCCTCGATGATGCCGCGTACCCCGTGCAGGGCGCCATACACCCGCGTCACGTTGCGAAAGCGCCGCGCTTCGAGCACCACCCCCACCAGCGACTGGTTGATCACGGCGGTTGGACCGCCTCCCTGAGCGACGAGAATTTTCCCTGACGACATGCAAATCTCCTTCCAATCCAGATCGTGAACCAGCGTCAAGGGTACTCCGAAATGGCCGGGTTGACATTGTTCGCAGTGAAGCAAATCCTCAATCGGCCTTCTCTCCGGGCGTTCCGATATTGCGTTCCAGGAATTTCTCGACGCGGTTCCAGAAGTCGATGCGATTTGCCGGCTGCGTCCAGCCGTGGCCTTCCTCGTCGTACACGAGCCATTCGACATGCGCATTGGTCCGCGTCACCTCGGCGTAGAATTTTTCGCCGTGATACAGCGGCACGCGCCGGTCGGCCCCGCCGTAAGCGAGCAGCAGGGGCTGCGTGATGCGCGCGGCCTGTTCGAGCGGGGAGGTGGCCTTGAGCTGCCCCGCATCCTTGACCAGGTCGCCAACCAGGGCCGGCATGCCGTACTGCTTCCAGTTATTGGAGATGTCCGAGGAAAAGCGCCAGTGGCCCGCGTAAAGCAGCTTGATGTCGGTCACGCCCACCCAGTCGATCCCGCACTTGTACAGCGCCGGATCGTTGACGAGCCCCATCAGCGTGGCATAGCCGCCGTAGCTCGCGCCCGCAATGCAGATGCGCTTCGGATCGACGATGCCCTGCGCAATGGCCCATGTCGCACCGTCGGCGAGGTCGTCCTGCATCGCCAGCCCCCATTGCTTCCAGCCTGCCCGATAGTGGCGCTCGCCGAAACCGGTGCTGCCGCGGTACTCCGGCTCGAGCACCGCGTAACCGCGCGAGGCGAGGAACTGCGAATCGGGATGCCAGCCCCACGCCGAGCCGCGCTGGTAGGGGCCGCCGTGCACCAGCACGACCAGCGGCAGCATGCGGGCGTCGCGCCCAGGCGGCAGGGTCAGCCAGGCCGGGATATCGAGTCCGTCGCGCGCCTTGTAGTGCACCAGCTTCTGGCTTGCCATGGCGGCTGGATCGACCGCCGGCATCGTGTCGCCCACCTTGTTGAGCACTCCGGTGTCGGTATTGAACAGGAAATAACGGCTCGGCTGGCGGTCGGAATACGACATCACCAGCACCCACGGTGTTTCGGCCCGCGCGCCGACCGAGATCAGGTTCATGCTGTTGGCAAGCAGGCGGTCGACCGCTTGCTGCACCTGCTTCATCTTGTCGTCGAACCAGACGGTGGCGGTGGCGCTGGCCAGGTGGCGCACTCCAAGCAGCTTGTTTGCGCCGATGATGAGCTCGCCGCTGAAATCGAAATCCGCGCTTGCCTGCAGTGCCGGCTCGCGTACCCGGCCGGCGGCGAGATCGAAGGCGTACAGGGCGCTTTTGTCCGCCCCTTGATTGCTGACGACATACAAGGTGCCGTCCGGCCCAAAAGCGAGCGGCTCGAAGGCGTTGCGCGCGCCTTGCCATGCGTCGAATTCGACCAGCTTGCGCCACTGGCCGCTGGCCGGATCGCGGTAGAAAACCGCCTGCGTACGTCCCTCGACGGTCACCACCAGGCGCGCTTCGCCCTTGCGGTCGAGCAGCCATTGCATGGTTTTTCCGGGGTGATCGACACGGGTGAAGCGCCCGGTGGCCGTGTCCAGGCGCAGCAGGTCGATATAGGCGAGCTCGTTGCGGTTGTCGTATTTGTAGCTCAGCACGTGGGCAACGGCCGAGTCCTGCGCGCCGGCCTGCCCGAGCATCGCGGTGTGCCAGGGCAGCAATTTGCGGCTCGACGGTGACTGGATCAGCGCGCCGCTGCGGTTGGCCAGCTGGCGGTAGCCGCCGCCGTCGCGGTTCACCGCATACAGGCCGGGGCCGACGCGCGTGCCGGCTTGCTGATTGGCCAGGTCGTACAACAGGCGCTCGTCATTGACCCATTCGAAGTTGCCGATGTCGGCATTGGACGCTTCCGCGACCACCGTTACAACGTTCGAGCCCAGGTCCAGCACGGCAAGGCGCTCGTGCCCTGACTTGCCGGTGGCACGCACGGCAAGGAAGCGTGCGGACGGCGACAGCAGGGCGCCGCTCAGGGCGGGATTGTCAAAAAAAATGGCGGGCGCCGGGCCGGCGGCGAGGGCGTTCGAGACGAATGCCAGCAGCCAGACCAGCAGGGCTGGCACGAGGCCTGGCTGCATCAAGGTACTCCGTGAGAAGATGAAGACGCAGTCTGGCAGGTAACTTGTGCGCCCGGCTTGAGCACGCGCAGCATCGGATCATTTGCAGCAGATGTTCAGTCCGCCATGTCCCCAAGCCGCGTGGCCACGGAGCGCAGGATGGCGATGAATTCCTGTGTGGTCTGGGACGCGACCTCATTTTTGCGCGTGACGATTCCATAGTTGGACATCGTGTGCCTGATCGGCACGGGAACATGCCCGAGCAGTCCCTTGTCGACATATTTTTCCACAGCGGCGCGCGGCTGCAGGGACAGCATCTCGGTCGCCTGCAACAGTTCGAGCGTCGAAAAAATGGACGGCGTCTCGACCATGCCTTTGGGGGCGGCGATGCCGGCGGACGCAAACGATTCGTCGAACAATTTCCTGATCGCGGTGGCGGGCGGATACAGAATCCATGGCCAGGCGCCCAGGTCGGACAGTTCCAGGTCGTTCATCGCCAGCAGCGGATGATGCTGGCCGGCGACGACCCATACCGGCTCGCCTGAAATCATCTCGAAGTCGAACAGGGTGCGGTGGCGTGGCTCGGTCAGGCGTCCCACCATGATGTCGAGCTTCTTTTCTTCCAGCCAGATGGCGAGCTGGTCGCTGCTTTGTTCGACGATCTTGATGCTCAGCAGCGGGCGCCGCTGGCGCACTTCCTTGATGGTGGCGGTCAGCAGCTGGGCCGCCGACGCCGAAATCGCGCCGACCGTGAGGTGGCCGTGGCCGCCGTTGCGCAGTGCATTGAATTCGCCGACGAACTTGCTCAATTCGGCCAGCGCGACGCTGGAGTAGCGCAGCGTAAACAGGCCGAGATCGGTTGGGCGCATGTCGCGCGGCAGCCGCTCGAACAACTGCGCGCCGAACAGCGATTCGATATCGGCCAGGATTTTGGTCGCGGCCGGCTGGGTCATGTGCATCTGCTCGGCCGTCACCCTCAGATTGCGGGTGCGCCCGAGGATGTCGAGCAGTTGCAGGTGCCGGAAGCGCAGTTTGGAGCACATGCTCGCTGGCGACACGAAGATTGGTTCTGACATAACTCGACCCATCACGAAATGGAATGGATTTTACGAAATAATTGATTGGATGTCTATCGGTCGCCCACGTATATTGCAGTCTTTCATGCAGGCTTTCCCAGTGCAAGCCGCAATACAATATCCGACAGAGACAGTATGAATCCTGGTTTTTCCCTCAGCTCCTTTGAAACCCTGCCGTCCGACGGCGTCGCCGGCACGCTGCTTGGCCGCGCATGGGTGCCGGCAAGCGGCGCCATGCCGGCCGGCCCGGCCGTGGTGGTGGTGCGCGCCGACGGCGTTTTCGATATTTCCGATGCCGCGCCCACCATCAGCAGCCTGGTCGACATGCACGATCCGGTCGGCGTGGTGCGCGCGACGGCCGGGCGCTGGATCGGCAGCCTTGACGCGCTGCTTGCCAATACCGCTTGCGCCGAGCGCAATCCGGCAGTGGCCCATTTGCTGGCGCCGTGCGACCTGCAGGTGATCAAGGCCGCCGGCGTCACCTTCGCGGCCAGCCTGATCGAACGCGTCATCGAAGAGCGCGCCAAGGGCGACCCCCAGGGCGCGGTGCAGGTGCGCGAGCAGGTCAATGCGCTGGTGGGCGACAGTCTGGCCAGCATCCGGCCCGGCTCGGCCGAATCGCGCGAGTTGAAGGCGCTGCTGGTCAAGCAGGGGCTGTGGTCGCAATACCTTGAAGTCGGCATCGGGCCCGACGCGGAAATCTTCACCAAGGCCCCGCTGCTGGCCGCGCTGGGAACCGGGACCGAGATCGGCGTCCATCCGAAGTCGGTGTGGAATAACCCGGAGCCGGAAATCGTGCTGTCGGTCGACAGCCGCGGCCGGGTGCTGGGCGCAATGCTGGGCAACGACGTCAATTTGCGCGACGTCGAGGGGCGCAGCGCGCTGCTGCTGGGTAAAGCGAAGGACAACAACGGTTCCTGCGCGATCGGACCTTTCCTTCGGCTGTTCGACGAAACGTTCTCGATGGACGACGTGCGGCGCGCAACCGTGCATCTGCGGGTGGAAGGCGGACCCGACGCATTCGTGCTCGACGGGACCAGTTCCATGGACCAGATCACGCGCGATCCGCTCGACCTGGTCGAGCAGGCCATCGGTCCCTGTCACCAGTATCCGGACGGCCTGGTCCTGTTCCTTGGCACCCTGTTCGCGCCGGTTGCGGACCGCGACGCGCCGGGCGAGGGCTTCACGCACAAGACCGGCGACCAGGTGCGCATTTCCAGCGCCATGCTCGGGACGCTGGCCAACCAGGTGGGAAGCAGCGACGCCATCGCACCGTGGACCTTCGGCGTGCGTGCGCTGATGGCCAACCTTGCCGCGCGCGGCTTGCTGGGCCATCGGGACCTGTGAGCCATCACCCCTAACGAAATCAAGTAATAATGAAGCCGCAAAGGCTCATGCGCAGGAGACACAAGATGAAGTACCAGACAGACAACCACAGTCCATTGGCCTCGGCCGTGCGCAAGGCACGCCTGCGGCTCGCCCCATTCCTCGCGCTCATGTTCGCGCTGGCGATGCTCGACCGCTCGAACGTCGGCTTCGTCAAACAGGCGCTGCAGATCGATGCGAATATCGGCAATGCGGCCTTCGCGCTGGGCGCCGGCATCTTCTTCATCGGCTATGCGGTGTTTGAAATCCCGAGCAACCTCATGCTGCAACGCGTCGGCGCCAAGGTCTGGCTGAGCCGGATCATGATCACCTGGGGCCTGGCATCGGCCGCCATGATGTTCGTGCGCGACGAGACCTCGTTCTACATCCTGCGCTTCATCCTGGGCGTGACCGAAGCCGGCTTCTCGCCGGGCGTGATCCTTTTCTCGACCTACTGGTTCCCCGCGCGCGACCGCGGCAAGGCGCTCGGTGTGTACTACTTCGGGCTGCCGGTTGCGCTGGTACTGGGCGGGCCGCTGTCCGGCTTTCTGCTCGACAGCACCGGCGGCATGCTCGGGCTGCGCAACTGGCAGTGGATGTTCCTCATCGAAGGCCTGGCCGCCAGCGTGGTCGGCGTGATCGCCTTCTTCTACCTGACCAGCCGGCCGCGCGATGCCGCATGGCTCACGGCCGAGGAACGCACCGCGCTGGAAAACGAAATCGCGGCCGAAGACTGCACCAAGCTTGCGCACGGCCCATCGGGCGCGCTGGCCGCACTCAAGGACGCCAATGTGCTGCGCTTCACGCTGATCTATTTTGCGGTGCAGGTCAGCGTGTATGGCGTCATCTTCTACCTCCCGACCCGCATCTCGGAGCTGACCGGCAGCGCGATCGGACTGAAGGTCGGCCTGCTGACTGCGATCCCCTGGTTCTGCGCCCTGGTTGCCATGCCCTTCATCACAAGGTATGCCGACGCAACCGGCAAGCACCGCCATCTCGCGGTCTGCATGCTCGCCATGGCAGCGTCGGGCATCTTGTGCTCCACCTTCGGCACCCAGATAGCGCCGGTGCTCATCGCGTTCTGCGTGGCGACGGTCGGCTTCGTGGTGGTGCAGCCGCTGTTCTGGACCCTGCCCACCGCCTACCTGACCGGGCCGGCGGCGGCGAGCGGGATCGCGCTGATCGGTTCGATCGGCAATCTCGGCGGTTTTATCGCCCCGACCCTGAAGACCGCGGTTGAAACGGCCTTCCACAGCCAGCGTGCCGGCATGTTCGCACTCGCCGCCGGCGGATTCGTCGGCATTCTTCTGCTGCAGAGCATAGGCGCGTCGCGCCGTGCACACCTGGCGCCGCTAAAAGCGACCTGACCGCGCTCCCCATTTGATACAGGACGGCCTCCACAGCGCAGGCCGGGCCGCTGCATTGTTTATTTAGGAACCAATTCGTGAGTGTTGAAACAAAAATCGAAGTAGCGCCAAGCCCGGCGCGCACCCGGCAAACCATCCTGCTGCACCCGCAGGACGATGTGCGCATCGCGCTGGCGCAGCTGGTCGCAGGCACGCGTACGGGCAGTGACGGCCTCGTGGTGCGCGGCCTGATACCGCCCGGCCACAAGCTGGCGGTGCGCGCTATCGCGGCCGGCGCCGCGGTACGCCGCTACGGCCAGATCATCGGTTTTGCGGCCCGGGCCATCGAAGCCGGCGAACATGTGCATACCCATAACCTGGCGATGGGCGATTTCGAGCGCGATTACGCGTTCGGCGCCGATGCAAAAACCGATGCGGGCGCAGCCGGCTCGGCCCAGTTCATGGGAATCGTCCGGGCGGGCGGGCGCATCGCGACCCGCAATTACATCGGCATCCTTACCTCCGTCAATTGTTCGGCAACCGCCGCCAAGGCGATCGCAGACCACTTCCGGCGCGACATCCATCCCGAGGCCCTCGCGGAATTTCCGCACGTGGACGGCGTGGTGGCGCTCACCCACGGCCTCGGTTGCGCGGTCGATTCCAAGGGCGACGGCCTGGCCGTGCTGCGCCGCACGCTGGGCGGCTATGCCCGCCATCCGAATTTCGCGGCAGTGCTGATCGTGGGCCTGGGCTGCGAAACCAACCAGATCGACGGCCTGATGGCGTCCGAAAAACTAACCGGCGGCGCCACGCTGCGCACCCTGGTCATCCAGGAAAACGGCGGCACCGCGCGCACCGTCGCGGTCGGCATCGAGCAGGTTCGCGTGCTGCTGGCCGAAGCAAACAAGGTTGTACGCGAGCCGGTCAGCGCGCGCCATCTGATCGTGGGCTTGCAGTGCGGCGGCTCGGACGGCTATTCCGGCATCACGGCCAATCCCGCGCTGGGCGCGGCGGTCGACCGGCTGGTCGCGCACGGCGGCACCGCGATTTTGTCGGAAACGCCGGAAATCTACGGAGCCGAGCACCTGCTCACGCGCCGCGTGGCGAGCGTCGAGGTGGGCGAAAAGCTGATCGCGCGCATCCGCTGGTGGGAAGCGTACTGCGCGCGCATGGGCGCCGACATGAACAATAACCCGTCGGACGGAAACAAGGCGGGCGGCCTCACCACCATCCTCGAGAAATCGCTGGGCGCGGTGGCCAAGGCCGGCACCAGCAACCTGACCGAGGTCTACGAATACGCGCAGCCGGTCACGCAGCACGGGCTGGTCTTCATGGATACGCCTGGCTACGACCCGGTCTCGGCCACCGGCCAGGTTGCGGGCGGCGCCAACCTGATCTGCTTTACCACCGGGCGCGGTTCGGCCTACGGTTGCGCGCCCACGCCGTCGCTCAAGCTGTCGACCAACACCGCGCTGTGGAACCGCCAGCGCGACGACATCGACATCAATTGCGGAACCATCATCGACGGCAGCGAGAGCATCGACGAGGTAGGCGCGCGGCTGTTCCAGCTGATGCTCGATGTCGCATCGGGCAGCCGCACCAAGAGCGAGCTGCATGGCTACGGCCAGAACGAATTCGTGCCATGGCAAATCGGCGCCATCACCTGATCCGGCCGATACGCCGCAATTAAAGCAAACGGGAGACAGCAAATGAATTACACCTTCGATTTTCTGGCCGTGCTGGCGAGCTGGGACCGCCTGCTGGCAGGCGCCTGGCTCACCATCAAGCTGTCGACGATGGCAATGGCGCTCGGCTTCGTGCTGGGCACCCTGTGCGCGACCGGACGCCTGAGCGGCGTCGCGTGGCTGCGCACCCTGGTCGGAGCCTACGTCGAGACCATCCGCAACACGCCGCTGCTGGTGCAGGTCTTCATCGTGTATTTCGGCCTGGCCAGCATGGGATTCAAGCTGTCGGCGGAGATGTCGGCGCTGATCACGCTGGTGATCAACATCGGCGCCTACACCACAGAGATCATGCGCGCCGGGATCCTGTCGATCCACCGCGGGCAGATCGAGGCCGCCGAATGCCTGGCCATGTCCAAGACGCAGATTTTCCTGCATGTGGTGCTGCTGCCGGCGGTGGAGCGGGTCTATCCCGCGCTGTCGAGCCAGTTCGTGCTGCTGATGCTGGCGTCGAGCATCACCTCGCAGATTTCGGTCGAGGAGCTGACCGCGGCGGCCAACCTGGTCCAGTCCGAGACCTTCCGCAGCTTCGAAGTATATGGCGTGATCGCGCTGTTGTACTTCGCGCTCTCGATGCTGTTCCGGGCCGGCTTCTGGCTGATCGGGCAGTTGGCATTCACCCGCCGGCGCAAGCTCGGCACCGCATTGTAGGAGGCGAGATGGTTCAATTTAACTGGTTTCACGTGGGCTTCCTGCTGCAGGCCGCGCAATGGACGGTGCTGCTTTCCCTGCTCGCCTTCGTTGGCGGCGGCGTGTTCGGGCTGGCAGTGGCCTTGGGCCGCATCTCGCGCCACCCGCTGCTGCGCTGGCTGACCACGGCCTATATCCAGGTGGTGCAGGGAACACCCCTGCTGGTGCTGCTGTTCCTGGCCTACTTCGGGCTGAGCATCATGGGCTTCCAGCTCGCGCCGCTGGCCGCGGCCGGCATCTCGCTGACCATTTACAGCGCCGCCTTCCTGGGCGAGATATGGCGCGGCTGCATCCAGGCGGTGCCCAGGACGCAGTGGGAAGCGGCCGAATGCCTGGGCCTGAACCGCTTCGAACAGCTGTTGCGCGTGGTCCTGCCGCAGGCGGTGCGCATCGCGGTGCCGCCCACCGTCGGGTTCATGGTGCAGATCGTGAAAAACACCTCGCTCGCATCGGTGATCGGCTTCGTTGAATTGTCGCGTGCCGGCAACCTCGTGAATAACTCGACCTTCCAGCCATTTATCGTTTTTACCACAGTGGCCCTGTTCTATTTCTGCCTGTGCTACCCGCTGTCGGTAGCGAGCCGGCGCCTCGAAAGGAGACTCAATGCAGTCCGCAATTAATGCAAGCGACATCGCCGGCAGCAGCATCGGCGCGTATCAACCATCGGAATGCGCAGCGCAGACCGGCTCCGTGATCAGCGTAGCGAACCTGCACAAGAGCTTCGGCGTGCACCAGGTGCTGAAGGGCGTTTCGCTCACGGTCGAAAAAGGCCAGATGGTCGCCATCGTCGGGCGCAGCGGCTCGGGAAAAAGCACCCTGCTGCGTTGCATGAATGCGCTCGAAACCATCGAAAGCGGCGAGCTCACTGTGTGCGGGCACGCCGTCCACGACAGGAGCCGCGTCAACCTGCGCGAACTGCGCAAGCAAGTCGGCATCGTGTTCCAGAGCTACAACCTGTTTCCGCACCTGACCGTCGAACGCAACATCACGCTGGCCCTGACCACGGTCAAGGCAATGGATCGCGCCGCTGCGACCCGCAAGGCGCTCGAGGTGCTCGAGCAGGTCGGCCTCGCGCAAAAGAAAGATGCGTATCCCGAGCAGCTCTCCGGAGGGCAGCAGCAGCGCGTGGCGATCGCACGTTCGCTGGCCATGGCCCCGCAAGTGATGCTGTTCGACGAAGTGACTTCCGCGCTCGACCCTGAACTGACCGGCGAAGTGCTCAAGGTGATGGAACAACTGGCGCGCGACGGCATGACGATGGTGCTGGTCACGCATGAAATGGCGTTCGCGCGCAAGGTCGCCGACGTGCTGGTGTTCATGCACGACGGGAAAATCTGGGAAAGCGGCCCGCCCAATGAATTGTTCGACGCACCAAAAACCAAGGAATTTGCCCAGTTCATCGGGTCCGGCCTGTAACACCACAACCACAACCAGGAGACAGACATGACATCTACAAACGTATTCAAGAAGCTGGCAGCCATCGCATTGATCGGGGCCGGCATGTTCGCCGCGGCGCCAGCCAGTGCCGACGCGCTGCACGACATCGGCAGCCGCAAGAAGGTACTGATCGGGATCGACCTCGGCATCGCGCCCTATGGCATGACGGACGAAAGAATGCAGCCGATCGGGGCCGACGTCGATGTCGCGCGCCAGTTCGCCAAGGACATGGGCGTCGAGCTTGAAATCGTGCCGCTGACCGGCCCGAACCGCATTCCCTACCTGATGACGAGGAAGGTCGACATGGTCATTTCGGTCTTCAGCGTCACGCCGGAGCGCGAGAAGGTCATCGCATTTTCGTCGCCGTACGGCGTCAACCAGCTGGTGCTCGGCGCGCCCCGGGAACTCGCGCTCAAGAATGTCGACGGACTGTCCGGCAAGCGCGTCGGCGTGGTGCGCGGCAATCTGCAGGACACGGTCCTGAGCGCGCTCGCACCGAAGGACGCGAAGATCGTGCGCTTCGATGACGACGCGACCGTGGCCACCGCGCTCGCCTCCGGCCAGATCGACGCCATCGTGACGCCGCGCACCTCGCTTGCCACCATCGGCAAGGTCAACCCGGCCAAGGGTATCGAAGTCAAGCAGGTGATGAAGTCGATGCCTTATGCGATCGGGCTGCGCAAGGAAGACGGGCCACTGCGCGACGAGGTCAACAAGTGGATCGCCGCCAACATGAAGAACGGCCGTCTTGGCGCGATCTACGAAAAGTGGATGGGTGTTTCGCTGCAGTCGGCGATGGATGGCTGGCAGAGCCAGAAGTAAGCATCGATTTTTATCATAAGGGAGTTTGCAATGAATGTTTTCGGTGAAATGCTGATCGGCAGCCGCGCTGTGCGGGGCGCCAACGGTTCGGTCAAGGCCGTCAATCCCGCTACCGGAGCCGCGATGGAGCCGGCCTTCGGCGGCGCCACGCCGGACGACCTCGAACGCGCCTGTGCCCTTGCATGGCAAGCTTTCGACAGCTATCGCGAAACCTCCCTTGAAGCGCGCGCCGTGTTCCTGGAAACCATCGCCGCCAATATCCTGGAACTGGGCGATGCGCTGGTCGAGCGCTGCGTCGACGAAAGCGGCCTGCCGCGCGCACGCATCGAAGGCGAGCGTGGGCGCACGGTCGGCCAACTGCGCATGTTCGCCGCGTTGGTACGAAGCGGCGACTTCATCGATGCGCGCATCGATCCTGCGCAACCGGAAAGAAAGCCGCTGCCGCGCGTCGATCTGCGCTTGCGTAACGTCGCGCTCGGGCCGGTGGCCGTGTTCGGCGCCAGCAATTTTCCACTGGCGTTTTCGGTCGCAGGCGGCGATACCGCCTCCGCGCTGGCGGCCGGCTGTCCTGTCGTCGTGAAGGCGCATTCGGCGCACCCGGGCACCTCCGAACTGGTCGGCAAGGCGATCCGGAAAGCGGTCGCTGCCTGCGGCCTGCCCGAAGGGACCTTTTCCCTGCTGTTCGACAGCGGGCGCGAGATCGGACAGGGCTTGGTGTCCGACCGGCGCATCAAGGCGGTCGGCTTTACGGGTTCGCGTGCCGGCGGCACTGCCTTGATGAAGCTTGCCGCGCTGCGCAGCGAACCGATTCCTGTGTACGCCGAAATGAGCAGCATCAATCCGGTGCTGCTGTTCCCGCATGCGCTGTCCAATCGTGCCGAAGCCATCGGTGCGGCATTTGCGGGCTCGCTCGTGCTCGGTGCAGGACAGTTTTGTACCAACCCGGGGCTGATTCTTGCCGTGGATGGTCCGGGACTGGAGCGCTTCATCGGCGCGGCCCGCGCGGCGCTGGTCGAAACGGCCCCCGCCACCATGCTTACGCCCGGCATTCAACATGCGTTCAACGCGGGCGTTCGCGCAATCGGAGCGCATCCCGAGGTGAGCACCGTGGCGCGCGGCGGGCCAGGTACCCAGTATCAGGCCCAGGCCGCGCTGTTCACCACCAGCGCGCAAGCATTCCTCTCGAATCCCGCGTTGCAGGAGGAAGTGTTCGGCGCCGCGTCGCTCATCGTGCGCTGCCCGGACCTGGCAACCATGCTGGCCGTCGTGGAAGCGCTCGAAGGCCAGTTGACCGGCGCGCTCCACATCGACGAAGGCGATCATGCCGAGGCGCGCGCCTTTTTGCCTGCGCTCGAACGCCGTGTCGGCCGCATCCTGGTGAACGGCTTCGGAACCGGCGTGGAAGTCGGTCACGCAATGGTGCACGGCGGCCCCTATCCATCCACCTCCGACGGCAGGTCCACTTCCGTTGGCGGCTGCGCGATATTCCGCTTCCTGCGGCCAGTCAGTTACCAGGATTGGCCGGAGGCGCTGTTGCCCGACGCCTTGAAGAGCGCCAATCCGCTGCAACTCGCGCGGCGCATCGACGGGGCATTACGCGCGCGCGAATAGCGCGCGAGCGATTCCCCCATCTGAATCACAGGCTGCGGCGGCGCCATCCGGCGATGCGGCCAGCTTCATCGTTCCATCCACACCGGGCGCCGCGAGCCGCGGCCCGGCCTTGCGCATTTGCTTTATAAATTATTTCGGAGACATACCAATGAAAAAAACAATTCCCGCGCTCGCCATCCTGGCCTTGTGCAGCAGCGCAGCCCTGGCACAGAGTAACGTGACGGTCTACGGCGTCGTCGACCTCGGCGCTTCCGTCAACAGCGGCGGCGTTGCCGGAACCTCGACGCTGGTCTCGAGCGGCATGGCGACCCAGAGCCGCTTTGGTTTCCGCGGCACCGAGGATTTCGGCAAAAACCTGGGCGCGTTCTTCGTCATCGAAGGCGGCTTCAATGGCGACACCGGCGGCTCCACCCAGAACAACACCCTGTTCGGCCGCACCGCGGTAGTCGGCTTGCGCGGCAGCTTCGGCATGGTTTCGCTGGGTCTGCAGGACGTCCCGTTCTTCACCACGCTCAACCAGGTCGTCGACCCCATGCGCAACGGCGTGGTGCGCTCGAATAACCTGATGGCGCCCGCAGGATTTCGCGCGGCTAATTCGGTCCTGTACCGCAGCAACGATTTCAACGGCTTCAGTGGCGACTTGATGTATGCAGCAGGCGAAGTCGCGGGCGACAGTGACGCAGGGCGCGCCGTCGGCGGCTCGTTTGGCTACAGCCGCGGCCCGCTCAATGTGCGTCTTGGCTACCACCTGCGCAACAACGACACCGCGACCCTGAAAAACAGGGGGCAGGCCAAGAATGCCCTGCTGGGCGCGAATTACGACTTTGGCCCGGCCAAGGCCTACTTCGGTTACGGGGTCGCCAAGGGCCTCAACAGCTCGCCCTTGAACAATACCGCGGCCACATTCGGCGGCGCGGCACCGGTCGCCTCGACCGACAGCACCGACATGCTGCTGGGCGTGTCGCTGCCGTTCGGCGCCAGCACGGTTGTCGCGACCTATGTGCGCAAGAACGACAGGACCGCGCTGAACCAGGATGCGCAGCAATTGGGCGCGGCCTATATGTACGCCCTGTCCAAGCGCACCGACCTGTACACCTCGTACGCGGTGATCCGCAACCATAACGGTGCTGCCTACACGGAAGGCAACAGCGCGGAATCGGGCACTGGCGACAAGCAGTTCACGGCCGGGCTGCGCCACCGCTTCTAAGGCGTTCCGATGTGGCGCGCCAGGAATTTCTCGACCCGGCTCCAGAAGTCGATGCGGTTCTTCGGTAGCGCCCATCCGTGGCCTTCCTCGTTGTACACCACCCATTCGACATTCGGGTTGGTCTTCTTTACCGCGGCGTAGAATTTTTCGCCGTGATACAGCGGCACGCGGCGATCGGCCCCACCGTAAGCGAGCAGCAGCGGCTGCGTGATGCGCGCGGCCTGTTCCAGCGGCGAGGTGGCCTTGAGCTGATCGGCGTCCTTGACCGGGTCGCCGATCAGGACCGGCATGCCGTACTGCTTCCAGCCATCGGGCAAATCCGAGGTAAAGCTCCAGTGGCCCGTGTACATCAGCTTGATGTCGGTCACGCCAGCCCAGTCGATCCCGCACTTGAACAGGGCCGGGTCGTTGACGAGCCCCATCAGCGTGGCATAACCACCGTAGCTGGCGCCGGCAATGCAGATGCGCTTCGGGTCGGCGATGCCTTGCGCAATCGCCCATTTCGCACCATCGGCGATATCGTCCTGCATCGCCAGGCCCCATTGCTTCCACCCGGCGCGAAAGTGCTTTGCGCCGAAGCCGGTGCTGCCGCGGTATTCCGGTTCGAGTATGGCATACCCGCGCGAGGCGAGGAACTGGGTGTCCGGGTGCCAACCCCATTCGCTGCCGCGTACAAACGGGCCGCCGTGAACCAGCACGACCAGCGGCAAATTCTTGCCGCTGCTGCCGTTGGGCAGCGTCAGCAAGCCGGGAATCTCGAGCCCGTCGCGCGCCTTGTAACGCACCATGTCCTGGCGCCCCATCTCCGACGGCTTGATCTTCGCGTAGGTGTCGCCGATCTTGTTGAGCGTGCTGGTCTCTGTATTGAACAGGAGATAGGTGCTTGGCCGGATGTCCGAGTACGACCTGACCAGTACCCACGGCGTTTGCGCTCGCGCCGCAACCGAGATCAGGTTGACGGTCGAGGGCAGCAACTGGTCGATCGTCTTTTGCATGGCCTTCATTTTTTCGTCGAACCAGACGGTCGACCTGGCGTCCGTCAGATAGTTTATTCCATACAGCTTGTCGCGCGTGGTGACGAGCTCTCCGCGGAAGTCGTAGCCCGCGAGCTCGAGCAGCGCCGTCTTGTTGACCTCGTTCGTTGCGAAATCAAAGGTATGCACGGCAGACGTGTCCCGTCCCGCGCGCGTGCTCACATAGAGCGTGCCGTCGGGCGCGAAAGCGAGTGGCTCGAAGCGCCGCGGGTCGGACACGTAGGCCTCGAACTGGGTCAGCTTGCGCCACTGGCCGGTGGCCGGATCGCGGTAGTGCACTGCTACGGTATTGTCGTCGAGGGTGGTGGCCAGGCGCGGTTCGCCCTTGTGGTCGAGCAGCCAGGAACGTGTGCTGCCGGGGCGATTGACGGCGTCGGTGCGCCCGTTCAGGGTATTGAGGCGCAACAGCTTGACGTGGTCGATCTCGGCCAATCCTTGGTAATTGGGGCTCGCTACGTAGATGAACTCGGAGTCTTGCGCGCCTTTCAGCCCCAACATGAACGTGTTCCACGGCAGCAGCCTGGCGCCGCGTTCCGACTGGAACAGCGAGCTGTTGATGTTGGCGAGCTGCCGGAAACCGGATCCATCGCGGTTGACCGCATACAATCCCGGCCCGTAGCGCACGTCGCCTTGCGCTGCGCTCTTGTCGAAAGAATCGAACACAAGGCGCTCGTCATTGATCCACTCGAAGTTGCGGATGTCGAGGTCGGAAAACTGTGCGATCACCTTGATCGCGTTGGTCGCCAGGTCGACCACCGCCAGGCGTTCGCGCACGGTTTCGCTGCCGACCCGCACGGCCAGCGACCTCGCATCCGGGGACAACACCGCGGCGCTCAGTGCAGGATTGTCGAAAAAATCTTCGATGGCGGGCGGCGCAGCGTGCGCGACAAGCGCTGCGGCAAGCAGCAGGGACAGCAGGCCAAGGCGGCATGCAATCAAGATACCGGAGTGCATAGAATCGCTCCTGGAAAAAGTGGAGACGAGTCTGGCAGATAACCGGTGTGCCGAGCTTGTTCGTGCGCAAAATTGGCGCTACTATTCCGGTGCCCGGATATGATCGACCAGGCCGGCCGTGCTGCGCTCTGGCGGCGCGGTCAAGAGGCTGACCACGATCAGGGTGGCGATGCCGGCCGGTACGCCGAAAATGCCGGCCGAGATCGGGGCGATGTCGAACCACTGCCCGGCCGCGCCGGCGCCCAGCATGCTGCTGGTGCGGATCATGTAGAAGACGCATACGGAAAAACCGGCCACCATCGCCGCTATCGCGCCGCGGTGGTTGGCGCGCTTCCAGAACACCCCCAGCACCAGTGCCGGGAACAGGGTCGAGGCCGCCAGCGAGAACGCGGCGCCCACCAGCGACAGGATATCGGCCGGCTTTTGCGAGGCGGCGTAGGCGGCGATGAAGGCGACCGCCAGCAGCAGCAGCTTGGAAATCGTCACGCGCTTCTGGGTCGAGGCGGCCGGGTCGACCATCTTGTAGTAGATGTCGTGCGAGAGCGCGTTCGAGATGGCCAGCAGCAGGCCGTCCGCGGTCGACAGCGCGGCGGCCAGCCCGCCGGCCGCCACCAGCCCCGAGATCACGTAGGGAAGCCCGCCGATTTCGGGCGTGGCCAGCACCAGCACGTCGCCGTCGATGGCAATTTCAGCCAGCTGCACGATGCCGTCGTGGTTGATGTCGGCAATGCTGATGAGCGGATTGACCTTGTCCACGTTGGCCCAGTACGAAATCCAGGTCGGCAGCCTGGAAAACTCGCTGCCCACCAGGTGGGAGTAAATGTCGTACTTGACCAGCACCGCCAGCGCGGGAATCGTGAGGTAGATCAGCAGGATGAAGAACAGCGCCCAGAATACCGACACGCGCGTCTCCTGCACCGAAGGCGTGGTGTACGAGCGCATCAGGATGTGCGGCAGGGCGGCGGTGCCCAGCATCAGGCAGAACACCAGCGCCAGGAAGTTATTGCGCCGGATGTCGGATTGAGCGCGGTCGGCGCCGGGGAAGGGCTCCGCGTGCGGTTCGGGTGGCTGCCCGCGCGCCAGGTTGGCGTCGCGCACCGCCGCCCATTCGCGCGCTGCGTCCTCGGCGTTCTTGGGGTAGGCAATCAGGGCGCGCTCGGCGCTGCGGATCTCGTGCAGCGAGGCGTTGCGCAGCCGGACCGCGTCGAGCCGCTGCTGCGCTGCCTGTCTGCCCGCTTCCCACGAAGCAGGCAGCGCATCGAGCCGGGCGCTGTATGCGGCCGCGCGGTGCATGAAGATGGCGCGCACCTGGCGCTCTTTTGGATCCTGGTTGAGCTCGGCCTCGCGCTGGGCCAGCTTCGGCAGCACCGAGCCGTATGCCAGTTGCGGCACCGGATTGTCGGCGTGCTTGACCGACAGCCACATGCTGGGAATCAGGAAGGCGACCAGGATCACAATGTACTGGGCCACCTGGGTCCAGGTGATGGCGCGCATCCCGCCCAGGAATGAGCACACCAGGATACTGGCCAGGCCGAGGAAAATCCCGACCGAGAAATCGACGCCGGTAAAGCGTGAGGCGATCAGCCCGACCGCGTAGATCTGCGCCACCACGTAGGTGAACGAGACGATGATGGTGGCGCCCACCGCCATCGCGCGCACCGGCCCGCCGCGCCCGTTGGCGCCGCCGCCATAGCGCGCCGCCAGGAAATCGGGAATCGTGTATTGAGCGAACTTGCGCAGGTAGGGCGCAATCAGCAAGGCCACCAGGCAGTAGCCGCCGGTCCATCCCATGATGTAGGCCAGGCCGTCGAAGCCGTGCAGGTACAGTCCGCCCGCCAGGCTGATGAAGCTGGCCGCCGAGATCCAGTCGGCGGCGGTTGCCATGCCGTTGAACAGGGCCGGCACGCGCCGTCCCGCCACGTAATACTCCGACACGTTCGAGGTGCGGCTGATGACGCCGATGGCCGCGTACAGCACGATGGTCGCCAGCATGAACATGTAGCCGATCCAGATGCGCGGCATGCCCTCGCTTTCGAGCAGCGCAAGCGCGACCAGGAAGGCGGCAAAGCAGACGGTGTACCACAGGTAGTAGCGGCTCAGCTTGCGGAAATAGTTTTTGGTGGCGCTCACTCAAGCTCCCCGATGCGGCGCTCGAAGCGCTGGTCGATGCGCCGCATGATGACGGCATAGGCGGCCAGGATCGCGAGGTAGATCAGCGCGGCGCCCTGGGCGGCGAAGTAGAACGAGAGCGGCCAGTCGAACAGGGTCACGCGGGCCAGTTCGCGCGCGAAGAACACCGTGCCGAAACTGGTGGCGAACCATAGCGCCAGCAGCACCAGCGTCAGCTTGCGGGTGCGCTTCCAGTGAGCCGCGCGCTCGGCCAGCAGCGTGCGGCGGCGCTCGAGCTGGGCGGCCGTCGGCTCGGCCGAGGTGACGGCCGCAGGCATCACGCGTCGCCTTCCTCGGCACTGGCGCAGCCGGGGAAGCTCAGGCGGAACAGGCTGCCGGGCAGTTTCGGGTTCTGGCTGCGCGGGTTGCCGAACACGTCGACTTCGGCGCCGTGCTGCTGCGCGATCTCGCGCACGATCGCCAGCCCCAGGCCGCTGCCGGAAGCGGTGCTGCCCAGGATGCGGTAGAAACGCTCGAACACGCGCGGGCGTTCGGCCGGCGCGATGCCGGGGCCGGTGTCTTCCACCTCCAGCACCACCGGCTCGACGTCGGGCCGCACGCGCACCGTGACGCTGCCGCCGGCCGGCGTGTAGCGCAGTGCGTTGTCGATCAGGTTCGAGAGCATCTCGCGCAGCATCAGCGAATTGCCGGAAATTATGATGGGCCAGCGCGGCTCCTCGAAACCGAGGTCGATGCCGTGCGCGAACGACGCTTGCACCCAGTCCTGCACGGTCGCGCGCGCCACCTCGCGCAGGT